>JACWCY010000001.1:0-117500 GCA_014654455.1 Pelagibacterales bacterium SAG-MED01
CGAAATAGATGAATTAATTAATTTAATTTCTAAATCAAAAAAACCTGTAATTTATACAGGAGGTGGAGTTATTAATTCAGGACCAAAAGCTAGTGAAACATTAAGAGAATTTGTTAGATTAATTGGATTTCCAATTACTTCAACTTTACAGGGGCTTGGTGCATTTCCTGGTGATGATAATCAGTTTATTGGAATGTTGGGAATATCAGCCAAACCTTCTGTTAAAGCTTTAAAATATAACCCTGTACCTCCTACTAAAATAGGTGTTTTTTTTCTTTTTTTTAAATCTAATATTTTTTTATTAGCTAATTTAAGCCAATCACCTGTTGAAAACTTCTTTTTTACATTCTGAAACCCATACAAATGATGTTTTATATTTTGATAATCTTTCTTTTGAGGTCTTGCTGATAAAATTTTTAATTCTTTATAAACTTGCATACTGTCAGCATTAATAATTTCACCATCAATTTTCTTAGCTAATTTAATTGCAAATTTAGACTTACCTGATGCTGTTGGTCCATAAATTAAAATAATTTTGGATTTTAAATCCATAAATTAATCTAATTTAATGCCAATATATCTTCTTTGATTTTGGCTATTGTAAATAACTAATAATATAGTTTTTTGATTACTTTTTAATACCTTTTCAACAGCTTGATTTAAATCATTAAAATTTTTAATTTTTTTCTTTTGTGCCTCTAAAATAATACTATTAACTTCTATTGAACTTATTAAAGGACTAGTTTTTTTAATTTTAGTTATAACAAGTCCAGTGGTTTGATTGGGTAAATTTCTATTTTTTATATCTTCACTTGTAAGTTCTCTTACTGTAATTTTTAAATTTTCAATTTCAAGTTCTTTTGGTTTTTTATTCTTTTCTGTAACTTTAAAATCTTCTGATGTCTCTAATCTTCCAAGGGTGATAGATTTAATTATTTCTTTTTTATCTCTCCATATCTTAACTTTAACTTTTTTTCCAACTTCTGTTCTTGCTACAATTAAAGGAAGCTCTTTCATCTCTTGAATTTTTTCTCCGTTAAATTCAAGGATTATATCTCCTGCTTTAACTCCAGCTTTATCTGAAGGGCTATCTTCTGCAACACTAGCAACTAATGCTCCTCTTGGTTCATCTAATTTTTCAACATCAGCAATTTCTTTTGTAACATCTTGAATTCTAACACCTAACCATCCTCTTTTTGTTTCACCAAATTCAATTAATTGATCTATTACAATTTTTGCGCTGTTTGATGGTATTGAAAAACCAATTCCAATAGAACCATTTCTTCCTAAGATTGCAGTATTAATTCCAACAACATCGCCATTCATGTCAAACAAAGGACCACCTGAGTTTCCCGAATTAATGGATGCATCAGTTTGGATATAATCTTCATATCTTGATAAACCAATCGATCTATTTCTTGCAGAAATTATTCCAGATGTAACTGTACCACCTAAACCAAATGGATTTCCAATAGCAATAACCCAATCACCAATTCTTGCTTTGTTTGAGTCACCAAATTTTACAGGAATAAATTTTTCTTCAGTTTCTAATTGCAATACAGCAATGTCCGATAATGGATCAGCTCCAATCACTTTTGCTTTAAATTCTTTATCTCCATTTACTCTAACAATTATATCCTCAGCATCACTAATTACATGATTATTGGTTACAACAATTCCTTTTTCATCAATGATAAATCCTGAACCAAGAGCTGATGATTGACGTTCTTGTGGAGTACCAAACTCCTTAAACATGTCTTCAAACGGAGATCCTGGAGGAAATTGAAAAGGAAACGGATTAGATTGAGTTGTAATAATTGTAGTAGTTGAAATATTAACTACTGATGGCATCAGCTTTTCTGCTAAGTCAGCAAAAGATCCTGGTATGTTTTGAGAAAAGGAATTTAATTGTAGGTTAAAAATTAAAATAATTGTTATTAAAATTGTCTTTAACTTGTTCATTTCAGTTCTTTATATAATAAATAATTATAAACCCTATAATTGCAAAAATTAATCCACCCACTCTTAACTGATTATCCTTAACAAGTTCCAATTTTTTTAACATACTTTTCATTTTTGATGGAAATATGGCATATAAAATTCCTTCAATAAATAAGAAAAGACCAAAAGCTATGATCAATTCCTTCATCTGAATTTAATTTGATTTAGGTTTTATATTTCCAAAAAATTTAAAGAACTCACTATCAGGTGATAAAATTAAAGATGTTTCTCCACCAATAAGAGCTTTTTCATAAGCTTGCATTGCTCTATAAAATGCGAAGAATTCAGGATCTTGTCCGAAAGCACCAGCAAAGATATTGTTTCTTTTACCATCTCCCTCACCTTTCATAATCTCTGATTTTTTTTGAGCATCAGCTAATATTACAGTGACTTCTTTATCTGCCGTAGAAGTTATTGTCACTGCCATCTCTGCACCTCTCGCTCTAAATTCTTTTGCTTCTCTCTCCCTTTCAGTTTGCATTCTTCTAAAAATTGCATCACTGTTTGCTTGGGGAAGGTCTGCTCTTTTTATTCTAACATCATTTATTTTAATTCCAAAGTTTTCAGCTTCATTGTTTACACCTTCTTGGATTAAAGCCATTTGCTTCGTTCTATCTTCAGATAAAAGTGTTTGAAGTTCTTGCTGACCTAAAACATTCCTAATTCTTGAATTTATAATTGTTGCTAATCTCGATCTTGCAACTCTTTCATTCCCAACTGAAATATAAAATTTAAGAGGGTCTACGATTTGAAATCTTGCAAATGCATCAACAATTAATCTCTTTTGATCTGATGCAATTACTTCTTCTGGCGGAGTGTCTAAATTTAAAATTCTTTTATCTAAAAAAACAACGTTTTGAATGAAAGGTATCTTAAAGTTTAATCCAGGTTTTGAAATAATTCTTTTAGGGTCACCAAACTGAAGAACAATTGCTTGATTAACTTCTTTAACAATAAAAATTGAAAAGAATGCTACTGTTGCAATTGCAACAATTATTCCAGCTATAACTTTTCCAATATTCATATTAATTAGATGCTTTCTTTTTACTTAATTCTGGCAATGGGAGATAAGGCACTACACCTGATCCAGCATTTTTTTCAATAATCACTTTATCGATATCTGCTAAAACTTTTTCCATTGTCTCTAAATACATTCTTTCTTGAGTTACTTCTTTTGCCATTTTATATTCAGTATAAATTGCTAAAAATCTGCTCGCTTCACCTTCTGCTTTTGCCACAACTTCTTTTTTATATGCTTCAGCAGCTTGTAATATTCTTGCGGCTTCACCTCTTGCTCTTGGAATAACATCATTAGCATATGCCTCAGCTTCATTTTTTGATCTCTCCATATCAGCTCTTGCGGCTTGTACATCTCTAAATGCATCGATAACTTGGTCAGGCGGATCGGCTTTTTGAGTTTGTACTTGAGTAATTTGAATACCACTTGTGTATTCATCTAATATTTTTTGAATAATTTCTTGAGTATCAGTTTCTATAACAGATCTTCCTTCGGTTAAAATAGGTTGAATATCTGATCTTGCAATTACTTCTCTCATTGCAGTTTCTGCTGCTGCTTTAACAGTTCCTTCTGGGTCTTGAATTTTGAATAGAAAGTTTCCTGCATCTTTAATTACCCAAAAAACTGAAAAATCTATATTTACTATATTTTCATCTCCAGTTAACATTAAGCTTTCTTGAGGAACATCTGCAACTCCTCCAGATGAAGAAAAGCCACTATCTCTTTCAGATCTAAATCCGATATCAATTCTATTAACCTTTGTTACTTTTGGGGTTAGAACTGACTCAACTGGAAAAGGAATATGGTAATTCAAACCAGGCTGAGTAGTTTTAATAAACTTTCCAAATCTTAAAACAACACCTTGCTCGTCTGGCAAAACTCTATAAAGACCACTTGCTAACCACACAAATCCTAAAATAATTAAAACTAAAATAGCTTGTTTACCTCCAGAAGAACTTCCTCCAGGTAAAAATTTTTTAATCTTATCTTGAAGTTCTCTAATAATTTTCTCTATATCAGGTGGTGTAGGACCTCTACCAGATCCATTTCCGTTTCCTCCACCTGGAGGAGTTCCCCATGGACTTCCACCTCGTTGTTGAAAATCATCAGACATACATTATCTATATAGTGTCTTATTCATTAAAAACAAGTTAAGATCAAATTATGACTGATAAAAAGCCTGAACTAAGTGCCGCAATGAAAAGCAAGGTAGAACCTAAGGTTTTTAAAAAAAACCCAATACTTGGTACTAAATTTACTATAGCAATTTCTAGCGCAAAAGGTGGTGTTGGAAAATCTACCTTTGCAACAAATTTAGCCTTGGCATTAAAAAAGATTGGTTGCAAGGTTGGATTATTAGATGCAGATATTTATGGTCCATCAATCCCAAAAATGTTTGACATTAATGATAAACCAAAAAGCGATGGTCAAAAATTAGAGCCTATTATAAAATATGACATTCAATGTATGTCTATTGGTTTTTTAGCAGATCAACAAACACCTATGATTTGGCGTGGTCCAATGGTGACAAGTGCAATTAAAACATTTACTCAAAAAGTAAACTGGAAGAATTTAGATTTTATAATTATTGATATGCCTCCCGGAACTGGAGATACTCAATTAACTTTTTCTCAAGAAATTAAAATGGATGGAGCAATCATAGTTTCTACTCCTCAAGAGGTTGCACTATTAGATGTTAAAAGAGGAATTAAAATGTTTGATAAACTTGGAGTAAAAATACTAGGTTTAGTAGATAATATGAGTTTTTTTATTGGAGATGATGGAAAAAAATATAAAATCTTTGGTGAAGGTGGCGTTAAAAAAACAGCAGAAGAATTTCAAAAAGAGTTCTTAGGTGAAATACCAATCAATCCTGAAGTTGGAAAAGCAGGAGATGATGGAAAGCCCATTGTTGAGGCCAATTCTAATCATGAAATTTCAAAAATATATTTAGATTTTGCAAATAAGATTAAATCAACTTATCTTTAAGATCGAAAGCTATCATTAGTTCATTCCATTCTCTTTTAGATAGCCCTGAATTATCAGCTTCAACCTTTTCTCCTTTAATAAGTTTTTGTATTATAACTTTACCTTTTGCTGAAACTTCTGTTCCTCCTACCCTATAATCCATAAATGCATCATAAGTAATCGGGACCCATTTTTTTAAAGTATCTAGCATTATGTCAGCATAAACTCTTATTTCGTATTGTGCGTGACTATCAGCTCTTAGTCTCAAAAAATTCATCAAATTAAGTAAGTCTGTTTTCCAATACCATTGAGTGTAAGTATTTAAAGTTAAATTCATTCTTGCAAGTTCTCTTGCTAAACCTTTTTTATTATCATCAATAGTAGAACCGTCAAATCTTTCATTAAGCATCATCTCATAATTATCGTAAGTTCTTTCAGCATCATTTTTTAAAAGTTCTAAAACTTCCTTAGCTTGTTCTCCCTCAATAATGTCTCCTCTTCCTTGTCTATTGCTTGAAGATTGTGCTGCTAAATTTTCAGCTGACGGTAAATAAAATTCTTTATCTAAAATTGAATACCTTGCTGAGTATTCATTTACATTTGCTGTTCTATGCCTAATCCATTGACGTGCAATAAATATTGGAAGCTTTACATGATACTTAATTTCACACATTTCAAATGGCGTACTATGCCAATGTCTCATTAAATATTTTATTAAACCAGAATCTGTTGAAACTTGTTTAGTTCCTTTTCCATATGAAACTCTTGCAGACTGAACAATTGATGTATCGTCACCCATATAATCAACTACTCTTACAAATCCATGATCTAGAGCTGGCATTGCCTCATAAAGAATTTTTTCAAGTTCTGGAGCGGTAACCCTTTTTGTTGGATTTTGTTGTGATTGTTGATCTTTAATCTCTTGTAATTGCTCTTTAGTTAATTTCATGATTTTTATTGAATCTCTTTGAATAGCTTTTATATTAATAGTGTTGGCTTGCCAACTACGACGATAAACGAATTTCGTAATAACCATTGCGGACGTGGGGGCAGTACCCACCACCTCCACCATTTACAACTTATGGGGGTGAACTAGATTCGACGGGTGACTAAAGGCTATTCTTTCGTTCGGAATTGTTCCACCGTAACGGGCTAATTTATAATTGCTAACGAAAGTTACGCACTTGCTGCTTAATTAATTTTGTTAATTAGGTAAACGGGGTTTGGGGCACCTGGCAACAGAACGCCCCTAACTAATCTAATACTTTGCTTTGTTTTAAATACTAATTAGCTTTTAAATTTAATTTGGTCGGCCGTGAGTCGGCATTTTAATTAATTTTATTCCAAGGTTTTGGCCTTTTCATATGTTTAACTGCTTTTAGAAAAAAACCATTTCTTTGTGCAAAGCGATATGACGAAGGAGAGTTTTTTTTCCAAACTGATCTATATTTATATTTTTTTGCCTCTTTTATAGCTTTCACCTTTGACCACTTTGATGCTTTTCCCATAACTTTTTTAAGTTTATTGGTTATTCTAGGATCGTTTAATAATTTTCTTTGTTGAGCAGCTGCATAAGACTTTTTATCTTTTTCAAGCCAGTCTTTGAAAGATTTAAACTTTAAGGCAGCTTTAATAACTTTTTCATCTGTCCATTTTTTCTCCCATAATCTGGTCATATGTTTTGTGGCCTGATTTAGAATATTCATCGACCAAGCTGCAGAATAGCTTAGTTTATCTTTCTTTAACCAATCTTTTATTGTTTGATATTTCTTAGCTTCGATTAAAATTTTTTCTTTTGTCCATTTAATATTAATTCCTCCAAGACTTCCTGCTTTAGCACGGTTTAGAACAATATATTTTTTTTTTCTATAGTGATTAATTAATTTGTCTTCAATTTTGATAGCTTCATCTGCTAAAATATATTTTGTTAATTGTTTCGTTATTATTGAATTTTTGCCATGTTCTTTAATCAATTTTGTTATTCTTTTAGTTTCAAAATGGTCTCTCATTCTTCTTTCAAAATAACCTGTTAACCCTATATAAATTATTTTTTTTCCAACAACTGAAATGCTATAAACACAACGCATTTTTTTATTTCCAATTGGTGTCATGTGATTAGTTAGTTCATCAATCCAACTATTTTTTAGGCATGCTCTATATGCGGCTGGTTCATTAGTTATCCATTCAACCTTTGTTTTATATTTTAGCGCAGATTGTTTAACTTTTTCTTTTGTCCAGTATCCTTTCTCTCCAATTTTTATCATTCGTTTTGTGAGTTCTTTTAAAAGTCCTCTTGCTGATGCAGTAGCATAAGCGCTTTCTTCTTTAGTTCGCCACTCTTTAACAGTTTCATATTTAGAGGCTGAATTTTTCAAAAGCTCATCAGTCCATTTAGCTGGACTTCTTCGACCTAAGTTAACTCCCTTGGTACTTGGTCTTATCATATGTTTAGTGGCTAATTTTAAAATACCCATTCTTTGCGCTGCAGCATATGCTCCTCCACTCTTTTCACCCCATCTAACTCTGTGTTTAAATTTCTTAGCATCTTCAAGGATTTTTTCTTTTGTCCAAATTCTTAATCCTTTCCAGGCTGGTCTAATCATATGAACTGTCGCTTCCTTCAGCCAACCTTTGTTAAATGCTGCATCATAAGCTCCACTAAAACTATTCGTCCATTCTTTTATTGTTTTAAATTTTTTTGCATTTTTTATAACATTTTGTTTTGTCCATTTTCTCGTCATGTCTGGTCTATCCATGTGAGATGTTGCTTTTGCAAACCAACCATTTTTTTTAGCAGAGTTATATGAACTATTTGAGTTCTTCATCCATTCTGATTTAGAATTATATTTTTTTGCATCTTTAAGTACGATTTCTTTTATCCACTTAATTTTATGGCTAGGTGGTCTAGTCATATGAATAGTTGCGTTTTTAATTAAATTCCGTCTAACTGCTGCTGAATAAAGATTTGGGCTTTTGTTCTTCCAGTCTATTTTAGATTTATATTTTTTTGCATTAGAAATAATTTGCTTATCTGTGTATTTCTTAAGTCTCATAAAATAACTTAACATAGCAATATGAGTCGGCCAAGAGTCGGCTTTTAAAACCTATTCCTCTCTTTTCAATTCAAATTATTCGCTAATAATGGTACAAAGTTCGGGGCACCTGGCAACAGAACGCCCCTTAAACAATAAATAAAATTATTGTAATTTTCTATTTTATATATATAAAAAATTTTAACTGAAGTTTGGTGGGGAATCAGTGTGAAATTCATTGGCTGTTCCTGCAACGGTTATAGTCCGAGCGCCACCCAGTTAAGTCCGCTGTCGAATGAAGGCCAGGAAAAGTCTAATTCTGCTATGAAAAATTAACATCGGCACTAAATTAATCTGCTTCATATATTTTATGAGGCATAAAATGGATGAGTCATATGATGTTAAGGGTTATAGTGTTTCTAAATTTAATTTTATTTTTAAATCCAGTTTTCTCTAAAGAAATTCCAGTTATTGTTATTTCTCCTGGTAAAACTATTCAATCAAAATCAATTGTTGGATCAGATATTACTGTAGTTAATGATCAACAAATAAATGAAGCAAATGATTTTTTTATTGGTGATATTATTGAAAATACTGTTCCTGGTATGAGTATGTTTCAAAGTGGGGGTTATGGAACTGTAACGGGCATTCAGATGAGAGGATTGCCAGGAAGATATTCAACTGTTTTTATTGATGGTGTTAAAATGTCGGATCCTTCGACGCCTGACAATCGTTATTATGGAGTCAATCAAATACCCGCTGATAGTATTGAGCGTGTTGAAGTTTTAAAAGGAACTCATAGTTCTTTATACGGAGGTAGTGCAATTAGTGGTGCTATAAATATTTATACAAAAAAAGCAGAAGAAGAAGGAATTAAACAAAGTATCAGTTTAACTGGTGGATTTGATAATTGGTATACAATATCTCAAGAAAGAAATCTTAATTATAATCTTTTGGGGAAAAAAAATGCACATGATTTTGCTCTAAATTTAAATGGTTTTTTTACAGAAGGTCAATCAGCGATGACTGATAATACAGAGAGAGATTCTTATAGATCTGATGGTATTGTTGCTAAATATGGCTATCAGATAAATAACAGTTTAAGAATTGAAAATAATTTAAGTTATAATGACACTTTGTTAGAATATGATGAGCCAACACATTATACTGGTAATTTTGGTCAGGATACGAGTTCTCCTGCAAAAGCAGATGGAAACTCCACAGATGATTATGAAGCAGCTTATAATTTTAAATTAATACAAGATAATGGTAAATTTAAAAACCAGCTAATTTTTAATAAATTTAAAACTGTAAGAGAAGTAATAAGTTTTGATGGATCTAATGGTGGAAATTTTACTGGTAATAGAGATACAGTTAACTACTTGGGAGAATATAATTTCAATTTAGATACAAAAATTATTTATGGTTTAGATAATGAGCTTGAAAGAGCGAACTATAAAACTTTTTCAATTAAGGAAAAACGAGAAAATGATGAGTACATACTTTCACAATATGCGGATATACAATTTAGACCATTAGATAAGCTTTACGGTACTTTTGGTTTGAGAAGAGATGAGCATACTATAGCAGGTGAATATTTTACAGGAAGAGGAACATTTGCTTACAAGAAAGATAGTAACACTAAATATCGAACTTCGTTTGGAAATGGTATAAGATTTGCAGCTCTAGGTGACTATTTTTATGGCACAAATGTAACTAACATAGGTGAAATTACCCCAGAAAAAAGTGTGGGAATTGATTTTGGAGTAGATAAATATATCGAAGAACTAGGTTTAGATCTAAGCTTAACAGCATTTCTTGTGCAATATGATGATCACATAGCTGGTTGGGCATCCAATGTAAATGAAAAAGGATCTACTTTTGCTGTTAAGAATAGCGCTGGTGAAATAAAAAATAAAGGTATAGAGGTTGCCACAGGTAAATTATTACCAGGTGGATATAATTTATCTCTTAATTATGCTTATACAGATTCATTAGATGGCGAAGATTGTGATAATCCTGCTAGAACAGTTAAATCGCCAATAGATTGTCAAGGAGTACTAGTGCCAAAACATCAAATCAGCTCAAGCTTAAAAAAGACTATTGATAACTTTGAAGGTTTAGGTGATTTAAATTTAACACTCAATACCAATTACGTTGGAGAAAGAAGAGATTATGGTAATGTAAATACTAGTACTTACCATGCTGGATATTCTGGAACTTTTCACGATGTAATCTTAGGTGACTACATAACTTTTGACATTCTAAGCAATATAAAAATAAATGATAAAGTTTATTTTATGAATCTTAAAAATGCTTTAACAGCAGAGTATGAAACTGGCTATATGTATAGAGGTCAAGAAAGACGCCTTAACTTTGGTATTAAAACTGATTTTTAGTTATTGTGGTTAAATCTCCTTGCAAAAGTTTTTTGTTAATTAGATCTAAACACAGGTTTTTGTTTAGGTTGCAAACGATCAATAGCTGAAATCAGTAATTGGAGTATAAAAGATGATAAAGAAAAAATTTCAATAATTGAAAAAGCACAAAAAAGAGAGATTTTATCTTTAAAGAAAACTTGATTACCATTGAATAGATAATATAAAATAAATTAAATAAACTATTATAATCAATTATATGAACATAGCTAACAAAGACCTTAAAAAATATTTATTTCCAATTTCAATAATATGTATTTTAGCCTTTTCAAGACTAATACCTCATCCGCCTAACTTTACACCCATAATTGCAGCGGCTGTAATTAGCTCTTATTTACTTAAAAATATTTATTTGTCATTGATTGTTTTACTCGGCTCAATGTTTTTAAGTGATTTAATTATAGGCCTTTATAATAATTTTATTTTTACTTATTTTTCTCTATTTTTAATATTAATAATTCAATCACAAATTATTAAAAAGATTACTTTTAAAAATTTATATATTTATTGTTTAATTGCTTCAGTGATATTTTTTGTGACAACTAATTTTAGTGTTTGGATTTTTTCAAATTTATATGAAAAAAGTTTTAATGGTTTGATTAATTGTTATTTTTTGGCGATTCCTTTTTTTTCAAATACAGTTTTATCTACTATCTTTTTTTCATATTTAGCATATGTAGTTACAAACTTTGGGTATAAAAAACTTTACAATTAAAATATTAACTGATTATAAAATTATCATATGTCTAAGTCTATTTTTGGAAATATCATTAATAAATTTTTCTTTTTAATACTAAAAATTTTTCCCCATAGTAGTTATAAATATTTAATAATTTTTTTTAAAAAAATTATTTTATTCATAAAAAAGGTATCACTAGACAGCACGATAATTTATAATTACGAAGTAGAAAATATAAAATATAAGATTTATGTAAGGAAACAGAATTCTCAAGCACACTACACTTACACTCAATTACTCACCAAAGGCAAAGTTTATGAATTAGCAGTTACTGTTTGTCTAAATAGTATTTTAAAAAAAGAAGAAAAACCAATTTTTGCAGATATTGGTGCTTTTGTTGGTCATTATGCTTGTTATGTATCTAAATTTTTAAACAATGATTTACCAGTATATGCATTAGAGAGTAATAAAGATTTTTGTAATGATATTGAAAAATCTGCCTCTTTAAGCAATATTAAAAATATTGAAATAGTAAATGCAGTTCTATCAGATAAAAAAGAAAATTTGTTTGTATATGACGTGGGAGTTGTTGACCCAAAAGACATTTCAGATAATCAAAATGATGAAATTGAATATCTACAAAAAGTTTCTAAATTTGGAAAACAATTAGAAACAACTACTTTAGACATGGTTTTTAGTAAAAAAGAATATGTGCCAAATATATTAAAAATGGATGTTCATGGAGCTGAGGGAAAAATATTAAATGGTAGTAATGAATTGCTAAATGATAATATCAAATATCTTTTAATGGAACTTCATACAGAAAACGATTTAAAAAAATTTTCACCAGGATTTTCAAAATCAAAAATAATCAAAAACCTTGTAGATCATGATTTTAATTGTTATCTAATATCTCCACATTCAGATGGATTTAGAAATCTTTATTCACCAAATAACGACACTCAAGATTTATATTTAAAAAACATAAACAAATTAAAATATTTAAAAATTGATAAAGATATTGCAGAAAGTATTTTATATGACAGGAATTTTTCAGATATCTTTATTTTAGCCTTAAAGAAGAATATAGATATCAACTCTTTAAGTTGTTTTTAAAAAAAAGTTATTTAACTTCCCAGATTTCTAGAGTTGGCATATCTTTTAAATGGTTTGATGGCCTTATTTCTAATTTTATCTGCCAACTGATGAAAATCACCTTTTAAAATTAATTTAATTGCAGCAATCGAATATGTTAATGGTCTAAATCTAAAACTTGCTTTATGTAATAATCCACCTTCTCCCCAAATTGACCATAACAAAACTGATTTTAAATTTAAGTAATGAAACACAATTCTAGATAATGGACCTTTTCTAAATACCGCAAACTTCACAATTTTGTCTGAGGCATGGTTCCAACACATCATCCATATAATATTATTTAATCTTTGAAGTTGATTTGTTCTCGTCTTTTCTCTTTTTTTCCACCTAGGAATAAATTTCCAGTTTTCAGTAGTTCTTCTCATCATCGTTGGCCAATCATCAAGTTCTTCCTCGGTAATATGACCTGCATCAATAGCTAGTTTTGTCATCGGATAATCGGGAAAATGTTGAAGAGAAAATGTATTAAATATTACTGGTTTTGGTAACTGTAATATTAAATCAATACATTCTATCAATGTTTCTTTAGTTTCAAAATCATTATCTAAAATTAAGTCATATCTAATAGCTATATCAAATTTACTTATTTCATTTGTTAATTCAATTATTTCTTGATTTGTACCAGGTCTTGTAAAGACTTCATTCCTGATCTTGTCTGATCCTGTTTGAATACCGAAGTTAATTTCTTTACATCCTGCATGAGCAAGTCTCTCTATTGTTTTTACTTTTAGTGATTTTGGGTGATACAATACATCAAAGGGTAGTCCTACTTCTTTAGGAAATCTCTCTGAATATTCTTCTATAAAACCTGGAGCCGAACCAAATACTTCATCTATAAAATAAACTCTTTTTTTCTTATTGCCAGGTCTATTAAGGTGCAAGTTTACTTCTTCAACTATGCTATCTACAGACCTTCTCCTTACAAATTTACCCAAACCTTTATAAATATCATGATACATTGTTTCAACACAAAAAGAGCAACTATAAGGGCAGCCTCTTGTGGATTGTAAATACAAAATATTATGATCAAGCTCTGGGTCTTCTCTTGAACATTTGTTTTGTTCAATAAAATACATATTTTCATGACCATATTCTGCAAAAGGAAGTGTATCCAATTCTTGTATTAATGGTCCTTGAGGATTTTTTGTAATTTTTCCACTTTCATTTACCCATAAATTTTTGATATTTGAATAATCTTTTCCATCCCTAACTGCTACTATCAATTCTTCGAATGCTCTTTCCCCTTCACCTATACAAATGACATCTGTCATTTTAATATGTTCATCTGGTGTTATGGTCGGGCCAACTCCTCCCCAAACTACTACTGCATCAGTATGTTTTTTAACTAACTCTGTAATTCTTTTAGCAATTAAAACGTAAGGTGATAACAAACTTATTGCTACTATTTTTGGATTTATTTTAATTATATTGTCTAAAAAAAGCTTTTCTTCTTTTTCAGTTGGAAGACTAAAAAGATTTGAGTCATAGTTTTTATAAAATATTGTATGGGCTCTTACACCATCAAGTCTATCTGCCAAGGGATGTAAAATTCTAACTGGCACATTAAAATATGTATAAAGTCCAACTATTACAACATTTATATCTTTCATATATTTAAATATATACTACTTCTAATTTGATTGTTAAGTCATAATATCACAAGATTAATTGATTTTTAGTCAACAATAGCAGAATTTTTGATCAATTGATTAAATCAATTCTTAATAAATTACTTATTTTTTTTTAATTCTGCTTGAGCTGCTGCTAATCTTGCAATTGGAACTCTGTAAGGGGAGCAAGATACATAATCCAAACCTGCTTTTGAACAAAAATGAATACTTTTTGGATCACCTCCGTGTTCACCACAAATTCCTAATTTAATCTTTTTATTTTGTTTTTTTCCTTTTATTACAGCTATATCTATTAAATCTTCAACTCCTTCATCAATTGAAATAAATGGGTCTATAGAAAATATTTTATTATCAATGTAGTCATTTAAAAATTTTCCACTATCATCACGGCTAATACCAAAAGTTGTTTGGGTTAAATCATTTGTTCCAAAACTAAAAAATTCTGCGTGTTTTGCAATATCTTTTGCTTTAATTGCAGCTCTAGGCAATTCAATCATTGTGCCTACTAGATAATCTATCTTAATATTTTTTTCTTTTTTTACTTGCCCTGCAACACGTATTACTAGATTTTTCATTATTTGGATCTCAGCCTCAGTTGAAACAAGTGGAATCATTATTTCCGGAAATGCAGTTTTTTGTTTATTCTTTTTTAGTTCCGATAATGCTTCAAAAATTGCTCGACATTGCATTTCATAAATTTCTGGAAAAGAAATACCTAATCTACAACCTCTGTGACCTAGCATAGGATTTTGTTCATGAAGTTCATCTATCCTGGACTCTACATCTTTTTTGTCTGCACCAACTACTTTTGCTACTTCAGATATTTCTTTGTCAGATTTAGGTAAAAATTCATGTAAGGGGGGGTCTAACAATCTCACAGTAACAGGAAGACCATACATAATTTTAAATATTTCCATAAAGTCTTTTTTTTGATGAGGCAAAAGTTTTTTTAGAGCTTTACCTCTATCTTCTTGGGTTTTTGATAAAATCATTTCTCTTACTGATAAAATTCTTTCTTCATCAAAAAACATATGTTCAGTTCTACAAAGACCGATTCCTTCAGCACCAAAGTCTCTAGCTGTTTTAGTATCGAGTGGAGTTTCAGAATTCGTTCTGACTTTCAATTTTCTAATATTATCAGCCCATCCCATTAATTTTGAAAAATCACCAGAAATTTCAGGTTTTACAGTAGGTACATTTCCCAAAATTATTCTTCCAGTAGAGCCATCTATTGTAATAATATCACCTTCTTTGACTTCTACAGATGATGTTTTGAAAAATTTTTGTTCATAATTGATATCAATTTCACTTGAACCAGAAACACAAGGCCTTCCCATTCCTCTTGCAACTACCGCAGCATGACTTGTCATACCTCCTCTTGCTGTCAAAATTCCTTTTGCTGCGTGCATACCTTGAATATCTTCTGGGGAAGTTTCTACTCTAACTAAAATAGTATCTTGCATCATGCTGTTTAATCTTTCTGCTTCCTCAGAAGTAAAAACTACTTTGCCACTTGCAGCTCCTGGAGATGCGGGCAAACCATTAGCAATAACTTCGATAGAGCTTTTTTCATCTAAAGTAGGATGTAATAAAGTATCTAAGGAATTAGGATCAATTCTTAAAACTGCATCATTTTTTGAAATTAGCTTTTCTTTGACCATATCAACTGCAATTTTTACAGCTGATTTTGAAGTTCTTTTACCTGAGCGAGTTTGTAATATCCAAAGTTTTTTGTTTTCAACTGTAAACTCAACATCTTGCATATCCTTATAATGTTTTTCTAATTTTTTTAGGATCTTATATAATTCCTGATAAACTTTTGGCATGGTCTCTTCCATCGAAAGTTCTTTTGTCTTAGCATCTTTTTTTGCTTTTTTCGTTATATATTGCGGTGTTCTAGTTCCAGCGACAACGTCCTCTCCTTGTGCATTAATTAAATATTCTCCATAAATATCATTTGAACCATTAGAGGGATTTCTTGTAAATACCACACCTGTTGCACAATCTTCTCCCATATTTCCAAATACCATAGATTGCACATTTACAGCTGTTCCCCACTCAGCAGAAATATGATTTAATTTCCTATAAACTTTTGCTCTATTACTTTCCCAAGATAAAAATACTGCACTAATTGCACCTAGTAATTGCTCATATACATTTTGCGGAAAATCTTTGTTTGTTTTTTCTTTAACCGTATTTTTAAAATCTTTAATTAAACCATCCCAATCTTCTTCATCTAGTTCAGTATCTAACAATACTCCTTTTGTTAATTTATAATTCTCAATTAATTCTTCAAAATGATAGCTTTCAACTCCCATAACAACATTGCCATACATTTGTATAAATCTTCTATAACTATCTTTAGCAAATCTTCCATTTGAAGTCTTATTTGCTAAAGCAATTACAGTTTTATCATTTAAACCAAGATTAAGAATTGTATCCATCATACCAGGCATTGAAACTCTAGCTCCAGATCTAACTGATAATAAAAGAGGATTTTTTAGGTCTCCAAATTTTTTAGATACATCTTTTTCAATTATTTTAAGTTCTTTTTTAATTAGGGAAACTAATTTAAGATTTAATTTCTTTTTATCTTTATAGAAAATTTCACAAACTTTAGTTGAAATTGTAAATCCTGGTGGCACAGGAAGCCCCATTCTACCCATTTCAGATAAATTAGCACCCTTTCCACCTAAAAAATTTTTAGGTTCCTTAATTCTTTTTGTGTCTTTTGACTTAAAATTTAAAATTAATTTATTCATTATTTGTTTTTAATAATTGAAAATTTATAAAATTTTGAAAGGTTTTACATAACATATTAATAAGTTCCAATCTGTTTTTTCTTAAAGTTTCATTTTCTTCATTCACTTTGACATTATCAAAAAACTCAAAAATCTCTTTCTTTGCACTAGCTAAAATCGATAAAGATTGTTCATAGTTTTCATCATTATCAATATTTGAATAATACTTTTTAATCTCATTAATTTTTTTATATAAATTCTTTTCAAAATCAGTTTTGAAAATACCAGGATCAGTTGTATTAGTTATTTCAATTTTACTATTTCTCATTTCACTATCTAATATATTTGATGCCCTTTTATAACTTGAGGTAATATCTAGTCCAACTTGATTATTAATAATTTTATTTAAACTATTGGCTTTTTCAAAAGATGAAAATAATTTGTTAATTGAAAAAGATGAAATTGTAGCGTCAACTATATCTAAACGAATTTTTTTTTCTTTTATATAATACCTAAACCTATCTTTCAAAAAATCATGTAGCTCTTTTTGTGAGTCTTGATTAGTAAAACTATGTCCTTGATCATAATATAGGCTTGAGGAGTAACTTAATAAATCATTTACTTTTAAATTTTTTTTATTTTCAATTATCGTTCTAATAATACCAATTGCTATTCTTCTTAATGCAAATGGATCTTTTGAGCTTGTAGGTTTTTCATTAATTCCAAAAAAACCAACTAAAGTGTCTATCTTATCTGTAACAGACAATGCAACACTAAAAGGTTTTTTGGGTGTTTTTGAGTCTAGCCCAATAGGTAAATATTGCTCAGTTATTGCTAAAGAAATATCTTTGTCGAATCCTTGATGTGCTGAGAAGTATCCGCCCATAACTCCTTGGAGTTCTGGAAATTCCCCAACCAAGTCAGATGTTAAATCTGTTTTACAAATCGATGCTGATAACTCTACTTTTTCTTTACTTATTAATAATTCATCAGAAATCATTCCACCTAACTTTCTCATTCGTTGAACTTTGTGAAAATATGTTCCCAATCCTTTAAAAAAACTCATTGATTTTAAATCAGATACCTTTTTAACTAAATTTTGAGTTTTATCTTTATTCCAAAAAAATTCAGCATCACTGAGTCTGGCTTCAACAACGCTTTCATTCCCTGCTTTTATCAATCCTTTTTGATCTTTTTTATTTGCAACGATTAAAAATTCATTTGTAATTTCATCTTTATTATCAAAAGTTGGGAAATATTTTTGATGTGATTGCATAGTTAAAGTTAAAATCTCTTTTGGTATAGACAGAAACTTTTTATCAAAACTACATAGTAAAATGTTTGGGTTATCCACTAAGTTTACCACTTCATCGAATAGTCTTGGATTATCTTTAATACTTAGCTTTTTTTTATTGAGAATTTTTGAAAATTCTCTCTTTATTAATTCCTTTCTTTTATCTTGATCGATCAGTGTTCCTTGTTTTTTTAAATATTTTTCATATGATTTGAAATCTGTAAAAGTCTTTTTTTTTTCCTCAAAATCTTTATCAGTGTAAGTCGAATTTGAAGAGAAAATATGATGAAATTGAAAATTGATTACCCTCTTATCAAAGACTGACAAAATTGATTTTAAGGGCCGTCCCCAATTAAGATCAAATTCACCCCATTTCATTGATTTTTTCCACTGATAGTTTTTTAGTAATTTTGGAACAAATTCCATTAATAAATCATGAGTTTTTAATGATTTAGATTTTGTTTTATAAAAATAAAACTCACCCCTTTCAGTTTTATTTTTAAATAAATCTTTTTTTTCAATATTATTAGATCTTATAAAGCCCTCCAAAGCCTGTTCTGGGGCATTAGTTTTTGGGCCTTTTATTTCTTCAGATAATATCTTTATTTGTTTGTCTAAACCTTCAAAAACTATAATCAATCTATTGGGTGTGGAAAATGAAAAGCTTTTTTTTGACTTAACTGATTTATCTAAGAAAAAATTTTGAAATTCCTCTAAAAGTTTCTCACGCAAATTTTTTTGTAGTCCTGCAGGAATTTCTTCACTAAATAGCTCTAAAAAAAATTCTGCCATTTTAAACTTGGGTATCAATCCATATTGCGGCTGTTGACTTTGTAATTTCTCTTATTCTTCCTATGTATTCTGCTCTTTGAGCAACACTAATTGAACCACGAGCATCTAACACATTAAATACATGGCTTGCTTTTAAACATTGATCATATGCTGGCAAAGATATTTTTTTTTCAATTAATGATTTAGCTTCATTCTCATGCATATCAAACATTTTAAAAAGATTTTCTGTGTTTGCATGTTCAAAATTATATGCTGAAAATTCTTTCTCAGATTGATGAAAAACTTCTCGATATTCAACATTTTCATTATTCCAAATTAAATCATAAACATTTTTTTTTTGTTGTGTAAACATACAAATTCTTTCTAAACCATATGTTATTTCTACTGAAACTGGTTTACATTCAAAACCAGCCATTTGTTGAAAATATGTAAATTGAGTTATTTCCATTCCATCACACCATACCTCCCAACCTAAACCAGCTGCTCCTAAGGTTGGACTTTCCCAATCATCCTCAACAAATCTGATATCATGATTTTTATGATCAATACCAATTTTAGATAAACTATTTAGATAAAGTTTTTTAATATTTGATGGAGAAGGTTTTATTAAAACTTGAAACTGATAGTAGTGTTGAAGTCTATTTGGATTATTTCCATATCTTCCATCTGTAGGTCTTCTTGAAGGTTGCACATAGGCTGCTTTCCATGGTTTGGGGCCCAGAGATCTTAAAGTAGTGGCAGGATGAAATGTTCCAGCTCCAACTTCCATATCATAAGGTTGTAAAATTATACAACCATTTTTACTCCAAAAATTTTGTAAATTTAATATTGTGTCCTGAAAAGTTTGAAACTTTATTTTTTTTTTTATATTTTTAGAGGCCATATCTTTGCCAGACAGATTTTTCTTCTAATATATTTGTAAATTGGTCTACGTGATCATTAGTTGAAGATAATTTTTTACTTAACCACCCTTTTGATTTTTCAAATTTTTTAATTATTACATCTTCACCAAATTTTTCTCTTAATACTTGATTGGCATCTCCAATTTCATCTATTAAACCTAAGTCTTTAGCTTTTCCACCAGACCAAAATTCTCCCGAAAATAATTCTACTTCTGATTTTTTTAATTTAGAACCTCTACTTTTTTCAACAACATCAATAAAATCTTTGTGTAAATCTAATTGAATATTTTTTAATCTTTCTATGTCTTCTTTTTTTTCCTCAAGAAAAGGATCCAATGTGCTTTTGTTTTTACCAGCAGTATGCACTCTTCTTTCTACACCAATTTTTCTTATTAACTCTGTAAAGCCAAATGAGGAATAAATCACTCCAATCGAACCAATTATTGAACTAGAGTTTGCATATATCTCGTCACCAGCACATGCAATTAAGTAGCCACCTGAAGCCGCTACATCTTCAGCAAACACTATCACCTTTTTTTTGTTTTTTTTCGCTTTTTGTCTTATAAAATTATAAATTAGATGTGACTGGACAGGAGATCCTCCTGGTGAGTTTATTGTAATTGCAACCCATGAAGCTTTTTTTACAGAAAAGGCCTTTGAAATAATCTCTTCTTGACCTGAAAAATCTATTCCTTGTTTAAATTTTCCTACATTTCCAATTACACCACTTAACTTAATATGTGGAACAATTTTTTTTTTTTTAAAGAAAGAGAACATTGTAAACCTTTATAAAATTTTTAAATGAATATAAAGACACCTTATAATTGAAGTTTCAGGTGCGTCAATTGATAAGTAATAAATATAAACTTATTATATTAGTTTGTTCACATAAATGGGAACTGTAATTCAGCTAAAAAACCAAATTAATAATTCTTATTTTCAACTCAAAGACTCAGTTGAAGATAAATTGTTATTAGTAGAAGAAAAAATAAAATCTAAGCTAATTAGTGATGTTGAGATGGTCCAAAAAATGACCGACTATCACCTTGATACTGGTGGTAAAAAGTTGAGAGCTTTATTGACACTAGGTTCTTCCAAGTTATGTGGTTACTCAAAAGGTACTAGAGATATTAATTTAGCAGCTTGTGTTGAATTAATTCATGCTGCAACTTTAATGCATGACGACGTAATTGATAATGGATCATTGAGAAGAGGAAAAAAAACACTAAACAAAATTTGGGACAATCATTCTTCTGTATTGGTAGGAGACTATCTACTAAGCAGGTGCTTTGAGATGATGGTGGAAGATGGAAATATAGAAGTTTTAAAATTACTATCATCAACGTCTTCCAAGATTGCTCAAGGTGAAGTATTACAACTTCAACACCACGGTGAAGTTGATATGTTAGAAGAAACATATCTTAAAATCATATCTGCAAAGACCGCCGAATTATTTGCAGCTGCAACAAAAGTTGGGGCAATTTTATCTGATAAGAAAAATAAAGAAAAAGAAGCATTAGAGTTCTATGGAAGAAATCTTGGGTTAACATTTCAAATTGCTGATGACACTTTAGATTATAACTCTGAACTAAAATTATTTGGAAAAAAAATTGGACAAGATTTTTATGAAGGAAAAATTACTTTACCTATAATCTTATTGTTTCAAAAGGCAGATAATAAATCAAAAGAAAAACTTAAAAATATATTTTCAAAAGATAAACGAACCGAGGATGATTTAAATTACACTTTATCTTTAATTAAACAATATGGTATAATTAAGTCTTGTTATCTAAAAGCTCAACATTATATTAACTTAGCTTCTAATTCTTTATCAGTATTTAATGATTGTGAAGAAAAAAGTATTCTTGAGAATTTAACTTCTTTTAGTTTGGCAAGAAACTTCTAAGGACTTAAAAGACTTTTAATCCAGATGTTGTTTTCATCTAGTGAATATTTTAACCTTTCGTGAATTCTGTTATCTCCATCCAACCAAAACTCAATACTCGTTGGCCTCAAGTTCCATCCAGACCAGTGTTCAGGCCTTGGTACATCATCTTTGTTACTAAATTTTTTTTTATAATTTTCTAAAGAAATTAAAAGTTCATCTCTATTTTTTAAAATGTTGCTTTGTTTGGATGCCCAAGCTCCTATTCTACTTTCATAAGCCCTGGTATTATAATAATCATCTGCTGTCTTATTATCTACTAACTTTAAATTTCCGACTATTCTTATTTGTCTTAACAAGCTTTTCCAATGAAAACACATTGAAGCATTTGGATTTTCTTTTATTTCATTTCCCTTTTGACTATTTAAATTTGTATAAAAAACAAATCCATTTTTATCATAGCCTTTAAGAAGAACCATTCTTACTGATGGAATGCCATTTTTACTTGCAGTACCTAGTGCCAAAGCATTTGGATCATTTATCTCTTTCTTTTTTGCTTCATCAAACCATTTTTCAAATAATTCAAACGGATCATCAAGATCTAAGAAGCATTTATTTAACCCTAATGAGTTTTTTTGATTCATAATTTTAACAAAATAATCTATATAATATAGATAATGTCATTTAATACTTTTGGAAAGTTTTTTCGTTTCACAACTTGGGGAGAATCCCATGGTCCTGCTATTGGCTGTATAATTGATGGTTGCCCGCCATTAATTCAACTTAAGGAGCAAGATATTCAAAAAGAGTTGGATAAAAGAAAACCTGGACAGTCTAAATTTACAACTCAACGAAAAGAAAGTGATAAAGTACAAATTTTATCTGGCATTTTCGAGGGCAAAACAACTGGCACTCCAATATCCTTAATAATTTATAATGAAGATGTGCGCTCTAAAGATTATAAAAATATTAAAGATAAATTCAGGCCTGGTCATGCAGATTTTACCTATTTTAAAAAATATGGAATTAGAGATTATAGAGGTGGGGGGCGCTCTTCTGCGAGAGAAACGGCAGCAAGAGTGGCCGCTGGAGCTATTGCTAGAAAAGTATTAGAAAAAAAATTAGGAAAAAAATTCAAAATTTCAGGTGCAGTAACTCAGCTTGGTATTCTTGGTTGTGATACATCAAAATGGAATGATAAAATAATTAATAAAAATCCATTTTTTTGCCCAGATAAATCAATGTTAAAGTTATGGGAAAAATATTTATTAAGTATCAGAAAAGCTGGGTCTTCATGTGGCGCAATAATTGAAGTAAGGGCAAATGGGATTCCAGCTGGTTTAGGTGCTCCAATTTATTCAAAATTAGATTCGGATATAGCTTCAGCTATGATGAGTATTAATGCAGTTAAGGGTGTTAATATTGGTTCTGGTATGAATTCTGCACAATTATCAGGTGAAGAAAATTCAGATGAGATTATACAAAACAAAAATAAATTAAAATTTTATTCAAATAATGCAGGTGGAATTCTTGGTGGTATTTCTTCTGGACAACAAATAGTAATATCATTTGCTGTAAAACCAACATCCTCAATTTTAAAAAGTAGAAAAACAATTAACAAATTTGGGAAAAATACAACCATATCTGTAAAAGGTAGACATGATCCTTGTGTTGGAATAAGAGCGGTTCCTGTTGGAGAGGCTATGCTATCTTGTGTTTTGTTAGATCATTATTTAATGAATAAAGCTCAATGTAATTAAATTGATTATTTTTGTTTTTGTAAAATAATATTTGAATTCAGTAAATCAAGAATTTTTTCTTCAATTGAACTAGCGTCTAGGTTAGCAGTTTTATACATATTGTCAGGTGTATCTTGATCAATAAAAAGATCTGGTAAGGTCATAGATCTAAATTTTAAATCAGAATCTAATAAACCTTTTTTCGATAAAAAATCAACTACATGAGAACCAAAACCTCCTATAGATCCCTCTTCTATTGTCATAATTGCCTCGTGAGTAGTTGCTAATTGCCAAATTAAGTTTTCATCTAAAGGTTTTGCAAATCTTGCATCTACTACAGTTATATTAACTCCTTTTTTTCTTAAATTTTCTGAAGCTTTTAAAACTTCATTCATTCTTGTACCAAAATTTAAAATTGCTAATTTTTTTCCTTCTCTGATAATCTTTGATTTTCCTATTTCAATTTTTTCAGTAATTGGTGGTAAAACTGATCCTAAACCAGTACCCCTAGGATATCTGAATGCACAAGGTCTATCGTTAATTTCAGTTGAAGTGTTAATCATTCTAACAAGTTCAGCTTCATCACTTGCGGCCATTACTATGAAATTTGGTAATGTTGATAAGTAGGTTATATCAAAACTACCTGCATGAGTAGGTCCATCGGCTCCTACTAAACCAGCTCTATCTATTGCAAATCTTACAGGTAAACTTTGAATTGCGACATCGTGAACGACCTGATCATAAGCTCTTTGTAAAAATGTAGAATAAATTACAGCGTACGGTTTATAATTTTCAGTAGCTAAACCTGCTGCAAAAGTAACTGCATGCTGTTCTGCTATTCCAACATCAAAAGTTCTATCTGGAAATTCCTTACCAAAAATATCTAAACCTGTCCCTCCAGGCATTGCGGCGGTTACAGCAACTATTTTGCTGTCTTTTTTAGCGTGCTCTAACAAAGTATTTGCAAAAACTTTTGTATATGATGGCAATTTACTTGAGCTTTTAACCTGTTCTCCAGTCTTAACATTAAATTTTGATACCCCGTGATAGTTATCTTTTGCATCTTCCGCAAATGTATAGCCTTTACCTTTTTTTGTTTTAATATGAATTAAAATTGGACCCTCATGTTTTGAGTCTCTAGCATTTTTTAATATAGGTAATAATGAATTTAAGTCATGTCCATCTATGGGGCCAATATAGTAAAACCCAAGTGAGCTAAATAGCGTTCCTCCTGTTACAGCCGATCTAAGTAAATCCTCTGCTTTACTAGCTTTTGCAGAAAATCTTTTTGAAAAAGCAGAAATTATTAATTTTATAGTTTCTCTTAAACTAAAATAAATTTTACCTGAAAAAATCTTAGCAAGATATGTGCTCATAGCTCCGACTGGTTTAGCAATAGACATATCATTGTCATTTAGTACCACAATCATTTTTGTTTTTGATGCACCAGCATTATTCATCGCTTCGTAAGCCATTCCAGCACTAATAGCTCCATCTCCTATTACAGCTATTACATTATCTGATTTATTAGAAAGCTTGTTAGCTTCGGCCATCCCTAAAGCTGATGATATAGAAGTTGAGCTATGAGCTGCACCAAATGGATCATATTCACTCTCCGCTCTTTTAGTAAAACCAGCAAGACCACCACCTTGTCTAAGAGTTCTAATTTTATCCTTTCTTCCAGTCAAAATCTTATGTGGATAGCATTGATGACCAACATCCCAAATCAATTTATCTTTTGGAGTGTTAAAGACATAATGTATTGCAACACTTAATTCTACCACACCAAGACCAGCTCCTAAATGTCCTCCTGTAACAGCTACTGCTTCAATCATTTCCTCTCTAATTTCATTAGAAACTTTTTGTAAATCAGATTCTCTTAGTTTTTTTAAATCAGTAGGAAAGTTTATTTTATGTAAAAATTTATAATCTTTAATCATTTTTTTCTATTTAAAATATAATTCAAAGTTTCTAAAAGTTTTTTTGATTTAAAACCATATTTATCAGTTTTTTTTTTTATTTCTAAAATAATATTTTGACTATATTTAATAGTATTTTTATAGCCCAGTAAACTTATAAGAGTTGCTTTTCCTTGTTTTTGATCTTTTTTTGTTCTTTTTCCCGCAACTGAAGATTTTCCTTTAAAATCAATTAAATCATCAGCAACTTGAAATAACAAACCTATTTTTGCTCCAATATTCTCAAATTTTTTTATTTCTTTTTTACTTTTATTTTTAAGAATTAAAGGTGCTATACAACAAAAACTAAAAAGCTTTCCAGTTTTTTTAATTTCCATTTCAACTATTTTTTTTTTTGAAATTTTTTTATGTTCAAAGCTTAAATCTAAATATTGTCCTCCAGCTATACCTAGATGACCAGAACATTCTGAAATTTTATTTATCAAATTATTCTTAATATTTTCTTTCACTTTCAAACTTGGACTACTAAGAATTTCAAAAGCCATAGTTAAAAGTGAATTGCCAGCTAGAACAGCAGTTGACTCTCCAAACTTAACATGAGTTGACGCTTTACCTCTTCTTATTGGATCATTATCCATACAAGGAAGATCATCATGAATTAATGAGTATGCATGAATACATTCGACAGCAGAACCTATTATTATTAATTTTTTATAATCCAAATTAAACAATAAACCAATATCAATTAAAATTTTTGATCTTATTTTTTTTCCACCAGGAAAAAGTGCATATTGCATTGGAGTAATTAATTCTGTTTTATTTTGTTTCTTAATAAATTTTTTTAAAAAAAAATTTGTGTCTTTGGCTATTTTATTTAGTTGTTTTTGCATTATCTTTATTCTTTAACGTTATTTTGGAAATTTTTTCTTTAGTTTTTTCATTAATATTTTTAATATTTTTTTGAAATTTTTTTTCTATAATATTATTTAACTTTAATAAATTTTGATAGTTTTCTAATGAATTTTCAAGGTCTTTTTGCCCTTCAAGATATTCTATCATTTTATTAGCTTCATTTGTCAATTCTTCTAATGATAATAAACTATAATTATTTGTTAAATTTTTATCTTTCATATATTAATTCCTCATAATACATGAAAATTAATCTTTCAAATATTAAAAAAGCTAAAAAATTACTTAATAAAAATGAATGCATAGCTGTGCCTACAGAAACTGTGTATGGTCTAGCAGGAAATGCATACTCTTCTATTGCAACAAAAAAAATATTTAAATTAAAAAAAAGACCAATAAGTAATCCTCTAATTGTTCATTATAATAATCTACAAGATCTTAGAAAAGACTGCTTCACAAATTCTACTTTTTTAAAATTATACAAAAAATTTTGCCCTGGTCCTATAACATTTGTTTTAAAATTAAAAAAAGAATCAAAAATTTCTAAATATGTAACTAATAAAAGAAATACTTTAGCTGTTAGATTTCCTAAACATGTTGTTTTAAAATATTTATTAAAAAAACTAAATTATCCATTAGCGGCACCCAGTGTAAATATATCTTCAAAATTAAGTGCTGTTTGCTCATCAGATGTTAAAGAAGATTTCGGTAAAAAAATTAAATTTGTGTTAGAAGGAGGAAGATCCTCTATTGGTATTGAGTCAACAATAATTGATCTTACAAAAAAACCAAAAATTTTAAGATTAGGTGGATTAAAAATTAATAAAATTAATAGAGTATTGAAAAAAAATATTATTAAAGATATTAACCCATCAAAAATTTATGCTCCAGGACAATTTAAATTACATTATTCACCAGGTTTGCCTATAAGATTAAATGCTAAAAAAGCTAAAGATAATGAGGCATATATAATTTTAAAAAAAACCAAAACAATTAAATCAAATTATTATTTTTTATCAAAGGATGGGAGTTTAAAAGAAGCAGCAAAAAATTTGTATAGCACTTTAAGAAAAATAAAAAATAGTAAATTCAAATCTATTGCAATTAAAAGTATACCTAATGAAGGACTTGGGGAAACAATTAATGATAGACTATTAAGAGCTTCAAAATATTAATATTCAAAATAACTAAGATTAACAATCTAATATAAATTTTTATAAATATTATCAATTAATTGTTTACCATGAATTTTTGGTTTCCATTTGAATGGTTTGAGAATTTTTATAGTATTACTAAGGTTTGGGTAGACATTTTTTTCTTCATTTTTTCTGAAAAGACTTTTATCAATCTTAATGAATTTCTTATAATTAAGTTTTTTAATACTAAAAACAATATCCAAAATTTTTCTTAACGAATACCTTTTGCCAGAAGCAATTATCAAATTACATGGTTTTAAATAACTCATATAATAAGCTCCTTTTACTAGTTCAGGCGCCCAACCAAAATCTCTGACTAAATCTAAATTTCCAACATTAAGTTTCTTTTTTTTATATAAATTTTTTTTTAAATAAATACAAACTTTTTTCAAAAAAAAATTGTTTGGTCTTAAGTTGGATTCAACTTGAAAAAAAATAATGTTATAACAAGCTAATCCTTTTTTTCTAAAATTATTTACAATATTAAAAGCTTTTTTTTGTGCATCAATATAAGGATTTAGATTTTTCGAAAAAACTGGTTTTAAAAAATCAAAATTTTTTTTAAATGAAAATATATAGCCACTGTTAGCTTTTAAAAACTTTATATCTAATTGATCTTTTTTTAATATAGTCAAAAAATTTTTACATCCAATATAATTAGAATCATATGTTTGTTTTCTAAAATTTAAACTTTTTGTAACTGAACTTTGCCCCGCAAAATAAAAGATGATGCTTGGTTGAATTTGGTTTATAAGTTTTTTAATTGATGATAAGTCTTTTACATTTAATTTTTTAAAAATAATTTTTTTTTGAATTTTAAGTTTATCAAAATTTTTATATTTTTTTTTTAATGTTCTCGATGTAACATATATCTTATAATTTTTATTTAATAAAAATTTTGATAAATAAGCACTTAAGATACCAGTACTTATAATTAACACTTTTTTCATATATTTTTTGCTAATAAACCTAAATAACGATAAATGTAAATTAAGATCATTTATTCTATCAAATTTTAATTATAAGTGTCAAATTATATCTGATTTTATAAACTTTTAACTTTGGTGCGCCTGCTAGGAGTCGAACCCAGAACCTCCTGATCCGAAGTCAGGCGCTCTATCCAGTTGAGCTACAAGCGCATATAATATTAATATAACATTTTATGAAAAAAAAAATAAATTTGATTGTAAAAGATGATGAAAATAATCTCAGAGTAGATGTTTTTATCAATAATAATGAAAAAAATCTAAGTCGAACCAGAATTAAAAAGTTAATTTTAGATGGTCAATTAAACCTTAACAATAAAGTTATATTAGATCCTTCTAAAAAAATTTTTACTGGAGACAATATAAATTTGATTATACCGGAACCAAAAAAAGCTTCACTTAAACCATATAATTATAAATTAGATATAATTTTTGAAGATAATGATTTAATTATTCTAAATAAACCCTCTGGCTTAATTATGCATCCAGGGGCAGGTAATTTTGATAATACGATTGTAAATGCATTAATAAATTATAATAGGAATTCACTTTCAAACATTGGAAATGATCTAAGACCAGGAATTGTTCATAGGATTGACAAAAATACTTCTGGTTTAGTTATAATAGCAAAAAATAATCAAGCCCACGAACACCTTTCTAATCAATTTAGCAAACATACAATTACGAGAACTTACCAGTTACTAATTTGGGGTAAAATAAGACCATCAAAAGGTCGAATTGAAACTTTAATTACTAGGAGTTCTAAGAATAGACAGATGATGGAGGTGAATAAAACTAAAGGTAAAAAAGCTATTACAAACTATAAAACAATTGAAGTTTTTGAAAATAAAAAAACTCCAACTTTAAGTTTTTTAGAATGTAAACTAGAAACTGGTAGGACCCATCAGATAAGAGTTCATATGAATTACATGGGTAATAGTATTTTTGGAGATGATAAATATAAAAAAAAATTTAAGAAAATAAAAAATATAGACCCTTTATTAGAAAAAGCTTTAAATAATCTAAAAAGACAATTTCTTCATGCAAAAACTATAGGGTTTATTCATCCTAAAAATAATAAAGAGATGATTTTTAACTCAATTTTGCCACATGAGCTTGAAAATATATTAAAAATGTTGAAAAACACTAACAAATAAAATATTGAAATATTTTAAAAATTTATTAGATAAACAAAATGAGTATGGCTATAAACAATAATCTTCCTGTTCTAAGTAATGAAGGTGGGCTATCTGCTTATCTAGATCAAATTAAAAAATTTCCAATGTTGGATGCTGAAGAAGAATATATGTTAGCAAAAAATTGGAGAAATAAAGGCAATATTAAATCAGCTGAAAAATTAGTCACAAGCCACTTAAGGTTAGTTGCAAAAATTGCCATGGGTTATAAAGGCTATGGTTTGCCTGTAAACGAAATGATTTCAGAGGGTAATATTGGCTTAATGCAAGCTGTTAAAAAGTTTGAACCTGAAAAAGGTTTTCGATTAGCAACATATGCAATGTGGTGGATAAAAGCCTCGATACAAGAGTACATACTTAGATCATGGAGTTTAGTAAAAATTGGAACAACTACAGCTCAAAAAAAATTATTTTTTAATTTAAAAAAACTTAAAAATCAAATTGCACCTCAATCTGAAGGTGATCTTAGAAATGAACATGTTGATGAAATTGCTAATAAGTTAAATGTTAGTAAAGAGGAAGTTGTTTCAATGAACCGAAGATTGTCTGGTAAAGAATTTTCTCTTAATGCTCAAGTAGGAGAGGATGGTGATGAATGGCAAGATTGGTTAGTAGATAAAGAACTAGATCATGATCTAAAGTTCGCACACCATGAGGAAATGGAGCAAAGAAAAGACCTTTTAAAAACTTCTATAAAAATATTAAATGACAGAGAGCGAGAAATTTTACATTCTAGAAGATTAAATGATAATCCAACTACTTTAGAGGATTTAAGTAAAAAATACAAAATCAGCAGGGAAAGAGTAAGACAAATTGAAAATAAAGCGTTTGAAAAATTACAAAAACAAATGCTAATTTTAGCAAAATCTAAAAATTTATTACCTGTTAACTAAATTTCAAAAGGATTTTCGATCAATATAGTGTCTTCACGTTCTGGACTCGTCGATACACTTGATATTTTTGTTTCAATAAAATCCTCTACAGAAAAAATATAATTTTTTGCATTATCAGGTAGTTCATCAATGTTTTTAATACCTTTTGTTGAGGTCTTCCATCCTGGAAAGGTTTTGTAAATAGGTTTTATCTTTAACTGATCCTCTACTGCTGCTGGCAAATAATCAACTTTTTTTCCATCTAGTTCATATTGAACACACATTTTAATTTCATTTAATTCATCTAGGACATCTAGTTTTGTTAATGCTATACCGTCAATTCCTGAGATTTTAATAGTTTGTCTAACCAAAACTCCGTCAAACCAACCACATCTCCTTTTTCGACTTGTGACCGTTCCAAATTCTTTTCCTCTAGTTCCGAGTAAATCTCCAATATTATCTTTTAATTCTGTTGGAAAAGGGCCTTCACCTACTCTTGTTGTGTATGCTTTTGTTATTCCTAAAACATAATTTATTGAATTTGGCCCACAACCTGTTCCTGTTGCAGCACTTGATGCAACAGTATTTGAAGATGTAACAAAAGGATAGGTACCGTGATCAACATCTAATAAAACACCTTGGGCTCCTTCAAACAAAATCTTCTTTTTTTGTCTCTTAAATTGATTTATTTTTAACCACACAGGCTGAGAAAATTTTAAAATTTCAGGGGCAATTTTTAATAAATCTTTTTTTAATTGATTTTTTTCAAAAATTTTTTTTCCCAATCCTTTTCTTATTGCATTATGATGTAATAAAACAGACTCTAATCTTTCATCTAAATTTTTTTCTGATCTTAAGTCCATAACTCTTATTGATCTTCTTCCTACTTTATCTTCATATGCTGGTCCTATACCTCTTCTGGTTGTTCCTATCTTTCCTTTACCAGCGGTATCTTCTCTAATTTCATCCATTTCTCTGTGAAATGGTAATATCAAATTTGCAGATTCTGAAATTATAAAATTATTAGTATCTACTTGAACATCTTTTGATTTAATTTCATTAATTTCCTCTAGTAAGGCCCAAGGATCAACAACAACTCCATTTCCAATTATAGAAATTTTACCTTTTCTAACTATTCCTGATGGTAATAATCTTAATTTATATGTAACTCCATCAATAACTAAAGTATGACCTGCATTATGTCCTCCCTGAAATCTAACCACAACATCTGCTTGTTCTGAAAGCCAGTCAACAATTTTTCCTTTTCCTTCGTCACCCCATTGCGATCCAACTACAACTATATTTTTCATTATCTAAATTTTCTACTTATGCTCATTGTATTAAGGTGATTAATAGGACCATTGCCTTTACCATAATTCGGATTAGTTTTTATGGCAAAATTTACATACTTAATTCCAAGCTCACAAGATTTCTTTATGGGTTTTCCACAAGATAAAAAAGTAGTTATAGCACTAGATAAAGTACATCCTGTTCCATGAGTATTCATCGTTTTATATCTATAACTATTAAATATTTTTATTTCTGACTTGTTAACAAATATATCTTGAACAAATTTTGAATTTAAATGTCCACCTTTAATTAGTACATTTTTAGCACCATACTTTAATAATTCTTTAGCAGCAAAAACCATATCATTTTTATTTTTTATTTTTAATTTTGTTAAAATTTCAGCTTCTGGAATATTTGGAGTAATCAAACGCACTCTTTTAATTAATCTCGATTTAAGTGATTTAACTGCTTTATTATCTATTAATTTAGCTCCACCTTTTGCAACCATTACAGGATCAAGCACTATGTTCTTAGTTCTAATCTTATCCAATGTGTTAACTATAGAGTCAATAACTTTTGTAGAATGCAACATTCCAATTTTGACACCATCAGGTTTAATATCTTTTATAGTAAATATAATTTGATTATAAATTTCTTTGGGGTCTATAGAAACAATTGATTTAACTCCAGTTGTGTTTTGAGACGTTATAGCTGTAATCGCTGTCATGGCGTATGATCCTAATGCTGTTATAGTTTTAATATCCGCCTGGATGCCTGCTCCACCAGATGAGTCTGAACCTGCTATAATTAGTATTTTAGATTTTGGTTTCAATTTATTTAATTTTTTTTGATATAATATTTACACATTTATTTAAAATTTTTTTATTATCACTCTCGCCCATCACTCTTATTTTAGACTCTGTTCCTGACTTTCTTACTAATATTCTACCTTGTCCTTTCATTATTTTTTCTGCAATTTTAATAGACTTCTTGACCTCTGGATTACTAATTATTGTTTTATCTTTTACTTCGATATTTATTAAAATTTGAGGTATTTTTTTAAATTTATTAAAAAAATTACTGGCTTTTCCTCCTTTTCTTATTGCAAATAATACTTCTAGTGCAACAAGTAAACCGTCTCCAGTTGTTGCAAATTTTCCTAATATGATATGTCCTGATTGTTCACCTCCTAAATTAAAATTATTTTTTTGCATTTTTTCTTTAACATACCTATCTCCAACGTTTGATCTAATGAATTTTATCGTTTGAGATTTAAAAAATTTTTCTAAACCGTAGTTAGACATTAAAGTTCCTACCACTCCTCCCTTTAGCATTTTTTTATTTTTCCACCTAGTTGCTAAAGCAGCAACAATTTGATCTCCATCGACTATACAACCTTTTTCATCACACATAATGACTCTGTCAGCATCACCATCAAGTGATATACCTAAATGTGCCTTATGCTTTTTTACCGCAAATTTAATCTTATTAGGAAATGTTGAGCCACAATTTTTATTAATATTAAGACCATTTGGTGTTACACCGATAGCAATTACTTTTGCACCTAATGATTTTAATAATTCAGGTCCAGCTTTATATCCAGCTCCATTTGCACAATCAATCACGATTCTCAATCCTCTAAGATTAAAATCTTTTGTGAAATTTTTTTTTAAGATTTTTATATAATCTTTTGTCCCACTTTCTAACCTTTTTACTCTTCCCAATTTTTCTGGATTTGAAAGATTCTTTGTAATATTTTTATCTATTAAACTTTCTATTCTTCTTTCAATTTTATCTGATAATTTCAGACCATCTGGTCCAAATAACTTCAATCCATTGTCATTATGTGGATTATGAGACGCAGTTATCATAATTCCCATATTAGCCTTCATACTTTTTGTAAGCATAGCTAAACCATTTGTTGGTAAGGGTCCTAAAGTATAAACATGCATTCCTGCAGATGCTAGACCTGAAACTAATGCCGGCTCTAGTGCGTAACCTGATAATCTAGTATCTTTAGCTATAATTGCTGTCTGTTTCTTTTTTTTTTGTGACTTAAAATATGTTCCTGAAGCTAAACCAAATTTAAAAAACATATCACCATTAATATTTTTACTATTAATAGCTCCTCTTATTCCATCTGTTCCAAAATATTTTTTTTTCATCAATTTTTTATTAGTTCTTTAAAAACTTTTACTCCTTGTATTATTTCATCAACTTCGTGGATTCTTAAAATTTGTACTCCTTGCATCATCAAATAAATAGAAGAAGCTACCGTTCCACCTGTTCTATTTTTGGTATCATTTTTTCCAGATAATTCTTTTATATATTTTTTTCTTGAGTTACCTACAAGTATAGGAAAACCAAGAGAGTGGAAAATAGAAATATTCCTAATTAAATTCATATTATGTTTCAAATTTTTTCCAAAGCCTATACCAGGATCAAGAATTATATTATTATGTTTAATACCAATGGATCTTAAAAATTTAATTTTCTGTTCAAAAAAATCATATATTTCTAATAATTCATTTTTATAACTTGGATTAATTTGCATATTTTCAGGTGTTCCCTGTGTATGTTGAATTATAAAAGGAATTTTATATTTTTTTAAAACACTTTTAGTTTCAAGGTCGTAATTTAATCCTGATACATCATTTATAATCTTTACACCAAATTTAATACCCTTTTCCATGATTTTGGATTTTCTAGTATCTAATGATACGGGAACTTTTTTGCAGATCAATTTTAATATTTTATTTATTCTATTCCATTCTTGATTGGCATTTGTCACTTTAGAGCCTGGTCTAGTTGATTCACCTCCGACATCTATTATATTTGCTCCTGACTTAAACATTTGAATTGCGTGTTTAGTCCCTTTATTTATACTATTATATTTCCCCCCATCAGAAAAACTATCTGGAGTAAGATTTAATACACCCATAATATTAGGCAATTTTAGAAAGTTTAAATTTGCGAAATTTTTTTTTTTTTTAGTAATATTTTTTAGATCTACTCTTATTTTTTTTTTTAATACTTTAGGTAATTCACTTAATTTTTTAAGTGGGATTTTTTTTTTATATTTTCTAGAAATTAATTCAACACAATCAAATGATATTTTTTCATTACCATGAAGAGGTAATGTTTTTTTCTTTTTAACTAAAACTTTAGATTTATGTCCATAACAAAAATTACACGCTCTAGTGTAATATTTTGGCATTATTATTAATGAACAATTTTTGGTTTAAGACCTAATGCACTTAAAGCTGATCCTTTATCTTCTTCAGCTTTTAAATCCTCTTTGTCTGAAGGATATATGTTTTTATTAATAAGATTTTCAATCTCCTCACCCGATAAAGTTTCATAAACAAGTAAAGCTTTAGCTAATTTATGTAAATCATCAATTTTATCCATAAGGACTTTTCTTGCCCTTTCATAGCCTTTATCAACAATTTTTCTTATCTCAGAGTCAACTTTTTTTGCAGTTTCTTCTGACATGTTTTGTGTTCTCGCAACAGATCTTCCTAAAAATACTTCTTCTTCATTTTCCCCATAAGCCACAGGGCCTAATTCTTTACTCAAACCTGCTCGCATTACCATTGCTCTTGCTCTTTTGGTAGCTTGCTCTATATCGCTGGCAGCACCAGTAGTTACCTTATCTTCACCAAAAATAATTTCTTCTGCAACTCTTCCACCCATTGCTATAGCTAATTGTGCATGTAATTGCTCTCTAGTTTGGGATAATTCATCTCTCTCTGGTAATTGCATTACCATTCCAAGAGCTCTACCTCTTGGAATAATTGTAGCTTTATGAATTGGGTAGGCTGCACTTTCGTTAATTGTAACTATTGCATGTCCCGCTTCATGGTAGGCTGTTAAAGTTTTTTCTTCCTCTGTCATAACCATAGATCTTCTCTCTGATCCCATCATAACTTTATCTTTTGCTTCCTCAAACTCATTTAATGTTACTATTCTTTTATTTTTTCTTGCCGCCAATAAAGCCGCTTCATTAACTAAGTTCGCAAGATCTGCTCCTGAAAAACCAGGAGTGCCTCTTGCTACAATTCTTAAATTTACATCTGGTGCCATTTTAATTTTTTTAACATGAACTTTTAAAATCTTTTCTCTTCCAATTATATCTGGGTTTGAAACAACTACTTGTCTGTCAAATCTTCCTGGTCTCAATAAAGCGGGATCAAGAACATCTGGTCTGTTTGTTGCAGCAATAATAATTACACCTTCATTAGTTTCAAAACCATCCATTTCTACTAAAAGCTGATTCAATGTTTGTTCTCTTTCATCATTACCTCCACCTAGGCCAGCACCTCGACTTCTTCCGACTGCATCAATCTCATCAATAAAAATAATACATGGAGAATTTTTTTTACCCTGTTCAAACATGTCTCTAACTCTTGAGGCTCCAACACCTACAAACATTTCTACAAAATCAGATCCTGAAATTGTAAAAAAAGGTACGCCTGCTTCACCAGCTATAGCTCTAGCTAATAAAGTTTTCCCTGTGCCAGGGGGTCCAACAAGTAAAGCTCCTCTCGGAATCTTTCCACCTAATCTACTAAACTTTTTTGGATCTTTAAGAAACTCGACAATTTCTTCAACTTCTTCTTTTGCTTCTTCTACACCAGCTACATCGTTAAAAGTAACTTTTCCCTTCAGCTCATTCATCATTTTTGCTTTAGATCTTCCAAAACCCATTGCTCCACCTTTGCCACCTTGCATTTGTCTCATAAAAAAAATCCAAACTGCAATTAAAAGTAACATTGGAAACCAAGACAATAAAACACCAAATAAGGAAGGCATCTTTTCTTCTATTGGTGCAGCTGAAATACTTACACCTTTGTCTGAAAGTTTTTCAATTAAATTTGGGTAATTGGGTGAATAAGTTGTAAAGTTATTTCCGTTTGAATAAACACCTTTAATATTATTACCTTGAATTTCGACCTTTAAAACTTCTCCATTATCAACTGAAGTTAAAAATTCTGAAAAAATAATTTGGTTAGCACCACCCCTAATGTTTGTTTGTGGGTTTTTAAACATATTGTATAGGCCAATAGTTAAAAAAACTATTATTCCCCACATTGCTATATTTTTTAAATTCATGAGAATAAGATAATGTTAATTTCTAATTTAACAAGTGGCAATTTTGGTTTTAGACACACTTATTTAATGTTCTTTTGACAAAATAACAGTCTGATTGACCTTTTCAATAACACAACCACCAATAGTTAGTTTTGAAATATTGTTAGTTTGTATTTTTCTTATAATTCTATCTAATTTTCTTCCTCTAACTGAATAATATTTTTTACCACTCTTTCTTATTAATTCTGAGAAAGATCTAAAGATAATTTCCTGGGGTTGTTTAAAAAAATTATTATTAATAATTACTTGATTTCTAGTTTTAGAAAAACATACATTTTTTTTAATATTTTCATTTGCATAAAATTTAACTACTTCATCTGAAGATTTTAAATTATTAATAGTTAATAAAAATTTTTTTTTATCTAATCCATTATTTTGTAATTCTTTAATAAGGTTCCTAATTTTAATTCTTAAATATTTTTCATCCTTGTTAGATGGGTCTTTTACAAAAAAATTATAGACATATTTAGATAAAAATATTAACTCATCTTTTTTTTGATTCAACAATGGTCTAAACAAATTAGTTTTGTTAATTGTAGTTTGTTGATTTAGCGAAATTAGACCTTTTAAACCACTGCCTCTAATAATTCGTATAAAAAAATTTTCAAATAAATCATCTAAATGGTGGCCTAAAATCAAATTATTGATCTTTAATTTCTTAGATTTAGCTATTAATAATTCGTATCTTTTTTTTCTAGCAGAAGCCTGTAGATTTTTTAAAGGTTTTTTGCCATGCCAAGTTAAAATTTCAGCCTTAATCGAAAATTTGTTTAAAATTTTCTTAACTAATTCTGCTTCTTTTGTCGACTCATTTCTTAATTTATGGTCAATAATAAAAAATCTAGAAACTAATTTGTTTTTTATTGAATATATTTTGGATAAGAAGGCTAATGCCAAACTATCTGGACCACCAGATACTGCAACTATAAAGTTTTCCTTAATGCTTAAAGTTTTTTCAAACTCTCTATAAATTTTACTTATTCTCTTATTTTTTAATTTACTATTTAAAAGTTTAGGAATTTTGTTTACTACACTCAAATTTTTTCGACTCATATTTTGCTTTTTGAATAATGGATTGATTAGCTTTAGGATACTGTTTTTCAACACCATTAATCATTTTACAACCTTGATCCTTTTCTCCAATTTGGACCATTGAAACACCAAGCTTTAATAAATTAACAGGTGCTTTTTCACCTTTTGGATATTTTTGATAGCCTTCTAAATAAGCAGACGCGGCGTCCGTGTATAGTTGTCTAATTCTAAATGTTTCTGCGTACCAATATTGAGCATTACCTGCTAGCTTATGTTCAGGATTAGTTAAAACAAATTCTCTAAAAGCTCTTTCAGCAGTTGTGTAGTCTCCTACTTTAAGGAAACTAGTTGCAAATTCATATTGTTTTTCAGGTGATATATTTGGAAGTATTTTTTCTTCAGCTTGAAAATTTTCTGTTACAATTGTAGCAGTGGTTTCAATTGATTCTATTTTTTGTTTTTTTTCATTTGTCTCTGTATCTTTGTAAGATATTGAACCCAAATCTTGTGGTTGAGAGCTCCCAGGTAAAATTTCATTATCATCTAACTTTGATTCTTTTTTCGTGATTTTCAAATTTGAATCAGTAGAGATAGCTGTTTCTAAATCTTGAAATCTAATTTGATTGTCTGCTTGAACTTTTGACAGTCTGTTCGATAATTTGTCTAGTTTAAAATTAATTTCTTCAAATTTATTTGTAAGTTGTTGAAATTGATTTTCGATTTCAGATAGTTTTAATAGATGTCTGGTTAAAACATCTTCTGAATTATTATTTGGTTCTAAACTTGAATTATTATTTGTATAATTGTTAGACTCAATTGACTCAGAATAAACTGCTTTTTCAAGTGTCTTAATATCTTTTTGAATTGTTTCTAAAATCTCGTAAATATTATGATTATCAGCAATGACTTTTGATGAAGAAAAAGAGGCCAAAAATATAAAAAAATTTATACTTAAAATTTTTATAAAATATTTCATCTTTCAGGTTATGATTATAATAATGGCAAAAAAAAGACCCTCAAACATTTTATGTTTAAGGGTCTTTAATAATTTTTAAGATTAATTAGCTTTTACTGTTACAGATCTTCTGTTTTTAGACCAAGCTAATGGATTCGATCCTGAGTCTACTGGTCTCTCTTTACCATAACTCAATACCGAAATTCTGTCAGAAGATATTCCATATGTCATTAAATAATCTTTTGCAGAATTAGCTCTTCTTTCACCCAAAGCTAAATTGTATTCTCTAGTCCCTCTTTCATCGGCATGACCTTCTAATACAATTGTTAAATCAGAATTTTTTCTTAACCATGCTGCTTGTTTTCTTAAAGTTTCTCTTGCAGCTGTAGTCAGAACTGTCTCATTAGTAGCAAAGAAAACTCTATCAGGAACGCCTGATGCTAAATATTCAACTGTATCTGTTCCAGTGTAAACATCACCTTGCATTTGTCCTGTTTTTTTTGAAGTCGCACAGGCAGATAGTACTAAACACGCAACTGTTACTAAAAAAGCTTTTTTTAGAATTTTGTTTAATTTCATTATTGCTCCTTGATCAATATTTCTTATTAATACTTTTTCACAACTAATTAGATGTTTCAAGTTAAAAAATCAACATAATTAGTGATTAATTACTTAATAAAGATGACCATGATGGGTCTGAAGCGTCTGTTGGGGTATCAACTAACCTCTCATTATAACCTGTTAAATCAATAGACCATAATTTTGCTGAAAAACCCTTTCCTTTGCTATCTGTTTTAGTTTCTCTATAAAATATCAATACTCTTCCATTAGGAGACCAAGATGGTGCCTCTTGATAAAAATTTTCCGTTAACAATCTTTCTCCACTACCATCGGTTCTCATAACTCCTATATAAAATTTTCCTTTATGTAGTTTCGTAAATGCAATTAAATCTCCTCTAGGGGACCAAACCGGTGTACCATACAAGCCATTACCAAATGAAATTCTTTTAACATTACTGCCATCACTATTCATTATGTAGATTTGCTGATAACCACTCCTATCCGAATTAAAACAAATGTATTTTCCATCAGGTGAATAAGACGGTGAAGTATCAATAGAAGGATGATTGGAAATTTTTTCAACAATTCTATTTTCTAAATCCATCGTGTAAATATCTGAATTACCATCCTTAGCAAAACTCATAATAATTTTTTTTCCATCAGGGGAAAATCTAGGAGCAAAAGTCATTCCTGGAAAATCTCCTACTACCTCTTGCATTCCAGTTTCTATATCTAAAAGATACACTCTTGGTAAATTTCTAAAATAAGATAAATATGTAACCATTTGACTTGTTGGATTAAATCGTGGGGTCAAAACAAGTTCATTACCTAAAGTTAAAAATTTATTATTAGCCCCATCTTGATCCATAATTGCCAATTTCTTAATTCTTTTTGTTTTTGGTCCTTCTTCTGCTACGTAAATTATTCTTGTATCAAAATAACCTTTTTCCCCAGTCAAACGTTCATATACTTTATCTGTAATTATATGTCCTACACGCCTCCAATTGTTAGGAACAGTCGTAAAAGCAAGAGCCATCATTTCTTTGCCAGCAAGAACATCCCACAGCCTAAATTCAACTCTTAGTTTTTCATTAATAAAGCTTACTTTTCCAGTTATTAAAGCCTGAGCTTTTATTAAATTCCAATCTTCAAATCTTGGTTTTAAGTTTGCTATATCTGGAGCTTGAAGGAATGCATCTTTATTCAATGGATTAAAAAGACCTGATGTTTTTAAATTATTTTCTACAATCAAAGAAATTTCTGATCCTATATTTTTTTTTTCAATTATTTTTTCAAAACTTTTTCTAGAATTTTCATCAATTGATAATGGTGATACCGCTACTGGAAGTGGGTTTAAATTTCCCCTAGTAATATCAACCTCAATTAAAGCAAAAGCTCTTATTGGAGATACTAATAATAAAATTATAAATAAAATTCTAATCACTTTTATATACTATCCTTCTAACATCTCTCTTGCATCAAAATTTAATTGTAATTCTTTCCATCTTTCGTATCCAGTAGTAGGTACTCTAAGTGGTTGACACAATTTTACCGCTCTTAATGCACTTTCAGCTAAAACTTTATAGAATCCTTGGCCTGGTCTATTCATTCTTGCATGATCTAATATTTCTGATTGTGATACTGTACCATCCGGATTTAATTGAAGTTTAATTCTAACTAATAAATTTTCATTATATGGCAAACCTAGCGGAATACTCCAACATCCAAATATTTGTGCTTTTAAAGCATCTTCTTCACTTAGTGACAAGCCAACAATATCAACACTCTTTTTTTGATCTTGAGTAACTTTATCAGTATTATTTACTGATTCAGCATTTTCAACTTTTGATTTATCAATTAATGCGGCTATATTATTTGGATCAAATAATTCATCTTTCTCAAATTCAGAAACTTGCTTAACTTCATTGTCAATTTTTTCTGGGTTTTGTTTATCATCTTTTATTTTTTCTACTTTTTTAACTTTATCTTCAGGCATTGGGACAGCATCTGGTTTCTCTTTTTTCACTTTTTTAGGAGGTGCTTGCTCAGACACGAGTTTTTTCTCTTTTTCTTTAATTTTTTCAATTATTTTTTTTGCTTTTGGTGCAAACGGAATATTAGTTTTATCAGTGATTTGTATTAATTCGACTGACACTATAGGTGGAAGATCAATGGGTTCTTTAGATAAAAATGGCAAACTCATTGCTGTGATCATAATTAAAATTATATGCAAAAAAGAAGAGACAATTATACTTCTATTCACTTTTGCTTACCTCTCTTTGTATGGCTCTGATATAAGTGCAACTTTTGTAAAACCGGACCCAGATAACAGTCCCATAATTTCTAAAACTCTTCCATAATTAATTGTTTTATCACCCCTTACATAAATCCTGGTATCAGTTCTATTTTTTGAAACTGCTAAAACTTTTGCAATAATTTTTTCGTATTCTACTTTAGACTCTTGAATAAAAATCTCTCCTTTTGAATTAATTGATAAAGTAAGAGGTTCTGCTTCCTCAGGTAAGGAGTCAGCTGAACTTTCAGGTAAGTCAACTTGAACACCTACAGTTAATAAAGGAGCTGTAACCATAAATATTATTAAAAGAACTAACATAACATCAACAAACGGAGTAACGTTTATCTCGCTCATTGGTTCTTTTGATGAACGATTTAATTTAAAAGCCATTTTAAATAATAGTTAAAAATCTTTTAGAAAAATTTTCTAATCTTTTTGAATATAATATTGAGTCGTTGTTAAATTTATTATAGGCAATAACTGCTGGAATTGCAGCAAGCAATCCTAATGCTGTTGCAAATAATGCTTCTGCAATACCAGGCGCCACTATTGCTAAACTGGTATTTCTAGAAATTGCAATTGATTGAAATGAATTCATAATTCCCCAAACAGTTCCAAATAAACCTATAAAAGGTGCAGTAGAACCAACAGTTGCTAAAAAAGTATAACCTTTACTTATTTTAGACATTTGTTTTTCAATTCCTGTTTCCAGCATTGTTGTCATCCTATCATGTAAATCAGCTTTTGATTTTCTTTTTAATAAATTTTGCATAGCATCCCTAAAAACTAATGCCATTGGATCTTCAGTATTTGCTGGAAGATTGTTATAAAACGTTTCTGCTGATTTAGAATTCCAAAACTTTGTCTCAAACTCTTCAGTAGATTGATTTATTTTTTTAAATAATTTAAATTTATCTATAATTACTGCCCAAGAATAAACTGAACAAACTATTAAAATAACAATCACAGATTTAACAATAATATCTGCTCGAATAAATAAACTTAATAAAGAAAAATCAGCACTTGATGCTAATCCTACTGCTTGAGACGAAATTTCAGCTTCCATAATGCCTTCTCACACTTAATTGTGTCATGAATTTGTCTTCATTTTACATAATTATTCCTCAAATTTATAAGTTTCGTAATAAAAACTAGCAATTAATATTGCATCTGCTTTATTTGAGTCTTTTTTTTTTGAAAGTTGAGGTGAAAAATATGGGAACATCTCTATTGCTTTTGTTCTACTTGCATCTTTTTCTGAGTTTATTAGACCAAAATATTTTTTCCATTTAGCTGGTCTTACAAAATACATAGATAATTGCATTGCAGAACATATGCCTTTTAAAATTCCAAACGATTGTCCAAAATTAAACATGCTAGTTACTCCTTGGCCTGGCATAGCAGATACCTGTTCTATTACAATTCTAATATTTAATTTTTCTTGTTGTTTAATTCTACTAGAAATTTCATTATAAATTTGAGAACCATTTACTTGTTTTTTATTTTTTTTTCCATCTGTCATTGTTGGCATTTCAATAACATCAATAATTTTACCATCTTCAAAAAAACAAATTGATCCAGATATACCAGGGTCTATTCCAATAATTAACATAATCTATTTTACAAATTCAGCATTTGAGTAAATATTTTGTACGTCATCATCCTCTTCTAATGTTTCAAAAAAATTAATCAAATCCTCATTTTTTTCCTTAGGAATTTCAACGCTATTTAGTGGAATCCATTCAATTTCTGTTGATATAAAATTAGTGATTTTTTTTTCTAATTCTTTTTTTACGTTATAAATTTCATTTACTGAACATTGAATTTCATGAAAATCAGTATTTGATTTACATTCATCAGCGCCCGCTTCAATAGCTATTTCAAAAATGTCTTCGTCTGAGATTTCGGCATTATCAACTTTAATTATTCCTAATTGATTAAAGTTATGCGAAGCTGAACCTTGAGTTCCAAGGTTTCCTCCTGCTTTTTGAAAGATAGTTCTTATATTTGATGCTGTTCTATTTTTGTTATCAGTTAAAGTCTCAACAATAACTGCTATTTTTTCAGGTCCAAAACCTTCGTATCTTAAATTTTCAAAATTCAATTCAGTATTAATTGATGATTTATTAATGGCTCTTGTAATATTATCTTTTGGCATATTTGCTGATCTAGCTGCCTGAATTGCAGATCTTAATCTTGGATTGATTGCTGGATCTTTATCACCAAGCTTTGCAGCTACGGTAATTTCTTTAGATAATTTAGAAAAAATTTTAGACCTCTGCTTGTCAGCTTTACCTTTTTTATGTTTAATTCCTGCCCAATGTGAATGTCCTGCCATAAATTAACTAAGTGTTATTAAGCTGACCCCCAAAAATAAAGCTATCAATTTTATTTGCTAAACCAGTTTCTATATTACAATCTACGATAACACCACTTAAAGTAGCTTCACCTTTTGCTGGGAAATGTTTGACTGAGTCTTTTTTCATAAACCTATTCAGTGAATTATCTTTATTCATTCCAATCACTGAGTCATAATCACCACACATACCTGCGTCTGTTTGATAGGCAGTCCCACTTTTCAATATTCTTGCATCGTTAGTCGGTATGTGAGTATGTGTTCCAACTACAAGAGTTGCTTTACCATCAAAAAAATGTCCTATAGCATTTTTTTCACTTGTAATTTCTCCATGAAAATCAACTATAAGAAAATCGTAATCTTCTTTTAATTTATGCTTTTCAACAAATTTTTTTGAAATTTCAAAAACATCATCACATTTTTTCATAAAAACATTTCCCATTAAATTAAGGACACCTATTTTAATATTTTCATTAATGGTGTAAATTTCAAATCCTTTACCAGGAGATGGTTCAAATAAATTTTTTGGACGCAGTAATCGGTTTTCTTTATCAATAAAATGCATTATTTCTTTTTGATCCCACACATGATTACCAGTAGTGATTACATTAACACCACATTTAAAAAAATCTTCACAGATTTCCTTTGTAAGTCCTACTCCAGCTTCAGCTGCATTTTCACCATTTACAATTACAAAATCTATATTATTTATTTTAATCTGATCTATAAGATTGTTCATTATTTTTGAACAACCTGAAATTCCTACGACATCACCTAAAAATAATATTCTCATTTAACTTTCTTTATCTGTTACTATAAAATCTAATTTAATATCATATTTGTTAATTGGTATCTCCCTTACTTTTTGAAAAGAATAAGCCAAACCTATTGTTATAATTTTATTATTTTTTTTTCTTTTTTTTATATACCTATCGTAAAAACCTCCTCCATATCCAATTCTATTTAGATTTTTGTCAAAGGCAACGAGTGGTACCAATAAAATACTTGGATATATAATTTTATTTGAAACAGGCTCTGGAATACCATATTTGTTAATTGTTAGTGGATCTTTTATTGACCAACTAAAAAAATCCATTTGAGATTTTTTTTTAATCTTAGGTAATGAGATATGATATTTTTGTTTTTCAAATATATTTAAAATATTAATTGCATCGACTTCATAATTATAAGGGTAATATCCACCTACAAATTTTCCGGTGATTTTGTTTTTTTTTAAAATTTTTAATATATGTTTAAAATCAATTTTTAATTTCTTAAAATTATTTTGCTTTCTTAACTTTAATATTTTTTTTCTAATTTGAGATTTGTTCACAGGAATTTACTAAGATAAATTTTCTAAGTTTGCTTTTTCAACAAAACTTGAAATTTCATCTGCCGCTTCGTCAATTAATTTTTCATAATTTTTTTGATTAATTTCAATCTCATTTTTAAGTTTAAAATGGTTATCATTTAAATCTTTTATTTCTTGTTCTTTTTTATCTCGATATTCGTAAATCAATGATTTTAATTCTTTAAACTTATTAGAGAGATTTTTTAATTCATCCTTTTTTTGTTCTACTTTCTTTTTAGTATCATAATATTCATCCATTACTTTAACTGCAGTAATTAATAAAAGTTTATTTTCTCCTAAATTTCCAAGATCATTTTTTAAATTGTTAAATTTTTGATTAATTTGAATTAATAATTCTTCTAAATGTTCTTCTTGCCCATCTTCACAAGACAATAAGAATTCTTTACCATTAAATTTAATACTTACGTTTGCCATTTATCTATTTCGTCCAATAAAGTATCTGTTTCTTGATTTAATTCATCAATTTTTTCTGAAAACTCTATTTGTTTTTTTTGCTCAATTTTTTCTTGATTATGAAATTCATCCAATTTTTTACTTAAATTATTATAATCATTAGATAAACTTTTATATTTTTCTTCTAATTCTTGTTTTTCAATTTGTAATTGATTTTTTTGAGTACTTAAGTTTTCTATGTTTTTTTTTATGTCCGGATTTTTGAGATTTAGGTTTTTTAATTTTGTTAACGCTAAACTTAGTTTTTTTTCTTTTTCGCTCACAGAATTCATATATATATAATTATATTATTAAATAGAATCTTCTTAGTCTAGACAGGATAATTTTTTGAGCAAACATTATAAAGAATTAGCTAATTGTATAAGATTTTTATCAATTGATGCTGTTCAAAAGGCTAATTCAGGGCACCCTGGAATGCCTATGGGTATGGCTGATGTAGCAACTGTTCTCTTCAAAGATTTTTTAAGGTTTAATCCTAAAAATCCATCTTGGATAAATAGAGATAGATTTGTTCTTTCTGCTGGTCACGGGTCTATGTTGCTTTACTCACTTCTACATTTGACAGGCTACAAAAGTATTGCGTTAAATGATATTAAAAATTTTAGACAATTAAATTCTGTTTGTGCGGGCCATCCAGAATATCATCCAAATACAGGAATAGAAACTACCACTGGTCCTTTGGGCCAGGGCATTTCAAACGCAGTAGGCTTTGCTATATCAGAAGAAATTTTAAAAAAAAAATTTGGAAAAAATAAAATTGATCATAAAACTTATGTTTTAGCTGGTGATGGTTGTTTAATGGAGGGAATAAGTCATGAATCTTTGAGTTTAGCTGGTCATCTTAAGCTTAAAAATCTGATTTTACTTTTTGATAATAATTCAATATCAATTGATGGCCCTACTAGTTTAGCAGTTTCTGATGACCATGAAAAAAGATTTAAAAGTTATGGTTGGGATTATATAAAAATTAATGGTCATAGTTATAAAGAAATATTTAAAGCTTTAAAAAAAGCGCAAAAGTCTAAAAAACCTATAGCCATTTCTTGCAAAACAACAATTGGTTATGGATCACCGAATAAAAGTGGTAAAGCATCCTCTCATGGAAGTCCTCTAGGTGAAAAAGAAATAAAATTAGTTAGAAAAAAATTAAATTGGAAGCATGAGCCTTTTCAAATTCCAAAAGATTTATTGAATGAATGGAAAAAGATTGGTTATGAAGCATTTAAAAAAGCTAAAAAACATGAAGATAAATATAAAAAAATTATCTTTGATAATAAAACTCTAAAATTGTTAGACAGTTCATTCGAAAAAATAAAAAAAGATTATTTTGATAATTTAAAACCTCTTGCAACTAGAAAATCCTCTGAAATATTTTTAGATATTGCATCTAAATTACCTAATCTTATTGGTGGTTCAGCTGACTTAGCTGGTTCAAATAATACTAAGACTAAAAATCACAAAATAATAAGACCAGGAAATTTTTCAGGAAATTATATCCATTATGGAGTTAGGGAACATGCAATGTGCGGGATAATGAACGGTATTGCACTACATAGTGACTTAATTCCTTATGGAGGTACCTTTTTAATATTCAGTGATTATTGTAAACCATCAATCAGACTTGCAGCTATGATGAAACAAAGAGTGATTTATGTTTTTACACATGACTCAATTGGCCTAGGGGAAGACGGCCCTACTCACCAACCTATTGAACAATTGACAAGTTTAAGATCAATTCCTAACTTAAATGTGTTTAGGCCAGCTGATTTCATAGAAACATTAGAATGTTGGCAATTAGCTATTGAAAATAAAAACTCACCAAGCGTAATTGCTTTAACAAGACAGGGAATAAACCCTGTTAGAGTTAAAAATTCTTCCACAAATGAATCATCTGCTGGTGCTTATGAAATTTTAAGAACTGGTGATAAAATTAAGATAACAATATTATCTTCTGGTTCAGAAACCAATTTAGCATGTGATATTTGTCATAAATTAGCCACAGAAAGTATTTACTCAAAAGTAATATCCATGCCTTGTCAGGAATTATTTGATCAACAAAGTGCAAGTTACAGAAATAAGGTTTTGGCTGAAACTGACATAGTTATATCTATAGAGGCCTCTGAAACTAGTTATTGGAAAAAATATACAGGTGTAAATGGATTAAACTTTGGAATTGATGATTTTGGAAAAAGTGCTCCTTATAAAGAGATTTATGAACACTTTAATCTTAACCCAGAAAGTATAATTAAAAGGATCAAAGAAAAATTATGAATATAAAAGTTGGTATCAATGGGATGGGCCGAATAGGTAGAATGATCCTTCGAGCTATTATTGAAAATAATAATAGTAAAATTGAAATAAAACATATTAACAACAGAACAAATTCTGAAGCCTGTTCTGCTCTTTTAAAATATGATTCCATACATGGAAAATTTAATGCTGAATTAGATTTTGATGAAAATCATATAATTATAAACAAAAATAAAATTTCTTTTAGTCAAGAAACAGATTTAAATAATATTAATTGGAAAAAATTTGATGTTGATTATGTTTTTGAATGTACTGGTAAATTCAATTCTAAAGATAAATTATTACCTCATTTAAATAATGGCGCAAAAAAAGTTATTGTTTCTGCACCATGTAAAAATGCGGATAAAACAATTGTATTCGGTGTTAACGAGACTGATTTAAAAAAAGAAGACAATATTATTTCTGCTGCATCATGTACAACAAACTGTCTTGCTCCTGTAGCCCATGTTTTAAATGAAAATTTTGAAATTGAAAAAGGTTTTATGACCACAATACATGCGTTTACAAGTGATCAAAGAATTCTAGATAATTCTCACAAAGACCCCAGAAGAGCTAGGTCTGCAAGTCAATCTATAGTACCAACTTCAACTGGCGCCTCTAAGGCAATTGGTGAAATTATACCATCCTTGAAAGGTAAACTTGAAGGTGTTGCAATGAGAGTGCCAACTCCAAATGTTTCATTAGTTGAGTTGGTTTTTTGTACAAAAAAAGATTTAAGTGTTGAAAAAATAAATTCTACATTTAAAAATTTCAGTAAAAATCAAAAATCAAAAGTCTTAGAAATAACCGAGGAAAAACTTGTATCTATTGATTTTAACCATAACCCTGCCTCATCAATTGTTGATGCAACATTAACAAATGTTGTTGGAAAAAAAATGGGTAAAATTTCTGCCTGGTATGATAACGAATGGGGTTTTTCAAATAGAATGTGTGATATTGTGGAGTATATTCATAAAAATTCTTAATGAATAATATTAAAGATCAAAAAAATCTTAATCAGAAGATAGTTTTATTAAGATTAGATTTAAATGTTCCTTTACAAAATAATATAATCACTGATCAAACAAGAATCGATAAAATCATACCTACAATTCAGTTTTTACTTAAAAAAAAATCTAAAATATTAGTAATTTCACATATAGGAAGACCAAAAGGTAAAGCAAATAAGGATCTCTCATTAAAGCCAATTTGTGAAAATCTTAAAAAGAAGATTAATGAAGAAGTAAAATTAATAAGTAAAAATATTTTTGAATTAAAAAAAAAAGATTTATTTAAGGATTTTAAAAATCAAATAATTTTTTTAGAAAATATTAGATTTTATAAAGAGGAAGAAGAAAATGATTTGGATTTTTCAAAACATTTAGCTAGCCTCGCAGATTTATTTGTTAATGATGCTTTCTCATGTTCACATAGAGCCCACGCATCTGTTACTAGTATAACAAAATTTTTACCATCATTTGCTGGTCTTCAATTAGAAACAGAAATAAATGCTTTAAAAAAAGTTACTACAGAAGTAAAAAAACCAGTTACTTGTATTATTGGAGGTTCAAAAATTTCAACAAAAATCGGTATAATTAAAAATTTAATTCCAAAGTTTAATAATATTGTGATTATTGGGGGAATGGCTAATAATATTTTAGAATATAAAGGCCATAGGATAGGAAAATCAATTAAAGAAAATAATTGTGATACAATTATAGAGGATATTTTTAAAGCCTCAAAAGAACACTCTTGTTCTATTATTTTTCCTGAGGATGTAATGGTGGGAAAAAATATAGAAGATGAATCGTCCACTAAAGAACTTAATCAAGTTTCTGAGGATGATTTTATTTTAGACATTGGGCCAAAAACAATTAATAAAATTAATAGTGTTATCGAAAATAGTAAAACTGTTTTATGGAATGGACCAGCAGGATATTTTGAAAATCCAAATTTTGCTAAAGGTAGCTATGAGATAGCAAAAAAAATTATTAAAAAAAATAAAGATGACTCAATTTATTCTGTTGCTGGAGGTGGAGACACAATAGCAGTTATAAATCAAATCAAAGCAATTAATAATTTCAATTTTATTTCAACTGCTGGTGGAGCATTTTTAGAATATCTTGAAGGAAAAGAACTTCCTGGTATAAAAGCACTAAATTAATATGTCTGAATTAAACAATATAGCTCTAGAAATTATTTCGAATGGAAAAGGTATCCTTGCAGCTGATGAAAGCACAGGAACTATGACTAAAAGATTAGAAGATGTTAATGTTCCCTCTACACCAGAAAATAGATTATTGTTTAGAGAAACACTTTTTACCTCTCAAGGTATGTCTCAATGTATTGGGGGAGTGATCCTGTATGATGAAACTATCAAGCAAAATGCAAAAAATAAAAAAATACCAGAGTTAATTTCAAACATGAATTCTCATCCAGGTATTAAAGTTGATACTGGTGCCAAAGTTTTAGCGGGCTCTTCAGAGGAAAAAATTACTGAGGGTCTTGATGGATTAAGAGAAAGATTGAAAGAATATTATAAACTTGGTGCTAAATTTACAAAATGGCGAGGTGTTTACAGTATATCGAAAGAGTACCCAAGCAAATTATCTATTCATTCAAACGCACATGCTTTAGCAAGATATTCTTCATTGGTTCAGGAATGTAATATGGTTCCAATTGTAGAGCCAGAATTATTGATGGATGGAAATCATTCTGCAAAAGATTGCTATAACAAAACCTCTGAAGTAATTAAAAAATGCTTTGATGAGCTTATTTTACATAAAGTAGATTTAAAAGGTATCATATTAAAACCAAATATGATTTTGGCTGGGACTAAATCTCAAGATAAAATTTCCAATGAAGAAGTGGCAAAATTGACTTTGGATTGTTTAAAAAATTCAGTCCCAAATGAAGTACCAGGTATTGCTTTTTTATCTGGAGGACAGTCAGAAATACAAGCTACTGAGAACCTCAATTTAATAAATAAATTAAATAAAACTAATTTTATAATGACTTATTCTTATGGACGAGCTCTTCAACAAAGTGCTCTTAAATTCTGGTCAAAAAACATTCAAGATATTGAAGGCACTCAAAAAGTGTTTAACCATAGAGCTAAAATGAATACGCTAGCTGCTCAAGGAAAATGGTCTAAAGAAATTGAGAATAAATAAAAAAAAATTTATTTATCTTATTTCTCCTCTTAAAATTAAGAAATATTTTTATGATGATTTAATAAATATATTTAAATTAAACAAAGTAAGTTTTTTTCAATTAAGACTTAAAAAAGAAAATTTTAGAAATAAGATCTCAATTGGAACTAAAATTAAAAAAATATGCCTTAAATATAAAGTAAAATTTTTAATTAATGATGATGTCTTGCTTGCAAAAAAATTAAATGCAGATGGATGTCATTTGGGACAAAACGATATGAATTTATCTAGAGCGAGAAAAATACTTAATAAAAAAATAATTGGAATTACTTGTCATAATTCAATTAAATTAGCCAAGTCAGCTGTTAAAGACAAGGCTGATTATATAGCTCTTGGTGCCTTTAATCTTTCAACAACAAAAAAGGTTAAGTATAAAACATCTATTAATTTGTTGAAAAGAGTAAAAAGAATAACAAATACTCCAATAGTTGCGATAGGTGGAATTAATTATGATAATTATAAAAAACTTTTATTGAATAAAGCAAACTTTTTAGCTATTTCAGGTTACATTTGGAAAAATAAAAAACTAAGACCATTAGAAGCAATAAAAAAACTAAAATGAAAATTAATGCAAGCGAAATTAGGGTTGGTATGTTGCTAGAATATAAAAATGATTTATGGCAAGTATTAAAAACTCAACATGTTAAACCTGGTAAAGGTGGAGCATTTGCTCAAGTTGAAATGAAAAGTGTGAATAAAAATACAAAATTAAATGAAAGATTTAGATCAAGTGAATCAGTTGAAAAAGCTTCTTTAGAGGAAACTAATTTTAATTTTCTCTACGAGGATGAAATACATTATTTTTTTATGAACCCTAAATCTTTTGAACAAATTGAAATTAAAAAAGAAATTATAGGAGAAAAAGGTAAACTACTAACTGAAAACCTTGAAGTTTCAGTTAGTTTTTACAATGAGTCTCCCTTAACAGTGGAGCTTCCCAATCAAGTTAAATGTAAAATTCAATCAACAGATGTTGCTCTAAAAGGACAAACTGTTTCATCATCATACAAGCCGGCAATATTAGATAATGGTTTAAATATTCAAGTGCCACCATTTATTGAAGATGGCGATAATGTTATAGTTGATACTAGAAATTTGGAATATATAAAAAAAATTTAATTTAATGAATTCTATTTCTCCAAATCTCAATATAATGATAAAAGCAAGTGAAAAAGCGTCAAAAATTCTAATAAGAGATTTTGGTGAGATTGAAAAACTACAAGTTTCAAAAAAAGGCCCAACAGATTTTGTTACAAATTCAGATTTAAGAGTTGAAAAAACAATTATTAATGAACTAAAAAAAGCAAAACCTAATTACTCAATCATTAGTGAAGAAAATGGAATTGATATCAATAAAGATAAAGATAATACTTGGATTATAGACCCAATAGATGGAACGGTAAATTTCTTACATGGTATTCCCCACTTTGCAATATCAATAGCTCTTAAATCAAATAATGAAATAGTCTCAGGTTTAATTTTTGACCCAATCAAAGATGAAATGTTTTATGCGGAAAAAAATAGTGGTGCTTTCTATAATAACCAAAGAATCAGAGTTTCAAAGAAAAATGAGATAAATGATTGTTTGTTTGTAACTGAAAATAAAATTAATAATGAGATTGATCTTCCTTATAGAAAATCTGGATGTGCAGCTTTAAATATGGCATATGTTGCCTCAGGAAGATATGATGGATATTTCCAATATAACTTAAGCTTATGGGATATAGCTGCTGGAATTGTTTTAATCAAGGAAGCTGGGGGAGTAATTAATAATATTGATCTCAATAACATTAAAAACATAAAAGTTATTGCTTCAAGTAGCGATATAAGTGCAAAATTAAATGAAAAATTAGGTAACTTTTAATTGTTTTAAAAAAATCTTTTGTTATAAATCTCGAAATGAAAAAAAACATACATCCAAACTACCATACTATTAAAGTTGAAATGACTGATGGAACTCAGTTTGAGACAAAATCAACTTGGGGAAAAGAAGGTGACTTGCTCAGATTGGAGATAGATCCCAAATCTCATTCAGCTTGGACCGGTGGAAAGCAAAAATTAATGGATAAAGGTAGGATTAGTAAATTTAATAAAAAATTTCAAAATTTTAAAGCAGATAAAAAAAGTTAGATGTCAAATGCACCCTTAATGCCAATGGCAACTGCTTTATGGCTTGTTGAAAACACAACTTTAACATTCAAACAAATTGCTGATTTTTGTAAACTACATGAAGTAGAAGTTCAAGGAATTGCTGATGGTGAAGTTGCAAAAGGTATTAAGGCTTATAACCCAATAATTTCTGGTCAACTTTCTAGGGAAGAAATTGATCTCTCTTCAAAAGATACAAATAGAGCGTTAGAAATAAAAAGTTCTGATATTGAAATATCTAATTCAGAAAATAAAATTAAAAAATATATTCCTTTATCTAAAAGACAAGATAAGCCAGACTCAGCTCTATGGTTAATTAAAAATCACGATATTTTAAAGGACTCTCAAATAGCTAGGTTAGTAGGTATTACAAAAAATTCTGTTTCATCGATTAGAAACAAAAGTTATTGGAATTACAATAATCTAAATCCAAAAGATCCTGTTGCCCTCAATTTGTTTAGTCAAAAAGATCTAGTTGAAGCAATCGAAAAAGCTCAAAGAAGAATTAAAAGAGAAAAAAAACAAAAAGAAAAACTTCAACAAAGTAAGATTATTAACAATAATGTGTAAAAATTATAGACATAAAAATATAAAAGTGTTACTTACTCACTTTTTTGGAGGTAGTTATTAAAATAGAAGTTAAAGATAATAATGTTGAACAGGCTCTTAGAGTTTTAAAAAGAAAGCTTCAGCGAGATGGTTTTTTTAAGGTTATTAAACTTAAAAACACTTATGAAAAGCCATCAGAAAAGAAAAAAAGAATTCTTCAAGAAAATATTAAAAGAGTAAAAAAATTAAATAAACTAAAAAATAGAATTTAATTATACCGCGGGGTGGAGCAGTCTGGTAGCTCGTCAGGCTCATAACCTGAAGGTCGGCGGTTCAAATCCGTCCCCCGCAACCAATTAAAAATATAATGAAAAATTATGTTTAAGAAAAAAATATTCAAAAAATTAACATCGAAATATAACGAACATGCTTACACAGGCTTGATGGGCTATTTTATGAAAAAATGTCATCAAGATTTAGAAAATTTTCCATTTTCAAATAAAATTAAAAATGTCTTGGAAATAGGTGCGGGGAATTCACCGCATTATAAATTTATTAATCACCATTACAAAAAATATTATATAATTGAGACTACAAAGATTAAAAAAAATTATTACAGAGATAATCCTAGAGTTGTAGCAAAAAAATATAATGGAGAAAAAATCCCTTTTAAAAATAATTTTTTTGACAGAATTATTATTTCTCATTGCTTAGAGCATATTAATTATCCAGAAAAATTTATTTTTGAAATGACTAAGAAACTGAGAAAGGGTGGCGTTCTATCTATTTCTTTACCAACCGATCCTGGAGTCTTATTTAGAATCGGAAGAATCTATTTAAAATTATTTTCTATTAGAAATAAATATAGGATTTCTGCAAATGAGTTTGATTATATGAATGCTACCGAGCATGTAAATTCAATTTTTGGACTTAACTCAATAATCAAATATAATTTTAAAAATTCAATTAAAGAGTCATTTGTTCCTTTTAAGATTAAGTCTTTTGATTTAAACTTATTCTACAATGTACACATTACTAAATAAATTAAATTTTAAAACGAGACTTTTTACTATCTTTTAAAAAACCTTTTACCGTTTCAATTGTTAATTGATGAAATGTTTTCCCAAAGTTTTCAATTTTTTCTATGATCGATGGAGGAATTGTAATGATATGACATCCTAGTTCTTTTGCTTGTAGATAATTATAAGGTTCTCTTACACTTGCCCATAGTATGTCAACATTCTTATATTTTTTTGCCATATAAATACTTTTTTTGAATTCAGGAATTGAGTCTCTACCCACATCTCCTGCTCTACCTGCAAATATTGATATTATTACTTTAGTTTTTTTATTTATAGATTTTAGAATTTTTCTAGTTTGGTTAGCTGAGTAAACTGCTGTAATATTAAGTTTAATATTCCTATGATTTAAATTTTTTATTACTTTTCCGGTAAAATGACCTTTTGAATTTACAAATGGTATTTTAACATAAACATTTTTTCCCCATGAATTTATTTGGAGACCTTGTTTTTCCATTTCTTTTACATCATCTGAAAAAACCTCTAGAGAAACAGGTTTGCTATTACAAATTTTTAATATCTTTTTTGAATAAGTCTTATAATCTTTTGCTCCTGCTTTACGCATTAGGCTTGGGTTTGTTGTAAATCCCTTTACTATTTTTTTTTTATTAAATTTTTTAATTAAATTTAAATCTGCTATGTCGCAAAATATTTTTGTATTCAAATTCAAACTATAAATTTTTGGTTATATCTTCTGTCATTTTTTTTGCATCTGCAAATAACATCAATGTATTTTCTTTATAAAAAAGATCGTTATCGATGCCAGCATAGCCTGGGGATAGGCTTCTTTTTACAAATAATACAGATTTACATTTTTCTACATCTAAAACTGGCATTCCATAAATTGGGCTTTGAGGATCTGTTTTGGCAACAGGATTTGTTACATCATTTGCACCTATCACAAAGGCTACATCAGCATTTGCAAAATCATTATTTATTTCTTCAAGTTCAAAAACTTCATCATAAGGAACATTGGCCTCAGCCAACAATACATTCATATGTCCTGGCATTCTTCCTGCTACTGGGTGAATTGCATAAGAAACTTTTATGTCATTTTTTTTTAAAGTATCGACCATTTCTCTTAAAGCATGTTGAGCTTGAGCAACTGCCATACCATAACCTGGAACAATTATAACTGAAGAAGCATTTTTCATTAAAAAAGCTGCATCATCTGCATTTCCACTTTTTACTGGTCTTTGTTCTTTATTTTGAGAAGTATTAGATTGTTCTGTTGCACCAAAACCACCTAATATAACATTAAAAAACGAACGGTTCATACCTTTGCACATAATGTAAGATAAAATCGCACCAGAGGATCCAACTAAAGCTCCAGTAATAATTAAAGCCGTATTTTCCAAAGTAAATCCAATTCCTGCAGCTGCCCATCCTGAATAAGAGTTAAGCATAGAAATTACAACCGGCATGTCAGCACCACCAATAGGTATTATTAATAAAAAACCAATCAAAAAAGAAATAGCTAATAACATCCAAAATAAATTTGAAGATTGAGTAGAACAAAGTAAATATATCAAAACTATTATTGAAATTAATATTAATGCATTGAGTGGATGTTGACCTTTAAATGTAATTGGTGCACCAGACATTATCCCCTGAAGTTTTAAAAATGCTATTACTGACCCAGAAAAAGTTATTGCACCAACTGCAGCACCAATTGACATTTCTATTAAACTGCCAAGTTTTATATTGCCTGGATATCCTAGATTAAAAGCTTCTGGATTTAAAAATGCTGAAATAGCAACAAAAACAGCTGCAAGTCCAACAAGACTATGAAAACCAGCTACGAGCTCAGGCATAGCTGTCATGGGTATTTTATATGCAATAAATGCACCTACTAAACCACCTATTAAAAGAAAAATTATAACAAAAATAAATCCACTCGAAAAATTTCCTAAAGATAAAAATGTAACTGTAATTGCAATTATCATTCCTAAAATTCCAAAAAAATTTCCTTGTCTTGATGTTTCTGGAGATGATAGGCCTCTTAATGCTAAAATAAATAATATACCTGAAATAAGATAAAAAATTGCTGATAAATTTGATGATATCACTTTTTATCCCTTTTCTTTTTTTTATACATTGCTAACATTCTTTGTGTAACTAAAAATCCACCAAAAATATTTATTGCGGCCAATGAGATTGCTAAAAATCCAAATATACTAGAAGTATTAAAAACACTCTCATCATTACCAGCTAATCCAGCAATAATTGCACCTACTATAATTACTGAAGAAATAGCATTTGTCACTGACATTAAAGGAGTATGCAATGAAGGCGTTACACTCCAAACAACATAATAACCTATGAAGATTGAAAGAATAAATATGCTTAGTCTAAATATAAAAGGGTCTATTTCCATGGTTTATTTAATTAATGTTTTTTCAATTATTTCATCTTCTAAATTTATATTAATTTCATTTTTTTCTTTATCAAATAAATTTGTGACAAAATTAAATACATTTTTAGCATAGAGATTTGATGCAGATATAGGTAACTTATTTAAAATATTTGTTTCACCCATTATTTTTACTCCACTTTTGTCAACTAACTTATCTACTTCTGTAAAAGCAGTATTTCCACCCTGTATTGCAGCTAAATCATAAATTACAGAGCCTGTTTGCATATTTTTAATCATTTCATCTTTAATTATTATAGGTGCTTTTTTTCCAGGAATTAAGGCTGTACAAATTACAATATCGATTTTTTTTAAAGTCTCATGAAGTAATTCTTCTTGTTTTTTTTTAAAATCATCAGAAGCCTCTTTTGCATAGCCTCCTTTAGTTTCAAGATTTTCTGCACCTTCAACCGTTAAAAATTTTCCTCCTAAACTTTCAACTTGTTCTTTTGAGGCCATTCTCACGTCTGTAGCAAAAACAATTGCACCCATTCTTTTAGCAGTAGCGATTGCTTGCAATCCAGCAACGCCAGCACCAACAACTAATACTTTTGCAGCTGGAATTGTTCCTGCAGCTGTCATCATCATTGGAATAGCTTTTTCAAACTTAGCAAAAGACTCTATTACCGCCTTATATCCTGCAAGGTTTGCTTGAGAAGAAAGTATATCCATTGATTGAGCTCTGGTTATTCTAGGTAATAATTCTAATGAAAACAAGTTAACTTTTTTTTTTGCTAAACTTTCTATTTTATCTTTATTTTTAAAAGGATCTAAAACACCAACTACTGTTTGATTTTCTTTTAGTAGTGAAAGTTTTTCTGGTGATAACAATCCTAGCTGAATAATTAAATCACAATTCTCGATTAATTTTTTTTCATCTTTAAATATTTTTGCCCCAATATCTTCAAATATATCATCACTAATTCCTAAATGAACGCCATAATTTTCTTGTAATGATAATTCAAAACCTAAAGATATATATTTTTTTGCAACATCTGGAGTAATAGCAATTCTTTTTTCAATTGATTGATCCTCTAAAACTGATGTGATTTTCATAAAAGAGTTTTACAACAAGAAAAAAGCCATTAGAACTAAAACTAATACAACAGCGACAGTTCCCCACAACACGAATTTGGTGAAATTATTCCAAGTATTTTTATGGCTTTCATTTTCCATAAATTACTTCTGACGGGCTTTAAATTTTGGATTTATTTTATTAATTATATAAACTCTGCCTCTTCTTTTTACTAACTTAGAGTTTAAATCTCTTTTTTTTATAGATTTTAATGAACTTTTAATTTTCATAATTTAAATGCCGGCAACGTCCTACTCTTCCATGCCTTAAGACAAAGTACCATCAGCGCAGAAGGGCTTGACTTCCGAGTTCGGTATGGGATCGGGTATAGCCCCTTCGCAATAATTACCGGCGAGATGCTTATAACAAGGAATAAAAAAATGTAAAGCTAGTTAACTTTCAGAATTTTATGCAAAATACTTAAAAATACTAACCTTTTTAAGCTTTTTTGGATATTATCTAATAATGAATGAATTAACTTTAGTTATACCTGCAAAAGAAGAAGCGGAATCTTTGCCACTAGTTTTGGATGAAATAAAAGGCTTAAATTTAAAAGTTATTATTGTATTAGCTGATGATGATTTAAAAACAATCGATGCATTAAAAAATTATGATTGTGAAATTTTATACCAATCTCAAAGAGGATATGGAAATGCAATAATTGAGGGTATTAAAAAAGCACAAACAAAATATATTGCAATTTTTTATGCAGATGGATCAACTGATCCATTATTTTTAAATCCTATGTTAGATAAAATTTTAAATGAAAAATACCAAATTGTTTTTGGTAGTAGATATGAAAAAAATGCAAAAAGTTATGATGATGATATAATAACAAGAATTGGTAATTTTGGTTTTACACTTGTTGGTAATTTGTTATTTTCATTAAAAATTTCAGATATTTTATTTACTTATATTGTTGCTGAAAAACAAATTATGGAAAATATGGATTTAAAATCTAATGACTATTGTTTATGTACAGAAATCCCACTTAAATCTAAAAAAATGAATTTGAAATATACAACACATCCTTGTATTGAAAGAAAAAGATTTGCTGGTAAAAAAAAGGTGAAAGCCATTAAAGATGGACTTAAAATTTTATTTTCTCTTATTAAAAATTTTTTTAATTCAAGCTCTTTCGATACTAAATAGTGTTTCAACAATAAAGTTCAGTTGTTTATTTGAGATTTGTTTAGTGTGTAATCCAATGACAAAACCAAGATCTTGGATTTTCTGTGCTCCATAAAAAATTTTATTATTGGGGTTTAGGTTGTATAATTTAGCAGATGGTTGATTTAAAAAAGAACCACTAATTATTGGTCTTGTTTCTAATCCTTTTTTTTCAATGAGTTCTATAAATTTTCTTTTTTTATTTTTAAATTTTTCATTAAGTAAAATAGGTAAAACCATGTAGCTTGGGTCAATTTTTTTTGAGTAACTTACAAAATGAAATTGATTTTTCCATCTTGAATCTTTTTGAAGTTTTGTGATAATCTTTTTTTTATTATTTTTTCTCGTTTTTTTAAATAAATCTAGTCTTTTTAATTGATTTCTTCCGATAGCAGCCTGAATGTCAGTTGGTCTTAAATTGAAACCAGAGTTTATAAAAATATACCTAGGATCTAAATTTGGAAATTTTTTAGCATTTTCTTGATAAACTTTTTTACCCCTCGACCATCCGTGAGATCTTAGAGATAATAATATTTTATAATCATTCTCATTATTACAAACTATCATACCGCCCTCACCACAAGTAATTTGATGGGAATAAAAAAAAGAATAAGTTCCAAAGTCACCATAAGTTCCAAGATGTTTGTTTTGAAATTTTGCACCAAGAGCCTCACAATTATCCTCTATTACAATAATATTTTTTTTTTTTGCATAATTTGCAATTTTTTTTATATCTGTGGAAATTCCTAGAACATTTATCAACATTATTACTTTTGTCTTATTTGTAATCTGATTGATCAATTTATCAGCATCCACATTTAAAGTCTGTGGATTTACATCTACAAACTTAGGAACTAAGCCTGATTGAACTAATGGCCAAAGAGAAGTTGACCAGCAGAGAGCAGGTATTAATGCTTCATCACCTAATTTAAATTTATTTTTTCTTAGTGGATTACATGCCGCAAATGCAGCCAATAGATTTGCAGACGATCCAGAATTTACCATTAGTGAATATTTTGATTTTACTACTTTAGAAAATTCTTTTTCAAATTTTTCAGTTTCCTTATTCATGGTAATAAATCCTTTTTTTAAAACCTGAATTCCTTTACTTAAATCTTGTTTACTTAATCCTTTTTCCAACAAAGGATAGAGATATTTCTTTTTATTTGGATCAAGGTATTTATAATTTTTTTTTATTTTCATTTTGAATTTTTCTATTTAAAAATCTAGTTTTTAATCTGGCTTTGTTTTTTATCAACTAATTTTTTTAAACCTGATAAAAATTTGATTTTTGTTTTCCATTTAAGTTTTTTTATCAAAGTGCTATCAAGATTTTTGTTTAATGTTCCATCAGGGAATTTTTTATTATAAATTATTTTACCCTTAAAATTAGTTAGTTTTTTAATTTCTTTAACAAGTTTTTTAATAGAAACATGATCACCACTACCAACATTCATAATTGGAAGTGATTTTTTAAAAATATTATTTAATTTTTTTTTACTTGTTTTAAGTGAAACTAAAATTGCATTAGCTAAATCATCTGCATGAATAAATTCTCTTATTGGTTTTCCACTACCCCATATTTGTACATTAGTTCCATTTTTCTTTGCATAAATAAATTTACTTATTAATCCTGGTATTACATGGCTCGACTTTATGTCAAAATTATCATTCAAGCCATAAACATTTGTTGGCATCAAACAAATGATATCTTTTTTATAATCTTCATGTAAAATTGAACATAACTTTAAACCTGCTATTTTTGATAAAGCATATGCCTCGTTAGTCTTTTCAAGCTTACCTGTAAGAAGATACTCTTCTTTAATTGGAATTTTTGATTTTTTTGGATAAATGCAAGAAGAACCCAAAAAGATTGTTCTTTTAATGTTATATTTTTTTGAAGCTAAAAGTAAATTTTTTTGAATTTGAAAATTGTCAATTAAAAACTCTAATGGTTTACTTTTATTTTCAATAATACCTCCAACTTTAGCAGCACATATAATTAAAATATCTGGTTTTTTTTTTTTAAAAAATAGATCTACTTTTTTTTGATTTCTTAAATCTAATTTTTTGCGACTTGCTGTAAGTATTCTTTTAAATTTTTTAATTTTTAATAAATCAACTACTGAACTACCTACTAAACCATTATGACCAGCTACAAAGATTTTGGAATTTTTTTTTAGCATCAATTATTAAGAATATTATATATCGAAACTAATATTTACTTTTAATAAACAATCAAGTTTTTTTTTTATTGATTATATAATTGTTAAATTAAAAAATTATAGGTATTAATATTAAAATTTTGCCATTAATGAATTGCTTAAAAATGCGAATTTACAATAAGAAAATATTAATTTTACCACTTATTATAATACTAAGTTTAATTGTCTCTTTTTATTTTGGAGAAGATACATTAGGAGGGGCTGAACATGATCATTTTTTTATTTTAAAATTTAGTTTACTTTTTTCTGAAAATTTTTCCGAAACTTTTAGTAATTATGGAATAGGTATTCTTCAGGCAAGAAATTCTCCCATTTTTTCTATTTTTCAATCAGTATTTATAAGTTTAGGTACTGATTTAGATACTTTAAGATACTTAAATTCTTTAATAATAATTCCTATCTTTTATTTTTTTTATAAATCTTTAAAAATAAAATATCCCGATCTCTCATATGAAGTAAAAATAATTTTTACTTCAATATTATTTTTATCACCTACAATAAGATCACTTATAATTTGGCCATACCCATTAATTTATGGACTATTATTTTTTATAATTTCGAACTATTTCTATATAAAATTTGAAACTATCGATAATGAAAAAAAGAAAATTATTTTTTCACTCAATAATGTTTTCTTTTTAGCAGTTGCAGCTTATTTTACGCCTAACTTTGCTCTTTTTTCTTTGTTTTATTTATACAAGTTTTTTTTACATTATAAATTTTCAAAAAATTTATACATTATAATTATTTTAAATATTTTGCTCGCATTGCCAGCTATTCATTTTACAATTGAGAAAGATTTTTATTTTTTAAAAATGAATGTTACAGGAGCTGCTCTAAGTTCAAAGCTTAATTTTTCTAATAAAATTATTTTGATCTCGACAATTTTTTTCTTTTATTTTATTCCATTTATTGAAATTAATAAAAAATTATTTTTTGAAGGACTTAAATTAAATAAAAATTTAATCTTTTTATTAATTTTTATTCTATTAAATATTTTTTTCTACGATTATAGTAACCAAACAGAAGGTGTTGGTAGAACTGGTGGTGGTTTATTTTTACATTTATCTCAATTATTGTTTTCGAGTCCAATTCTAGTTTTTTTAGTATTTATAATTTTCATATATTTGATATTTATTTATGATCTTGTAAATTTAAATAATATTATCTTATTTTTCATTTTAATAGTTTATAATGCTCAATACTCAATCTATCATAAATATTTTGATCCTCTCATTTATATAATTCTTTTATTTTTAATAAAATTTAATTACAAAAAAATTGTCATAAATTTTAGAAAAATATCTTTCAAATATATTGGATTATATTTGTTTTTTTTACTAATGAGTTTTTTTAAAAACTCTATAATTAATTATTTTTAATAATCTTGGAGATATAATCTTTTAAATCTATTTTTCCAAAAACCCTATAAACTTTATTAGATAGATTTATATTTGTTAGAGCGGATGCATACCTTTCACCTCTTCTATAAGGTAATAATTTAATACGAGTATTAAACATTCTTGCAACATTAAGTATTGAGTAAGATTTTTTATTCAAAATACTGTAATGTCTACATTTATTTTCTTTCCAAGCTCTGATGCAAACCTCTACTGTATCTTGTATATGTGTAAATCTTCTTGACTGAGAACCCGGTCTTACTACTGGTAAAGGATTTTTTTTTTTGTAATGATCTTCAAATATTCCAACAACTGTTGCCATTTTTCCTTTAGAAATTTGGTGAGGTCCATAAACATTATAAAAATAAATAATTTCAAATTTGAAATTAAACCATTTTTTTAAATTTTCTAATAATTCTAAGTTTTTAGCCTTTGTGAATGCATAAGGAGAAAGATCTTTATCTCTTCCCTTATTTCCCAGCGATGCTGAGGTTGCAGAATAAATTAATTTTATTTTGTTACTCAAACAGTAATTAAATACTGAATTAGATCCAACAGAATTAGATTGTAAGCAACTCTCCATTTGTAAAAAACTTTGGTATATCCTCGAAAATTCACCAAAATGAAAAATGGAATGAATATTTTTCGTATTTTTCAAAATTTTATCAATATCTTTAGTATCTCCTTTTATATATTTTACTCTTGATGATTTCTGATGATTTTTTAATGAACCTGAAGAATAATTATCAATACTAACAAGTTTGAATTTAGTTTTTTTTAATAAATATTTAATTAGGTTGGTTCCAACAAATCCGGCTCCACCAGTTATAACAATTTTTTTTTTCATTATTTTTTAATTACTAAAAATCTAGTGTTTTTCCTCTTATTTTTATATTCTACTTTGACTAGATCATTTAATATAAAACCGTCTTTATTCAAATAGAAAAAAGCTTTATTAAATGGATTATAACCATATTGTTCAAATTCTTTATCAATCCTACTAATATTTCTACTCACAAAAATTATTATCGCCAATAATAAAATAAGATAAATTTTTTTCTTAGTAATTAAATAATCAAACTTATACATACTTAAATAAACTGATATTGGTATAAAAAATATTAAAGCTAAAAGTGTATAACCTCCATATCTTAGCGCAGGATGGTTACAAAACCACTCAAGAGTTAAAAGTAAAATTAATAGATAAAAAAATTTATAGTTATATTTTTTTATCTTTATCTTAGATTGATTATATCTAAATAAAAAAATAGTTATGATTGAGATTGTTGTTATAACTAAAATATTATCAGATACTTTATTAAAAAAGTAAACATCAATCCAATTACTAACCCAATTAAAATTAGCAACATAAACCTCTGGATTTTCAACTCTAAAATTAGGTCCCGCTCCACCTTTAGACCACTGTTCATACCATAAATACATTTGATCAACTTGCTGTAAAGGTATTGCCCAACTTAAATTTTCAAAACAAGTAAATCTTGCTGGGTAAATTAAACAACCAGTATTTGTAAAAGTTGTGAAAATTGTAAATATAAAAAATATTAAAATTAAATACGTATAGTAATTTTTTAATACTAAATTTATTAAACTGTTAAGTTTGAAAAATTTACTAATTTGAAAAAACCACAATAAGAAAATTATAGAATATATAATGTAAAACGCCTTTAAAGAGATTATAATAGCGAAAAGTATTACGAGTTTCGTATAATAATTAGTGAAATATTTTTGATCTAATTTCTTTTTTTCATAATTTAAACTTTTAAGATAAAATATGCTCATCAAAAAAATTAAAATTAATGCAGATCTATCTGTTCCGTGCTCTGATAATCTTGGGAAAGAAGTATTAATGTAAAGAAGAGAAAGTATTGATAAAAATAAAATATGGCTGAAGTCTTTTTTAATTAGCTGGTCTCTAATTACATTGTAAAGTATAAAGTTAGAAAAACCAAAAATATATACGGCACCACCATTTAAAAAGAAGTACTTAATTCCTGGTAAATAGAATAATGAATTCAAATAAAAAATTGAGGATGGTGTTCTAAAGCCATGATTTAAATTACCTAACCCAAATACTTTTTCAAATTCTGTTAAAATTATAGTGTATGGAAAATGATAATAAAAAAAATCATCATGATTTTTATACATTAACAACCCCATAAATATAATTGAAAAAATTATTGTTAAATCTTTTATCTCTTTTCTTCTTTTAAAAAAATTTTGACGAAAATCATAAATAAATACTATTAAACCAAGTAAAATAATTATTGAATTATGTAAATAATTGTGTGGGAAGAAAATATTGGTGAGATATGAAATAAAAATTAAAATTGCTAAACCAAGCAGACTATCAAATGAGCTTGCTTGATAATTGGAATTAATTAATGTAAATATTCTCCCGTATCCCATAATTGAATACAAAATTAAAAAATAAAAAAATAGTAAAATTAGAATCTGATCCATATAGATTTAAATTAGTTATATAATTTATGGTAAAATTTAATCAATTAATAAATAATGAGGGTTTAAATATCTTTGATAAGGCATCTATTTTATTTTTTAGTTTGCTTCCTATTTCTATTTTAGTTGGAAATGCAGCAATTAATTTAAATATATTAATTATAAGTATAATTTTTTTAATTTATTGTTTAAAATTTGAATTTTGGACATGGCTAAAAAGTAAAATGTTTTTAGCTTTATTTTTCCTGTACATTTTTTTAATCATCAATTCTACTTATTCGCTTTTTTTTATAGTTGAAAATGAGTCTGGGGGATTAGTAAGATCTATTTTATTTATCAAGTTTATTTTATTAGTATTTGCTTTCTCAACATTAGTTGAAAAAGAGAAGGTTCTATCTAAAATCAAAATTAATTGGTTAATCATTATATTGGTAGTAATTATTGATATTTTTTATGAAAAATATTTTGGCAAAAATATTTTTGGATTTAAAAGTCCTAATCCTCAAAGAATAATATCTTTTTTTAAAGATGAAATGGTTGTTGGTGGTTACATTCTTTGCTTTGGATTTGCTACAGTTACATATTTCTTAAGCCAAAGTAAAAAAAATAAATCAATATTGTTTTTTTTGATTATTTTTTTGATAATTCCAGTTTCAATTTTTCTGACTGGTGAAAGATCTAATTTTATAAAATCTGCTTTTTTATTTATTGTAATTGGAATATTTTTAAATAATAAAAATTTTTATATTAGTTTTAAATATTTAATTCCGGTATTTTTTTTAATAATTTCATCATTTGTTTATTTAAATGATGATATTAAAGATAGGTACTCTGTATTTTTTAAAAGAATTTTAGTAGTTGAAGGAAACAAAACTTTTTTAGAAAAATTTGAAAATATTAAATATTTTGCTCATTTTGATACAGCAATAAAGATTTTTAAAAATCATCCAATTACTGGAGTGGGTAATAAAAACTTTAGGAAAGAATGTTCAAAAGAAATTTATTTTGAAGAAAAAATAAAATTTTCTGCTCAGAGATGTAGTACTCACCCACATCAAATTCATTTTGAAATACTTTCTGAATTAGGAATTATAGGATATTTTTTTATTACTTCCTTCATGATTGTTTTTTTATTTAAAAATATTAGGATATTCTTAAATACTCACAATATAAGTCATTTAAGCAATATTACTTATATTCTTCTTTTTTTTACGCCGTTACTACCTGGAGCGGGAATATTTAGTACTTTCAATGGTTCTATTTTTTGGATAATTTTTTCTCTAACATATCTTACCTATAAAAAAGAATATTTAAATTTTAGAAAAAAAATATTAAAATAAGATTAATTATGAAAAAATTTAGAAGAAATTTTATTAAATTATTTTTTTTAAGTATTTTTTCATTTATATACTTTGGCAAATCAAATGCCAAAGAAAATTTCAATACAAATCTTAGAATAAAAAAAAAAAAACTAAAAAAATTTTATTGGTATTTAAATGAAAATGATTAATGATTTACAAAAATATATTAGATACTAAAGATAAAAATTTTCCAATTGTTATTATTGGCAGTGGTCCGGCTGGAATTACACTTGCAACAAAATTAGCAAAAAAAAAAATTAATAGTTTAATAATTGAAGCTGGAGATGAAGAGTATAGTGATAGTTCCCAACAAAATTATAGATCCAAGGTGATAGGTGATGAAATTGATGACTTAAGATATAGCAGATTAAGACAGCTTGGAGGTACTAGTGGACACTGGGGAGGATGGTGTAAGCCCATTGAAAAATGGAATATTGAAAAATGGGGTCTTAATTACAAAGAAATTTCAAATTATGAGAATGAAACCTGTAAAATTTTAGATATAAAAAATAAATTCAAAAAAGCTAGATTAGACAAATACTTTAATCAGATTGAATTTAGATATTCAAAAGTAAGATTTGCAGAAAAATATAAAGATGAAATTAAAAAATCAAAATATATTCATTTAGTATTAAATTCTCAAGTGACACATTTTGAAGGTAACGATCAAATTATAAATAAAGTAGTTGTCGCCCAAAATAAAAAAATTCATAAAATTAAATCTAATTTTTTTGTTTTATGCAGTGGTGGAATTGAAAACTCAAGAATATTGTTATGGACAAACCAAAAAAGTAAAGGATTACTTAATAAAGATTTGCCGATTGGTAAATTCTGGATGACTCATCCGTGGATACTTGGGGGTGTTGGTTTTTTATATAAGTCAAAAATAAAAGAAATATTAAAAGATAACTTTATAAATTATGACGGACCTATTCACATTTCTGCTAGCAAAGATTTAATTAATGAAAAAAAGATAATGAGTGGTGCAATTTATATGAATGCCAAAGAGGATACCAAATTATACAAAGAGATAGTTAAAGATTTTTTATGTGTGGCACCTGATTATGGTAAAAAAATTGCAAGAAGTATTTTTGATAAAGATTTAAAATGTGGAGATATATTCATGAATCTTGAAGAACTTCCAGATGAAAAAAATAGAATTGAATTAGATAAAAATGAATTAGATAACAATGGTATTCCAATTACCAATCTTTACTACAAACAATCAATTGATACATTAATTTCAATGAAAACTATTTTGCAAGAATTGGGAAATTTTTTTGTTAAAAAAGATATAGGAAGAGTTGCTATTAAAGAAAATATTGAAAATTTGACAAATTACGAACACTTAGGGGTTCATCATCATATGGGTGGAACAAGAATAGGAGATAATCCAAAAATCTCTGTTGTTGATAAAAATTTAAAAGTTCACTCTACTAAAAATTTATATGTTTGTGGAAGTTCAACGTTTTCAACAGGAGGATATTCAAACCCAACCTACACTATAGTTCAATTAGCTCTAAGATTATCTGATCACATTGATAAAAAGATAAATTTATAATTAAATAAATGATATAAAAATTGAATGAATAAATTAAAGAATAATTTTGTACAAAATTCTATTCTAATCATTTTAGTTTTATTTTTTTTTTCAACAAAAACCAATTTTGTAAAAAATATTCATTTTATTATTTCAAAAAATTATGATGAACGAATAAATAGTGTTTACGGTTTTTGTTCACCTGAAGGTATAGGATATTTACGTAGCATTAAAAAAAAATATAATTTTAAAGAAAATCCTAAAATTATTAATTATGAACATGTGCCTCAAAATAATTGGGCAATTCTAAACACAAAGAACATAGGTAAAGCTTCAAACAAATTAATATTTTTAAATTATCCGGGACCTCAGTATGAGATTAATCTCAACAAATCAAACAAAGGTATATATGAGTTAAAAGATGTAGAATTTATAGCTCAAAATTTTGAAACTATCTCAAAAATAAAAGTTTCAGATTATGCTAATTTAACAAACGAAGAAATTAAATTAGAAATATTATCAATAGATAAATCGCTTAATAAGAAAATAATTGAAAATATTGAATTAAGAAAAAATAAAAAAGAGAACCTAAATTTAATTTTCAAAAATTTAAATCTTTCTGAAAGTAAGCTATTTTTCAAACTTCATAATTCAAATGAAGTTAAAAGTATAGATATAACCCTACAAAATAAGTATGACTTAAATAATTTCAAAATTATAAATGAGTTTGAAAATTGCTACCTTGTTGAAAAATTATGATTGAAATTACAAATATAATTTTAGCCTTATTTTCATTTTTGTTAATTACATTTGTACCATTAAATATATTTAACACTAAAAATAAGATTTTTAATGATTGTTCATCGTTAGATTTAGCTTCATTTAATTTGATTATTAATTGTAATATTTTGTTAATTTTTTCACTTCTTCCTCTTGCAATGGAAAATTATAATTACATTTATTACACTTTCTTAATACTCTTTTTTTTCTATTCTTATTTTCTAAAATTTAAGAATTTAAAAGATTTTAAAAGTATGACTTTAAATATAATATTTTTAGCATCTATTTTTTTTATTATTTCTATTCATGTTACTGCAAAATTAAAACTTGGATGGGATGCCCAATTTTTTTACTTTATTAAATCATTGTTTTTTATTGAAGGACAAAATTTTTATGATTTAAATAAATTTCAATATGGTTTTCATCCCCATTTAGGATCTTTTTTTTGGTCATTTTATTGGAAGTTAATTAATATTAATTATGAGTATATTGGAAGATTATTCTATGTTTTTGTCTCTTGTTTTTCTTTATTTTATATTTGTAAAAAAAATTTTGAAGATAATGACTTCAGAATAATAATATTTTTTTTGTTGGTATTGTTTTTTTATGAATATGAGAGATTTTCTGGACTTCAAGAAATTCTTATATTCTCATTCTTAATTTTATTATCAAAATATTTTATGAAAATATTAAATACAAAAAATATTTTATATTCAATTTTTTTTGTAATCACATGCAATCTTATCTTGTGGATAAAAGCTGAAGGAGTAGTTTATTTATCTATCATGTTTATAATTTTTAATTTGAGTAATAAAATTAATATTAAACAAAAAATGTATATGAGTTTATGTTTTGTATTAATCGTTTTATTTAAATATATGGTTTATGAGATTTCACAAAATGTGATGCTAGATAAAACTGGACACCCATATGATTTAAATTATTTTGAAATCTTAAATCTAAATTTTATAATTTTTAAATTAAAACTCATCATACCGTATCTGATTTATTATTTATTAAATAATATATTTTTAATTTTTGGAATAATTTTAATAATTTACAATAAATATTATAAGATAAATATAGCGTATAATAACTCTATGTTATTATATTTATTTTTAAGCACTTGTTTTATTTTTAGTGCTTACCTATTCAGAGATATGGAAATTGAATATTCAATTAAAACTACTATGGAAAGAATTACATTTACAATATCTGGTTTTTATTTAATGACTTTAGTAAACTTTTTAACAGATATCGTAGATAAGTTTAAAAAAATAAAGTCAAAATCATAAAGCATAAATACAATATAGACTGTAAAAACCAAAGGATATCACTAATAATATTAAAATTTTATCTTTAGTGAATACTTCTACAGGATCAGAAAAATTTTTTTTAAATAATGAGAATAAATATCTTGCTGTACCAAGGGCTACTATCACAAAGCTTAAATAAAAATTTTCTCCAAATTTATCTATACTTTTTTCGGATATAGAGAATACAAAGAATAGGATTATTAATATTGAAGAATTAATTAATATAAACTTTTGAAGTTCATTTGTATTATAGAGAGATACAAAATTTTTGTTAATTTTATTATTATTTAAATCCATAAGTCTTTTTCCAAACCCAACAGTTAGTACTGCAAAAAAAATAATTGATACTAACCATTTAGAAAAATCCAAATTAAAATAATAAATTGGTGCTAACACCCTAATAATATAAAATAATGATAAAACAACTACATCAATTATATAAATTTTTTTAAGAAAGATTGAATAAGATAAATTTAATAAAAAATATGTTATAAAAACCATATTTAAAACAAAGTTATTTTTATAAAATAAAAAACTTAGTAGAGTTAAGAATAATATTAAACAAAGTATAATTGCATTTTTCTTTGAAATCTCACCAGATGCTATGGGTCTTTTTTTTTTTATTAAATCTTTTTTATCCTCATTGCAATCTATAAGATCATTTAGAATATAAATAGTACTTGATGAAAAAGAGAGAAGAAAAAATATATCTATTAAACCAATTAAAACTTCTTCTGAAAGATATAAAGAAGAAAAAAAAATTGGAACTAAAATTAATATATTCTTAATCCAATTTTTAACTTTAATTGTTCGAGCAATTGTAGATATATAATTCATTCATTTACAAAAATTTTTTTAAAATACCTAAAAATTTTTGTTTAATTTTACTTCTGTGGAGTGAAGAATCATATCCTAGTTCATCAATTCTATTTAAATAATCATTGTAGGAATTACATAACATCTCAATATTTGATAACTTTGGTCTCCATTTCAATATTTTAAAAGAATTTTTTAGGTCGTAATGAAAATTCCATGAATAAGATAGATAATGCCAAGAAGAAAGGGGTGACAAATTTAATTTGTCTAAAACTGCTAAAGAAAAAATACAAAGATTCTTGTTTATAGGTAAAACTTGAGATTTAGAATTTACTTTTTGAAAAAAACCATTCAAATCATCTTTAAGGGTACCATAACGATCAGTTCCAACATTAAAGATACCAGATATGTTTCTCTCAGCAGTCTCTACACTTACGTCAACCAAGTCTGCAGTATTTGCAAATTGAAATGTATTATTACCATCACCAATGATAGGTATTTTCTTATTATCCCTAACCCAATCAAACAATATCTCAAATATTCCAAGTCTACCCTCACCTAAAATTGGTCTAGGTCTTATTATTGAACATGAAATCTTTGCTTCATCAAATTTTTTTTTATTATTAACCATTTCCATCTCGGCATGATATTTGGAAACTCCGTAAGAGCCTGTTGGATTATAACTCATATAATCGACATTTAATGTTTCACTTTTAGGTTTTCCAAAAATTGCAGACGAACTCATATGACTTATATGAGAAATATTGTTACTTTTAAGAGCTAAATCTATTACATTCTTTGTGCCAACAACATTGGTCTCGTTAAATTTTTTTTCTGCTTTTGATAATGGCACTAAAGCAGCATTATGATGAACCACATCTGCTTTTTTTAATAATTTGTAAAGGTTTTCTTTATCTAAGATATCTATTTTATGAAATTCTGAAATTGAAGAAATTTTATCATCTTCAATTATGTCTAAAGATATGACTTTTTGATTTTTTTTTACAAGATCTTTGACTATAGCTGAGCCAAGAAATCCACATGCACCAGTTACTAAATGAATCATTAGATTTAAAATTTTAGACTATTGTTTGATTGCATCCATTGAAAATTTCTTTTTAAACCCAAACTAAGGTCAATTTTTGGATTATACCCAAGGTCTTTTTCAGTTTTTTCAATCGTACAAAATATGTTTTTACTAAGTTCTGACAGCACGTGTATTTTAGAATTATACAGACCAGTTTTTTGTAAGATTGCATCTGCAACATATGCTAAGTCACTAAAAAAACCAGGTAGTCTAATATTTTTATTTTTAGATTCTATTGAAAAATGTTCTAGAAGAACTTTTCTTATTGTCATAATAATTTCTATTTGACTATAAGGTTTTCTATCAGCAATCCAATAAGCATTTCCTACTGCTTTTTCTTTTAAGTATGCGAGTATTAATCCATAACTTAAATTTTCAGTATTAGACATAGATCTCAAATTATCACCTGAACCAACTAAGGGAACTTTTCCTTTATTAATCATTTCAAAAAATAAATTTTGTCTATCTGGCTGATGCGGTCCATAAAACCACATTGCTCTAACAAGAACCGTATCTATCAGTTTTTTTTTTTGTATTTCTCTAATATATTCTTCCATTAACATTTTAGATCTACCATAATTAAAATAAGGGTTATATTTTGAATTTTCATCAAATGGTGTATTTTGATTAACATTCAAACCAAACGGAGAATTAGAGGATAAGACAATAATTTTCTCAATATTGTTATCAATTGCATTTTGACATATATTTTTTGTTCCTTGAAAGTTAACGTTATATAAATCTGAAATTTTTCTTGGATGAATAATTCCCACCAGATGAAACAATACTCCACTTTTAAAGTTATCTAAAAAACTTTTACAATCATCGAAACTTGTTACATCGCCATAAAAATAATTTATTTTATCTCCAAATAGTCTAAATAACTTTTCGTGTTCATTTTTGGGAATAAATACATTAATATTTAAATTTTCACTAAGGTTATGAGTTTCAGGATAAATATCTATACCTTTTAAAAAGGCATTAATTAAATTAATACCCAACCAACCGCTTGCACCCGTAATTAAAATATTTTTCATTGTTTTGTAAATTTGTTTGTCGAATTTGTGAGTATATAACTTATAATATTAAAAAAATATACACATATATTATAAAAATAATTATAAGACACTTAGTGACTATGAAAGAAAAACTATACAATATTTTGAGATTATTACTTGGAAGTGGAAGTCTTTTAAGAAAATATCAAATCAACTTTTGTTCAAATTTATCTTTAAAAGGATTGTCACTAGAATTAGGTGCCACTGAAACTATTGAAAATAATTTTTCCTATTTCATAAAACATGACAATGAATTTCATCTGTCAAATAATTTCGAAAACAAAAAATTAAAAATCTTTAGGGCAGACTTAACAAAAAAATTAAAAATTAGATCCAATAAATATAATAATATTTTAATTTTTAACGTTTTAGAGCACTTACCAGATTATCACACTTCATTGACTGAAATTAACAGAATATTAAAAAAAGATGGTACACTTATAGGCTCTACTCCTTTCATTTATCAAATTCATGGAGCACCAAAAGATTATTTTAGATTTACTAAACAATTTTTTGAAAATGAACTTAAAAAAAAAAAATTTAAAATAATTAAAATAGAATGTCTTGGAAAAGGACCTTTTACAGCTTGTTATTCATTACTTTTTGCTTATTTACGGTTTTTGCCAATTTTTAGTCAACTATTTTTATTAATCTGTTTCTTATTAGATAATTTTTTGCAAATTTTTATAAAAACAAATTTAAAAGATATATTTCCTATTGGAATTATTTTTTTAGCAAAAAAGAAATAATTTTATTAAATGAAAATTTTTTACTGGTCCCCGTTTTTTTCTAAAATAGCTACAATCCAAGCTGTAATAAGATCAGCTGAGTCTCTTATTCAATATGAAAAACAAAAAAAATACGATGTATCTATTATTAATGCTATTGGAGAATGGGAAGAATATAAGAAATTTATTAATAAAAAAATTAACATTATCAATTTAAACAATAAAAATTTAATAAATATTATTCCAAAAAATAGTTATATCAAAAGTAGACTTTCATATATTTTTATTTTTTTGTTTAATTTTTTTAAATTGAAACGGCTAATAAAACAAGAACAACCAAATTATTTAATTATACATCTGATAACTTCATTGCCAATACTTTTATCTATTTTTTTTAAAAAAAAAACCAAGATCATTTTAAGAATTTCTGGTTTACCAAAAATAAATATTTTAAGACATTTTTTTTGGAAACTTTTTTCAAATAATATTCATATTGTTACTTGTCCAACAAAAGCGACTTATGATTATTTTAAACAAAAAAAAATTTTTTCTGATGAAAAATTAATAATTTTAAAAGATCCAGTAATTGATATCGAAAAATTTAAAGATCAATCTAAAGAAAAAATTGAAAATAAATTTTTAGAAAAAAAGATCATTATAGGTATCGGAAGATTAACTAAACAAAAAAATTTCGAATTATTGGTAAATTTTTTTTTAAAAATAGAAAAGGATTATCCTGAATACATATTAATTATTTTAGGTGAAGGTGAAAATAGGCACAAATTAGAAAAAATAATTAAAGATTTTAAGCTTCAAAATAAAATTTATATCTTAGGTCATCAAAATAATGTCTATAAATATTTAAAAAATTCTAAATATTTTATATTATCCTCATTATGGGAAGATCCTGGTTTTGTTTTAATAGAAGCTGCGTTGTCTAACTTGACTATAATTTCTAGTGATTGCCCAAATGGTCCTGATGAAATTATTGTAAATAAAAATTTTTTATTTAAGAATAATAATTTAGAAGATCTCTATAAAAAATTTCAAAGAATAGAAGATAGCCCGCATGATTTGACAGTTTTAAATCAAAAAATTTTGGTTAAAAAAAGAATAAAGGAATTTACTAAATTTTGGCATTATAAAAGTTTAAATAAATTATTAAATTAAAATGGATAATATCATTTTATGTATCTGCACTTATAAAAGAAATAACAAATTAATTGATTGTTTGTTAAGTATAAAAAGATTAAAGCTATTAAAAAAATTTAATATTAAGATATTAATCTTAGATAATACTATTAATTTTTCCTCAAAAAATATAATTAAAAATTTCAAAAAAAAAATTGACTTTAAAATTTTTCTTAAAAACGAAAAAAGGAGAGGTGTAGTTTTTGCCAGAAATGCGTGCTTAGATTTTATCAATAAAGAAAATCCAAAATATGTTGGTTTTATTGACGATGATTGTATTTTAGATCCAAATTGGTTAATAAATACAACTAAAACTATAAATAATTTAAATGCAGACGTTGTAACTGGTCCACAACATTACAATAAAAACAATTTTCATAAAGATAAAATAAATTACACAATGTTTTTTGAGAAAAGTTATAAAAAAGATATTTCAAAAGTTAATTGGGCTGCTACAAATAATGTTTTTTTCAAATACAGTATTATAAAGAATAATAGTTTAAAGTTTGATCAAAATTTAAATAAATTTGGAATGGGAGAAGATCAGCTATTTTTTTTACAACTATCAAAACTAGGAAAAAAAATTTATTGGTCAAAAGAAATATCTGTAACTGAAACCATTCATGCTCATAGGTTAAGTCTAAATTGGCTCATTAAGCGAAGTTACAGACTTGGTATACTTGGTAACTACATTGATAGAAAAATGCATGGTAATCTTTTTGGAATTTTAATCAATTACATAAAATCAATTTATTTTTTACTAAAATTTATTCTTATTTTATTTTTACCGTTTAAAAAAAATTATTTCATCAGCCTAAATAATAACTTATTTAGAGCTATTGGAAAATTTTTAGGACCAATTTTATTTAAAAAAATAAACTTTTTGAATAATTAATTAGCTAATTTTTTTTTTAATATAAAGTATAAGAAATTATAAATTGTTAATGAAAAAATTGTAATTGTTAATTGATATTTTGTATTAGAATAATTTAAGGTTGCTAAATAGAATACGATTAAATTAAATAAGTTAATCATCAAACCTGAAAAAGTATTCACAACTATAGGATTGGTAATTTTTTTTTTTAAAAAACTATTAAAATTTAAATAAATTAATTGATGTAAATGTAAATTATCAGGTTTAAATGCTGAGTATTTAATTGAAATTTTTCTTATTATTGAAAACAAGTTTTCATATGCAGGATACCATAAAAGGTTCATTACGTAATATGGTGAAATTGAATTATTATTATTATATATATCAATTAAGAGAATACCAAAAAAAACTCCTAGTAAATAGGAACCTCCATCACCTAAATATAAAAGCTCGAATAAATTAAGAAAAAATAAAATCAATAAAGTGGTAATTAAAACAGAAAATAAGTTTTCATTAAAAAAATCATAGGAAAAATCTCCTAAAAGAGTATTAGCAAAAAATAATACTAAAATATAATAACCTATAACTAAGGTATTAAGCCCGTCAATAAAGTTTGTTCCATTAACAAGAACCAAAATACAAAATGTTGAAAAAAAAAATTTAAAATAAAAATTTTTAAGAAGATTATCAAAAAAATCTACTCTTATAGAATCAATTGTAATATCCATTAATATTATGAAAAAAACTAAAAATAAAATTTGTATAACAAAACGAAAATTTGGAGATCTTAAAATATTTGTATCAGATAAAAATCCAAATAAAAAAATTAATGAACATAAAGTCAATAAATATAAATTTTCTTTTGATAAAAAAATAAATAGAGTTAGTAAAATTATTAATCCACCAGAAAATGGAGGTGAAATACTTTGATTTATGAGAATCTTATGTTCTGAAATGCCTTTTTTATCTCTTAGAAAAGAAAACTTAGAAAAAAAATAATTAATTATTAAACTATATGAAACAATAATAAAAAATAATTTAATATTTTCCATTAAAATTACTTTAATTCAGATTTGGCTAACTCTAAATCACTTTTGATCATATCCTCAACTAATTTTCTTAAAGTAAACTTTGGCTTGAATCTTAATTTTTTAAAAGCTTTTCTTGCATCACCTCTAAGATAATGAACTTCATTTGGTCTAAAATAACGTTTATCAACTTTAATCAATAATTCCTTTTTATTTTTATTTAATATGTAAGCTTTTTCATTAAGCCCTTTTCCCGTCCAAATAATTTTCATTTTCAAAACTTTTGCACACATATCTATAAATTGTCTGACGCTATAAGAATTTCCTGTTGCAACAACAAAATCTTCAGGTTTTTTTTGTTGTAAAATTCTCCATTGCATTTCAACATAATCAATTGCATGTCCCCAATCTCTTTTTGCATTGAGATTACCTAAATACAAAACGTCTTTAGATCCAAGTTTTTTTCTTGTTAAAAATCTTGTTATTTTTCTAGTTACAAAAGTTTCTCCCCTTCTTGGGCTCTCATGATTAAAAAGAATACCATTGCTTGCAAAAATGCCATAGGACTCCCTATATACAGAAGTAATCCAATATGAATACAATTTAGCAACACCATATGGGGACTTGGGATGAAACTTTGAATTTTCATCAAATACATTTTTATTGTAAGTTTCTCCAAAAAGCTCTGAAGTACTTGCTTGGTAAAATTTTACTTTTTTAATATTTAAAAATCTCAATGCTTCTAAAATTCTTAATGTTCCTATTCCAGAAACTTCTGCAGTATATTCCGGATTATCAAAAGATACTCCAACGTGACTCTGAGCTCCAAGATTGTAAACTTCATCTGGTCTAATTTTATTAATTATATTATAAACGCTATTGCTGTCGGTTAAATCACCATAATGTAAATAGAAATTTGTTTTATTATGTGGATCAATATAAATATGATCTATTCTTCCTGTGTTAAAGGATGAAGATTTTCTAATTACTCCATGGACAACATATTTTTTTTTTAATAATAACTCAGCTAAATATGAACCATCTTGTCCTGTAATGCCTGTGATTAATGCAACTTTTTTTTTCATTTTTTAACTATTAAAAGTCTTAATATAGAAATTAGTATTAAAAAACCATCTCTAAATTCATTTACCTTCTTCACGCCTGCTATTCTTGATCTCTCAAAACTTGGAAAATCGGTTAAAATAAAATTTTTTTTTTTAGCTTTAATTGGTAATTCTACGCAAAATGAAAAATCATTATACCTCATATCAAGGCTTTTAAACGCCTCAACTGATCCCATAACATACGTATATAAAACATCTGAAATTTTCAATTTAAATAAAAAATTGCATAATTGAGTAAAAAAAAAATTTCCAACGCTTGTTAAAAAAGTATCATCTTCGGTTCCTGCTCCTTTAATATATCTAGAGCTAAAAACAAAATCAGAACCACTCTCTAGCTTTTCTTTTAATTTATATAAATCTGAAGGATCAAAAGATCCATCAGCATTAAACACACAAAAGTATTTTGTTTCCACCGAGCTAATACCTTCTCTGAGTGCGTTTCCAAATCCTTTACCAGTTTGGAAAAGAATTTTTTCATTATAACTTTTGATTGAACTGTAAGTAGACAAATCATCTTTTGACATAACAATTATTTTTTTTACATCATATTTTTTTAATTCATCAAGTACTTTTGGCAAAGATTCTGGTTCATTTTTTGCAGGAATAACTAAAGTAATTTCATTCATTATAAATTATAAATTTTAGTTTTTTTTATTAAAGCCTTAAATGATAATCTGGTTACGTAAAAAATAGATTTGATAATACTGAATTTTTTATAATAATGATATAGCTTATATGCATCACTTAATTTTTGGAAGAAAGAGTCTGATAAGGAACCTTTTGTATATCTCCATGAAACAAGAAATTTATTTATTCCGTAAATTAAATTTATATCTTTAATTATGTTTAACCATAAAAAATAGTCTTCTTTAGTTTTTAATTCACAAAACTTGTTTTTATTTGAAAAAAGTTTTTTATCAATTATTACTGTAGATAGACCAATATCACAGCTTTGTATCAAATCATTATAAGAAATAACTGGATTAATTCTAAACTGTCCTATTTTATTATTGTTTGAGTCTATAATATTATAATTTGAATGTGAAAAAATTAGTTTATTTTTTTTCATGAAGTTTAATTGTATCTTCAGCTTATTGTTTGACCAAATATCATCTGCATCACAAAAAGCTAAGTATTTGCCCTTCGCATTTTTGATGCCTTTATTTCTAGACAATCCAGGACCTAAAATTTTTTTATTTTCGATTAATTTTTTTTTCTTAATTTTTTTGAGTTGATTTTTAACAAAATTTAGTTCTTCTAAATTCTTATCATCGTATATCAATATAACTTCAAAATTTTTATAAGTTTGCGATTTAATTGAGTTGATAGTTGAAGCAAAATATTTTTTTTTCTTGTGATAGGGAATTATGATACTTACTAAATTTTTTTTAGACACAATTACTTAAATAATCTTTTAAAATTTCTTATTAACCTTAATAAAAAAATTATGTAAACTATAAACTTATTTTGTCCATTATTAATTCTAATTCTATTATTTTCTCTTAAAAAATCTATATATCTAATTCTTGAAGACAAACCGCCTTTTCTGAATTTTCCTAAAATTTCATTTTTTTTAGTCGCGATACCTTTAAAATTTTCTTTTACTATCATCCTATAAAATAAGTCATAATCTGCAGAATATTTATATTGAGTATCATAAAGACCAAGTTTTAATTGAGATGTTTTTCGTATAAAAAAACCAATGGAGTGAGTTGTATAAAATCCAAAAGTCCATTTGATTTTTTTTGGATTAAAACCATGCATTAACTTATGTTTTTCTACACTTCCAAATAAAAAGTCTATATCTGGATAGTTTGAAAAATAATCATTCACTATTGATAATGCTTTGGGATAATAAATATCATCTGAATTAAGAATCCCTATTATATCGCCAGTTGATTTGCTTATTCCTTTATTCATAGCCTCATACAGGCTTGAGTCTGTTTCACTTTTCCAAAAGTGAATTTGATCAGAGTATTTTTTAAGTATTTCAACAGTTTTATCTGTGGATTTACCATCAATTATAATGTGTTCAAAATTTCTATATGTTTGATTTTTTAGGCTTTGTAGATTTTCCTCTAAAAATTTTTCTGAATTTTTAGTTACTGTAACAACTGATACTTTCAAATTTTTATTCAATTTATCAAATATATTTATTTATAATTTTTAAATATTTTTTAAGATTTTTTTTGTAATCAAATCTATTTAAATATTTTTTGGCTAAAGTGGCTTTTTGTTTATATTTTTTTTTATCTTTAACAAATAGTAATAACTTTTTATATAGGTCGATATGATCTCCTGTTTTAAATAAAATTCCTAATTTACCACCCAAAAGTATCTCTTTTGGACCAGTTGGACAATCTGATGAGATAATTGGAACTTTGCTCATTTGCGCTTCTAATAAAGCATTTGGTAAACCTTCATACTTAGATGATAGAATAAATAAATCAAATAGACTCAAATATGAAAAAGCATTTTTTTTATAACCTAATAAATAAACATTCTTTGTTAAATTATTTTCATTGATATATCTATTTAATATTGTTTGATTTTTTCCTTTTCCAATTATAACTAATTTAAAATTAATATGTGATTTTTTTAAAATAAGTGCCATTGATTTTAACAATGTAAGTTGATCTTTTTGATCAGTTAGCCTTCCAATATTGATAATTTTTAAACCACCATAATTTTTTAACATCTTAATTTTAGGATTTTGTTTTTTATATTTCAAGATTGGATTAAAAATAACCGTAGAATTTAATTTAAAAGTATTACTTATTATTTTTTTAAACTCTAAACTATTAACAATAATTTGATTAGGTAAACTATATAAAATTTTATATAAAAAAAACTTAAAAAAATTATCTATATATTTATCTGGTGCAGTATTCAATCTAATCACTACAGGCCAAGACATTATTTTAGATAAAATTATAGAAAAAACATTCGATTGAAAAGAAATAATCAGCGCTTCATTTCGCTTAAAAAATCTAAGTAAAATGATAGTACAAATTATGCTTTTCAGCAATCTACTTTTATTAAACCAAAAAGTTGATTTAGGCTTTATTATTTTAATGTTTTTATTTAAACTAACTTTTGAAGAAGTTACTAAATATATGTTTGAATAAAATTTTTTTAAATAATTAATTAAAAAAAATAAATTTTTTTCAACTCCCCCTCTTTCTATTGATGGAATAAATATTACAATTTTTTTATCAATTTTTTTTTTTTGATATCTCATAGATTTTTTTAAAAGTATTGTAATTTAAGTCCGGATTGTTGAAGAAATTATTCTGTTTGCAAATTTTTTGATGAAATATATTTTCATCATTAATAAGATTATTTAATTTTTTTGATAATTGATCAAAATTGTTAAATTTTTCTATTATATCAAGTTCATAGAACTTTTTTGATGCATTTGATTGCTCAAGTTGAACCAAGAGTCCACCGTGTTCGATAATTTCTACTGATCTGGGATAAAAAATATTTGATCCCCATTTAGAGCCAAAATCTAAACAAATATTTCCATTATAAAATTTACTTATTTTTGCCAAGTCGAACTCGTCATCCAATGAATCATTAATATATTCTTTCCATTTTGATCCAATAATTAATATTTTATTTCCGAAAACTTTTTTTAACTCAATTATCAAATTAAACCTCAATCTCTCTTTTAATTGTAAATAGTATGTTTGAATTCTAGCATGATTGTGAAGATCATATTTTTTCCAAAAATTGTAATTGTCTATTATTCTTAAATTATTGAATATTTCTTTTTTCTCTTTTTCCCAAATTTCATCGACTTCTTTAAAGTCTGAGATATTAAAACTTCCAACAAAAACAATTTTATAATCTTTTAATAATTTAGATTTTGTAGGCTTGTGGGGATATAAATCTAATAAATTTTCCTCTAATTTTGAAAAATTTTCAAAAACAAAACAATTATTTTTGAAATTTTTATACTCATTTGGGATTTTATAACTTGTTCCTCCAAACCAAATATTAATCCCTTGTTTATTTATCTGGGGTTTGCCATCACAAGATATGAATATGAAATTTTTAAAAAATTTTGTAAATAATTTAGATAATAAATGTAATGGAAGTCCCAACATATAATATTTAAAAATCCCACTTAGATCAAATATTTTAAAATTTTTAATCTTTTTAATATTAATAAAATTATTTAAAGCTCTTCTTCTAAATCTATGTTTAAATATAAAAAAAAAAAATACTGGTTCCATTTTTAATAATCAATTTGAAGTTTCACTTCCAAAGCCATTTTTTTCCATACCTAATGCAAATTTAGATATTGATAATCTCATTAAATTATAATTTTGAATTATCCTATGAAACCAAGGTTGAATACTTCTTTCGAACTTAAGTTCAAGTATAGTTTTTCCTGATGCAAATTCTTTAAAATTAAAGTTATTATCATTATCAAAAATATTTTGACCAGTGCTGCTTTTGAGTTCCGTGTCAAATGTTAGTCTAAATAAAAGACCAAATTTATTGATATATGGGCGTCTATTATAGTCGACTACAATCTTTGGCTCTATCTTCTTTCTTAGTGTCTCAAAAACAAAGTCATTAATTACTTTATTTTCTCTAGAATAATATTTAAATAATTGAAACAAGCTTTTTTGATTTGAAAAAAAATTAAGATGTTCTTGTAAAATTTTAGTTCTTAATTTGTAAGTTTTTTGATTTTTTCTACCCTTCATTTCTAGGAATAAATTTGATTTTCCATCTTCTTTATTAGTATAACTTCTAATTCTAAATTTTTTTCTCAATTTTATTCCATCAACTTTTTCATAAAAATTAGCATAATCTGGTGTATCGAAATATAAAGATCTTACAAAATATTTTTTACTTTTTTTCTTGTCTGCATTTATATCTAGTACCATAAAATTTTTTATCTCATTTTCTATTTGATCTGCTTTTTTTTTACTCAGTAGAAATTTAAATTCATACCTTGAAAAGCTCTCAGTTTTATTTGATTGTAATTTAGTCATTTTTTTTTATTAATTTACCTTGATTTTCTAAATCTTTTACTTTTGATATTTTGTTTATGTGTTTATTTTTTTTTGTAATAGAGAATATATTTTTATCTATTAAAGAATTGCCTATTTTACTTTTGATTATTTTTATGGAAGAATCTTCATCTGCACTAATTTGATTAAATTTTTTACTTATATCATTTGAATTATTAACCTCAAAAATTGAATTATGTATTTCTGAAATACCCCCATCTCCATATCTCCAATTTTTTTTATAATTTTTTATATGAAAATCATTATTTTTAAATTCCAAATTATCAATATAAGAGTAAGAATTATCCTTTGTAGCAATTCCAACCTGATTTTCAGAAATTTTACTATTTTTAACCACCAAAAAAGAATTTTCGCCTACTGATATGCCTTTATCATTAGATCCAACTAATTCAGAATTGTTAATAAAAACAATCGACTCCATTAAATCAACTGCATCATTTTTTGAGTTTTTTATAATAGCATTTTGTAAATAAATATTCTCTGACATATCTATATCAATACCATCACCAAAAGCTTTATTTACTTTCAAATTCTTAAATGAAATATTTTGTGAATAAATGACGTGTATAGCGTCATCATAGCTAAGATTATTTTTTACTAATATATTTTTGAATAATATATTTTTGGCATTATGTAAAGATAAAGAAGAAATAAATCTTATATTTCCAATAGAGAAATAATCAAAATTTTTGTTGGTAAAATTTTCTCTTACAAAACCACTTCCACCATCAAAAATTATATTTTCAAAAAATGAATTTTGTGTTGAATTACCTACTAAAGCTACAGTGCCCCAATTTTCCTGTTCAGCTTTTTGAAAAATTATAGGTGCATCAGTTGTTCCTTTTGCATTTACTTGGTTTTTAAATATTAAGCTTACATTTTTTTTCAAATTAAATTTAGTACCTGGCTCTATAACTACTTTTTCATTATATATTTTTGTTTTGTTAAAATTATAATTACCCTGGAGTTTTATTGTCTTTTCATTTTTAAAATTTATATTTAATGGATAATTTAATTTAGCATATGGTGATGCTATGAAAGAGGTTTTTTCTAATGAATATATCTTTTTTGTAAACGGATTTTCAAATTCTATCTTATATGGGTTTTTTGGAACATCAAAGATAAACTTAAATCTCGTTTTTGATGTTTTTAAATTTATGTGTGATTGATAATTTGTTGTCTCAATAAAATTTAACCTATTTGAGTAAAAATTATAATCAATAAGTAAATAATCTTCTTCTTTTGAAAAATAAAATTTTTTTTCATTTTTATCTAAAACTCCATTTTCATTTAAATCTAAAGCTACCCAGTCTGGTTTTTGATCTTTAAAATGAAATCTTAAATTTGATAATGGTAAATCTCCATCAACAAATAAAGTCAAACCGTTCTTATTCTCTTTCCAGCCACCTACTGGCTTTCTCTTAATATATAAATGAAGTCTATTTAAATATTCATTATAAGATTTTAGAAAATTTTCATTTTCACTGGTTGTCTTTTCATTTGATATGTTTTGATTATATAAATTTTGTATTAATTGGAAAATGTTAAAATTTTTAACTAATTCCTCAACATCTCTTTTCTGAGAGATTTTTATTTTTTTTTCAAACCTTTGAAATTCTTCAATTAAATTCTCTATTTCTTTGGAATTTAAAATTCTATAAATATTTTCTAATTTTTGATGATGGAATAAACTTGATTGATTTAACAATAGAATGAGATCATTAGAAGAATAATTTATTCTAAAATTTTTTTGTTGCAAATTCCCGATTAATGGATCTTGAGCAATTGGAATTAAATTTCCAGACCAAGGATCAGAAACAATCCTAAAATTATGAGAATTATCGTTATGAAAATTTTGTGTTAAAATTTGATAAGCAGTAAACTTTGCCCAATGGTTTATTCCAACTATGTTTGCTAAATTATCAAAATATTTTCTGTCATTATGGCTTACTCTTATTAATTCAAGGAAAAAAGTTAAATCAGATTTATCTTCTTTATCTAGTTGATTGAAAATAGCACTTTTACTTGTTGCACCTGGACTATTAAAAGCATTCATTTCCAGTGCAATAATTGATTCATCTAAAATATTTTCTGCTTTATATAAATTAACAGGCATGATTTTTTTTCTTCTAAGAAAACTCTCATTTAAATTTTCACTTTCAATATAAACACCATGGCTGGTATCATTTATATATAACTCTACTAAGTTGAATTCTGGAGATAAAACCCCAATTTTATTTGCTATCAAGCCTGAAAAATATTTATTAAAATTATATGGTAAATAATCGAAATAACGCTTTTGATTTATTACATCATTCTTTCTAGTTTTTATTCTCCAATGTTTTTTTTCTAATAACCAATTTCTTGGATTGTCACCTCTAAATCTTACCTGCATATCTTTTAATTTATTTTCTTGATTATAATGAAAACCATCTTGCCAAACTTTTGTGGAATTAGGGGTGTCACTTAATAATTTTTTTTGGTTTTGCTCCTCAACGTAAATTCTTTTTGTCTTAAGTCCTAAATTACTATTTTCTCTAAAATTGATGATTGATTTGACTACACCAACCTTTGTTTTGTACTCAAGCCAATTAAAAGGATCTTGATAAGTGTACATAGATTTATGTGCATAATTCCAGTCTGATTTGATTATGCTGTACAAAAAAGTTAGATATAAAACAAATAGAAATGGTAAACTTCCAATGATTAAAAATTTTAATGTTTTTTTCATTTATAAATTTTACAGAAATTGCTATTTGTAAATTGCATCTTTTTAATAGTCATTGATAATTCTAATTTGTCTATGTTTTCCAGGCTTTTATGCCTTAATCTTAAAACTTCTTCTTTCATTTGAGAAACTATTATATTTAAGGAGTTATCTAAATTTTCAATTATATATGAATTATTAGAGCTAATAGTTAAATCATTTTCATTGATATTAATTTCAGCCCCAGATGAAAAATATTTCATTTCTTTTATATTCAAAATTAAATTACTTAAAGGTGCCATATGTAAATCTATACCATTTAAATTAGTCGATTTATCAAAAATAAATTCATAAGTTTCACTTTGATTTATTACAAAATTTGAATTTATAAAATTTAATTGATTTACATCTTTTAAATTATTTACTCTTAAAAAAAATTTTTGATTGTTATATGAATTAAATAAAGTTCCATATTTTAAAGGTAAATTACCTCCTAAAAATTCATCATTATATTTAATACAGTATTTATTTGCCAACTTGGGGTCATTATTTTTTTCAGAAATGAAAATTGCTAATCTATATGCCTCATTTTCAGCAGGGGATATATTTATTGCTATATTAATGTGATCTAATGCTTTTTCGTAATCATTATCACTAATTGATCTTGCGTACCAAATATGAAATTTGTAAATCCGGTCATCAAATTCCAAAAGCTGTTCAAAAATATTTTCAAGTTTATTGTAATCATCTTGGGTAATCGCTCTAGAAACAACTAACTCTGTTGCCTCATATATGCCTGGAAGCATATAAGTTCTACCCTTTGAGAATTTTTTTGATGTATTAATATAATCATTTAATTTTTTTGAAAGTATTGAAAAATCTCTAACTTGCAATCCATGATCTAGTGTCTTTAATCTATAAAAATCATGAAGGACCAAAATTCTTGAAATGATAGACCTTCTATTTTCGTGATCTAATGCAAGAAATGTAACTGAAACAAAAATTAAAAAAAAAACAGAAAAAAACAGGTATCTTATTTTTTTAAAAAAAAACATTTTATTATTGTACAATAAAACTAATAATCTACATCATTTTTTGCAGCAACAGCAACAACTTCGGATAAACTCTGGAGGTTTGATAGTTCTTTTATAAAGTCTTCGTAAGATTTTCCTTCTTTTAATACAATATCAAAACTTAACTTCAGAGATGCGTTATCACTTGATGCTTCAGCATTTAATAAAGTTGATGTTTTACAAAAATTAGTAAATATTTTTTGATAATCTTTTTTGTCTTGGTCTTTTTCATTTTGACTTCTAAATTGAATTATAAATTCACTTTTAAAAATTGAACCGTAGTTAGTATAATTTAAAACTAAAGCTATCATAGTTATAATAGTTGTCCCACTTGCAGCTAAAAAATAACTTCCTGTGCCTGCCGCCATTCCAGCAGCTAATGACCAAAATATATAAGCTGTATCTTTTGTATCTTTAACGACAGTTCTAAATCTTATAATTGACAAAGCTCCAACTAATGCAAAAGCTCTTGCTAAATTATTTCCAATAACCATTATTACCATAGCAACAATCACAGCTACAAAAATATTAGTAAGAACAAACGATTGCGAATAACTTAAACCTTTGTGAGTTTTTTTATAAACCAGACTTATTATAAATCCTAAGAAAAAAGCAATTAATAAATTTAAAATTACTTCCTCTGGATTATAAATTTCTGCAAACTTTATTGAATTAATAATATTATTATCTAACAAGGATGAGTTGGAATTATTTTCCATAAATTTTATTTAAATTAAGTTTACTTTTATATCAATTAAATGTTTTTAAAAGACATTGCTCTAATAATATTTTTAATACAAAACATCAAGAAATTTGCCTCATCTTGGCCAGATATTTAATCTATTAGTTTTTAAATTTTTCCATAAATGAGAAAATTTTAATTAAATTAGTGTTTATTTTGTAAAACTCTTTAATTAAACATATAAAACATGAAAATAAACTTAATAATTTTTATTTCTGAATTCAATTTAGGTGGAGCTGGAAATTCACTTTTTAAGTTGTGTAAAAATTTACCAAAAAAAAAATTTTCTATAACTGTATTATGTTTAAATAAATGTTTTTATAAATCAAAACTAAATGAACTTGGTATTAAGGTCTTTGAAATAAGATCAGATAAAACTTTTTTTGCGATGCCAAAAATTAAAAAAATAGTTGAAAACTTGATCAAAAAAAAACAAAAAAATATTTTTTTATCGAATATTCACTTTTCTAATGTTTTGTCTGTGCTATTTTTAAGATCTCTAAATATCAAAATAGTTCTTGTAGAAAGAACCCCATTTGAAGAATTATTTATTTACTATAATTTTTTAGATTTTATTAAAAAAAATATCATAAAAATATTAATCAAATTTACATTTTATAAGGCTGATTTATGTATTTCAAACTCAAAATACATATCTGAAAAATATAATAAATTTTACAATTTAAAGTTTAAAACAATTCATGCTCCTTCTTTTAAAAAACTATATTTCAATAAACAAAAAAAATTAACTAAAAAAGAAATATGTTTTGGAATAGTCAGTAGATTAAGTAGGGAAAAAAAGATTGAAGATGTAATTCAAGTATTTTCAAAAATTAATAAAAATATAATTTTAAAAATAGTTGGTGATGGTCCTGAAGAGAAGAAGTTAAAATACTTAACAAAAAGATTGAGACTAGAAAAAAAAATAAAATTCCTCGGTAGGCATGATCCAGATAAAATTAAATTTACCATGAAGAAATTTGATTATTTTATTAATAGCTCAGATTTTGAAGGATTTCCAAATAGTGTTGTAGAGGCATTGAGTGTAGGAATACCGGTAATAGCGAAACAAAGCCATGGTGGTATAAATGACATGATCAAGAACAAAAACTATGGAATTATTTATAATAATTACTCAGAGTTAAAAACTATCATATGCAATATAGTAGAAAAAAAATCATCCTTTAAATTAAATAAAAAAGATTTGTTTATTCATCTTAGCAATTTCAATGAAGAAAAAAGTGTTAGTAATTATCAAAAATATTTAGAAAAAATTTAATTATAAATTTTCCAATTACTTTTATACCAAGAACAGGTTTTATTAAGAGCTTTTTTAACATCAAAAAAATCTTTTTTATTTATATAACCTTTTATTTTTTTGTTATTACCATGAGTTTTTTTAACATCTGCCAATTGAAACTTTCTTTTTTTTATATTAGGTTTTATAGAAAAGTTCATATCAATATATTTTAATATTGAAGTAATTTTAATAGGCTTATTAGAACAAATATTAAATACCTGGTGTTGTTTATCTATTTTTTTATTTAGCGTTTTATACATAATTTCACAAACATCCTTAATGTAAGTAAAGTCTCTAGTATGGTTACCGAAATTATTTAAATAGAAAATTTTTTTCTTATTAAAGATTGACCCCAAGTACTGGTAAATAAGCATATCAGGCCTGCCCCATTCCCCAAAAACAGTAAAAAATCTAAATCCAATACATTTTGTATTAGAGTTTTTAAAAAAAGTTTCTACCATTTCTTCATTATTTTTTTTTGTTAAACCGTAAATATTTTTTGGATTTATTTTATTTAACTCGTTTAAAGGAAATTTTTTACTATCCCCGTATACAGAACTAGAAGAAGCATAAAAAAATTTTTTAATATTATAATTTTTTATGCTCTCTAAAAGATTAAAAAAACCAAGTATATTACTATCAATATAGACTCTAGGATTTTCTAAAGAATACCTCACACCTGCTTGAGCTGCAAAATGAAAAACGGTATTAAAATTTTTTTTAAATATTTTTTCTACTTGATTTTTATTTTTTATGTCGATCCTTGAAAAACTAAAGTTTTTAAATTTTTTTAATTCTTTTAGTCTTTTTTGTTTTATCTTTACCGGGTAATAATCGTTCAAATTATCGATCCCACAAATTTTATAATTAGTATTCTCTAAGAGATACTTTGAATAATTATAACCTATAAAACCTACCGCTCCTGTAATCAAAATTTTCATAAATTAATTTTATTTATATATTTTAAAGATGATTTACTCATAATATTCAAATGGATCCATTATTTTTAATTTATTTTTTTTATTATTCAGTATTTTATATTGAGTTTTAAAATGGTCATTTTTAGACAAAAATAGAATAAGATCGTAATTATTATTAATATTAATTTTAGCTAAAGAGTTAAATTTTTTTTTTGCTTCATTGTTAATGAATGGATCATAAATATCGACAATACCAGATTTTTTTTTTAATGTTTCATATATTTTTAAATTGATAGAATTTCTTAAATCTGCAATACCCGCTTTGTAAGACAATCCGATTATCAAAATATTAGTTTTTTTTAATTTTTTTTTTTTTCTTTTTAAGAAACTTTTTATTTCATTAATCACAAATTTATCCATAAAATCATTAGTTTTTCTACCTGCTAAAGTAACAATTGTTTTTAAATTATTTTGTTTAGCTATAGATGCTAAATAATATGGATCAACTGGCAAACAATGACCACCTACTAATCCGGGGTGAAAATTTAAAAAATTCCATTTAGTTTTTGCAAGCTTTAAAACTTCTTTAAAATTTATTTTAAGCTTTCTACAAATTAGTAAAAATTCATTCATTAATGCTATATTTAAATCCCTTTGAATATTTTCAATAACTTTTGCAGTTTCAGCAGCAGTTATATCATTTGAAAAAGCAATTTTTTTGCATACAGTTTTATAAACACTTGAAACCTTTGTTAAAATTTTTTTATTATTTGTATTAATTGATACAATTTTGTTTATGTTATCAATTGTATTTACTTTGTCTCCTGGGTTTACTCTTTCTGGACTATAACCAATATAAAAATCTCTATTGATTTTTAATTTAGTTTTTTTTTGTAAATAGTTCATATATTGAAATGTTAGACCTGGATAAATTGTTGATTCTATAAATAAAATATCACCTTTTTTTAATATTTTAGAAACCAGCTCAATTGCTAAATTTAAATTTCTTAAGTCAGGTTTTTTATTTTCAAAAATTGGTGTAGGTACACATAATATAAAAAAATTACATTTTTTTATATCTTGTAAATTGTTTGTAAAATTTATTTTTTTATTTTTAAAATCTTTAAATGAGAATTCTTTATTGGTATCGATTTTGTTATTTAAATTTTCTACTCTTTTTTTATTTGTATCAAACCCAACACACTCATATCTTTTTGAAATATTTAAAATTAGTGGCAAACCAACATAACCAAGTCCAATAATACAAATTTTAGTTTTGCTCATTATATTTTATTTTAAATTAAAAAACTTATACTTATAAATGCTAAACTCATTTGTCAAAGTTATAAATTTCTCTTATTTTTTTTTCCCGATTATTTTCTAAATCTATTAACTTACAATCTTTTATCTCAGTTAATTTTTTTTCACCTACTAAATAATTTAGATTACCTTTCGGATCTCTACTTTCAGTGAAATTAGCCATTACGTGATTATTTATATTTTCTGTAGTTAAATTCTGAAAATAAGTTTCTTTACTATACTCATTAGATACGAAAAATGCGTTATTTTTAAATAAATTAGTGCCTAAAAAATAAAAATCTTTTTTTTCCATTAAATCAATTAAAGCCATTAGAGACATTCCAAAACATAAACTTGAATAATGATACTCTTTTCTATTGAAATTATTAATATTTGGAACACTTACTTTAAATTTGCTACCAAATATAGGATTGAATTCTAACACTGCGATTTTTGAAAATTTTTTTGGCAATTTATCTAAAACCCAGTAATCAATACCATCTATATCTAAACTAAATAGATCTAAATTTGAAAAAATTTTTTTATTTTCAACAACATCATTAATATTATTAGTATCAATATTTTTTTTTATAATCTTTAATTCACCTCTCCATAATTTTATATTTTTTTTTACCTTTTTTTCAAAGTTTTCAATACAATCGATTATTGTGCCTTTAGGAGAACATCTATCAAAAATAAATCTGGTATTCGCTTCAGAATAATCACCTACCCCAATCTCAAGAAATTTAGGTTTTTCAATGTTCAATTTAAATAATAAATAATCTAATATTCCATCTTCACCATTTTGAGAAAAAACTTTAAAATCCACATCATTTAAACTTTTAACATTTTTGTAATTTTTTCTCATATTTAAGATATGAGATTGACCAATCATAAATAACTTTCGATTTTGATAATCTTTAAAAAAAAAGCGATATAAAAAAATTTTTATTATTTTGATACTAAACATTATAATTATTTTTTTTTAATAACTCTTTATAAGTGATATTTGATTCAATCTTTCCATTTTTTAAAATATAAATTTTATCACAATTAGCTAATGCATTTGTTCTATGTGATACAATAATGATTGTTTTGTCTCCTTTTAAATTATTCATCTCATCTATTATTTTTTTTTCATTATTTAAATCTAATGAACTTGTAGCCTCATCTAACACTAGAATATCTGGATTGGTGTATAATGCTCTTGCAATACCAATTCTTTGTTTTTGACCACCAGAAATTCTAGATCCAACATTTCCTACTGTTGTCATTTCTTTGTCTGGCAAATCATTAATAAATTCTTCTAGTTGAGCTTTTTTTATAGATAATTTTAAATTATCCTCTTTGATTTCTTCATCAGATAGACCAAAGCAAATATTTGTTTTAATTGTATCATCAATTAAATATATATCTTGAGAAATATAGCCTATTTTTTTTTGCCAACTTTTTAAGTTTTTTGAAATATTGATACCATCAGATGCGATTGTTCCTTTGTTTGGTGTTAATAGTCCTAAAATTAAATTTATTAATGTGCTTTTTCCTTCGCCAGAAGAGCCTATTATTCCAATAGTTTCACCTTTGTTAATAACTAAAGACAAATCATTTATTACATTTTTTTTGTTATAGCCAAAACTCAAATCATTAATTTCAATATTTTTTTTGAAAGAAATTTTTTTGACATCTAATTGATCATCATTTAATTTTTTTTCTAATTTCTTTTCTTCTCTAAAAGCTTTAACAATACTGTCAAATTGAGGTTGCATATATCTAATAGTTCCCATTGATTGTGTTATAACTCCAAATGCAGGGATGAATCTTGCACCAGCGGCAACTAATAAAGAAATTATTGGGATTATCATATCATCAGGTTTGTCCAAAAAAATTAAAAATACTGAGATGCTAATAATAGAAGTAACTGCAAGCATTTCATAAACTATTTTTGGCAAAGCGGTTACAAAACCGGTTATAAAAGTAAGATGTTCTACAGAAAAATTTACTTTATTAAAAGAATTTAAAAAAAAATTTTCTTTATTTAAAACTTTAACCTCTTTAATTGAATGAAATGTTTGTGAAACAATTTTATATTTTTTGGCTTGTTTCTCTCTTAGTATACGCGCTCTAAACTTTAATATTTTTTTATAAAAAAAATAAAATATTGTTGCTGCAATAAATAATAAAAAAAAAGATAAGGAATAAATTATAGGATCTATAATAATCAATGATCCAAAAATAATAATTACCAATATAATTTCTCTTATATATGTGATTTTTGCTAAAAAATATCTGTAGGCATAAGCTATATCTGATTCAAATCCTCTTATCATTTCTGATGGATTTGATTTTAAAAAAAAAGTAAAATCGGATTTAATGTAATAATTATATAATTTTTTTGCTCCATTAATTTTAAAAATTTTCATAATTTCTAATTGAAGATAAGTAACCCAAGTAATAACCAAATTCTTAATCATAAATACTGAAAGAAAAATAAAACCAGAAATGAGGATAATTTTTTTTCTATTAATCTCAAAATTAATTTCAAAATTTAAAAATTCAGATACTTTAACTACTGATGCCTCTGTGTTAATTATTGCCAATGCAAACATAGGCACCAAACCAATGCCTAACATTTCCAAAAAAAGAACTACAATTGAACTTAAAAATAAAAAGTAAACTTTAGATAAGCCACTACCTGCAACTAATAATTTATATTTTTCCGGCACCATCTATTTTACTTTTTTGCACTTAGTTTGCTGATATATTTCTCAAAGTTAATATTACTTTTTTTTCTAATTTTATAAATGTGTATCATATTGTTCAATAATTGAACATAAACATTGTGCTTAAAATAAGTCAATGTATACTTAATATTTAAATAATTTAATAATTATAAAAAAAGATGAATAAACATAATTTTATACAATATGGCAAACCTTACTACGGTTCTGAAGAAGATAAACAAGTTAAAAAAGTTTTAAATAGTAACTGGATTGGAACAGGTCCTATTTCTCAAAAATTTGAAAAAAATTTTTCTGAATACAAAAAGGTTAACTATGCAAAATCTTTAAACTCATGTACTGCAGCTTTACATTTATCTCTTTTGCTTTTAAATTTAAAAAAAAATGATGAAGTAATAACTACTCCTTTAACTTTTGCTGCAACAATAAATTCAATAATTTTAGCTGGAGGTAAACCAGTGTTGGTAGATATTAGAAACGATACGTATAATATTGATGAAAAAAAAATAGAAAAAAAAATAACAAGAAAGACAAAAGCGATTTTACTTGTCCATTTTGGTGGTATCCCTTGTGATATGGATCCAATAATAAAAATAGCAAATAAATATAATCTCAAAATAATTGAAGATTGTGCCCACGCAATTGAATCAAAATATAAAAATAAAAATACTGGATCGTTTGGATTTACTGGTTGTTTTAGTTTTTATGCAAATAAAAACATCACAACTGGTGAGGGTGGTATGCTTATATGTAAAGATAAAAATATCGCAAAAAAAATTGAAATAATGAGATTGCATGGGTTGAGTAGAGATGCTTGGAAAAGATATATGCCTCAAGAAAAAATTCCAAAAGCAGGTTTAGTCTGGGATCATTACGATATAAAATATGTGGGATTAAAATATAATATGATAGATATTAATGCAGCTTTAGGAATATCTCAATTAAAAAAAATTACATCTATGCTTAAAGAAAGAAACAAATTAGTAAAAGAATATAATAAACATTTAAAACATCTTCCTGTTTTTTTTCAAAATACAAATTCCTATAAATTTAAAAATGCACATCATTTATTTACTATAGTATTAGATAAAAAAAGAACGAAAAAAAAAAGAGATTATCTACTAAGATATTTAAATGAAGAAGGTATTGGTGTTGGTGTAAATTATAGATCAGTTACCTCAATGTCATGTTATAAAAAATTATTCAAATGGAATAATCAAACATGTAAAAATGCAAATTATATTGGTAATAATATACTTAGTTTGCCGCTTTATCCTGGATTAAAGAAAAAAGAGCAACAATATATAATAAAAAAATTAAAAAAATTTTTTGATAATTAATTTTATAAACCTATAAAAACAAAAATGAATAAAAAAGTTGGATGCATAATAGAAGCTAGAACTAATTCTAAAAGATTGCCTAACAAAGTTTTGCTACCAGTGTTGAACAAACCAATTTTATACTGGCTAATTAAAAGAATAAAAAAAATAAAAAAAATTAAACAAATAGTATTAGCAACAACAATAAACAAAAATGATGATATTCTCGTTAAATTTGCAAAAAAAAATAAAATCAAATTTTTTAGAGGTAGTGAAAGTAACGTTGTGGGTAGAGTATGTGGTGCTGCAGAAAAATTTAAAATCAAAACTATTGTTGAAATAACTGGGGATTGTCCTGTAATTGATATAAATATAATAAATCAATTATTAGATATTTTTGAAAAAAATTCGACTGAATATGTGAATAATTGTAATTACAGAAGCTATCCTGATGGGATGGATGTTCAAATTTTTAATGCAAAATCTTTAAAAAAAACTTTGAGAAATGCCAGAGACGCTAAAGAATTAGAACATGTGGGACTTCATCTAATTAGAAATCCTCAAAAATTTAAAACTATAAATGTAATAGCTCCAAAAATTAATTATTTTCCTTCTCTTGGTCTAACACTTGATGAAAAAAAGGATTATATTTTATTAAAAAAAATTATTGAACACTTCGGTATAAAGAACCCCTATTTTACTTGTGAAGAAATAATTGATCTATTGAATAAGAAGAAAAAATGGAAAAAAATTAACAATAAAGTTAAAAGAATAGGATCTAACATTTATAAAAATAGGTGATATTAATAGTTTACCACGATGCAGGTGGTGCTGACATTGTAAGTAATTATATAAAAAACAATTTAATATTATGAGAATTTCGGATAACGATAAATATCCATCATTTTTCAAGATATATAATACAAAATATATATTGAAAATTTTTAAAATCCAAAACTAAAAGTATTCTTTTTTGATTATATCTATAATTTGTTCGTTTCCAGAATTTTTATTTTTTGGCAAATATTTTTTTAAAAAATAATTGTAATATTTAAATCTTGATCTCAAATCTTTCATTAATTTTGTTTTACTAAATTTAAATTCCTCAGATATGTTAATTTCTTTAAGTTTTAAATATTTATTGTAATGATCAGTTTTATAATTAATCTTTTCAAATAAATTACTTTTTAAATTTATAATAGGCTTTTTATTCATTATCGCATAGAGGATAGTGCTAGAGTCATAAAAAACTACTAAAAAAGCTTCATGTATATATTTTTGAACATTTCTATTTACGATTTTAAATTTTTTAAATCTAAATTTTGCTTTCTTAAACGAGTACTTGGGAGAAATTGATATTATAATTTTTTTTTTAAATGAATTTCTTAATTTTAAAAGAAAATTATTTAAGTTTTTATAATGTACTTTTAAATCTTGTTCCTTGAATTTTCCAGTTATCTCAGATACGTCTTCATAATTTGGTGGTAGTTCTAATAAAAGTATATGTTTTTGTTTTGGTTTTTTTATGTTTATTTTTTCTTCATAGTGCAGGCTATTAACTAACTTAAAGCTTTTTACGTACGAAAATTTTTTTTTAAAAGAACTAGAATTTATATCATTATAAAGTTTAGCATTACTAATAAATCTAATATCTATTTGTGAAAATAACTTAATCATAACAAAAAGATTATGTAACAGGTGAGGAATTGTTCTAATAAATAAATTATTTATTCTATGGCCAATCTTTCCTTGATAATAATATGGACTTGGTTGGATATGACCTAAATGTGTAATCATGATTTGAGGAATTTTTTTTCTGGCTATAAAATAGAATAAAGCAAAGTATCTTAGCCTTCTTGATACACCATTTATAATCAAACAATCTTTATTTTTTATAAATTCATCAAAATGAGATAAACTTTTGGGGTCAAATAATTTCAGGTTTTTGAAAAAATTTGATTTTTTAAATTTTGGTGCATTACCTTTAAATATTATTTCTAGACGATCAGTATTAACTATATAAAATTCTTTAAATTCTCTATTTAAATCATGTAATATTTTTCCATAACTAGATGGAACAGTGTTCAGATCTCTAAAAGAAAATAAAAATAAAATCTTTGTTTTTTTCATTTAGATATTTATTTAAAATATGTCTTTACGATATTATTTTATTAAAACTTTTTTATAAAAACTATCTGCAAATAAAGCAATATATGAAAAAATTAGAGTGGAAATTAAAGTATTTTTAAAAAAAGGTAGCGCCATAACATAACTATTAAACAGACCATTTAAATTCTTTTCATACATGTCGCTTGATATCCATGCACCAAAATTTGTAATAATGTAAAAAATTAGAGACCCAATAAATACGAAAACGAAAAAGTTTTTTTTATTTATTTTTGTTGAAATCTTAAAAAAGAAATATGAAATTACAAATAATGATAGATAAGTATAAAACATTTTATCATGAAATTTCAAAAAAATGTCTGACGCTAGCATTGAAACTGTAATTACAATTAAAGACATGGTAAAATTTTTAAATAAATATCCTCCCATGATTGCTACTGCTATTATAGGAGCAAAATTTGGAGGGTGAGGTACCAATCTTGCAAAAGCTAATAATAGAATAATACAGATTGGAAACATCAATTCCCTAAATTTTTTATCAAATTTTGTCATACAACTTAGTTATATATTTTTTTTAATAACTCTAATAATAGACTATTTTAAACAACATGTTTTTTAGTGAAAATTGTTATATTTTATTAATATATTCAAGTCAACGCTTGAATAAATCACATTATTAAAATATATATTTTTTTTAATTAATAATATGAGTTTAAAAATACTTTTTCTTTATCCAAATTTGTTTGGAACAAACATGATACCGCCAGCTATAGCTTTATTTTCAGCTATGTTGAAAGAAAAAGGTCACCAAGTTGAGGTTTTTGATACCACTTATTATCTTGTAGATACTGGTACAAATTCAGATAAAGCGATGGAAGATACCTTAGCAGTTATCCCAAGCAACTTAGCTAGTAGAGGAATTAAAATGAAAGAAACTCTATGGGAAGATGATCTTAACATTCATATAAATAGATTTAAACCTGATTTGATTGGAATTTCTGCAACTGAAGATATGTGGGAACTTGGAGAAAAACTTTTAAATAATATTAAAGATTATAAAGTAGAAAATAATGTACCAGTAATAGCTGGTGGAGTATTTCCAACTTTTGCTCCAGAATTAGTAATTAAAAATGAAGTTGTAGATATAGTATGTGTTGGTGAGGGAGAAAATGCATTACTTGACTTATGTGAAAGAATAAAAAATGGAGAAAAGGATTTTTCAAATATCACAAATTGCTGGGTAAAAACTATTGGACCAGAATATTTAAAAAATAGAAATGTTATAAGAAAAAATCCAATATCAAAACCTGTTGATGTAAATAAAAATCCAATAATAGATCTAAGTCTTTTTGAAACAAACAGATTGTTTAGACCAATGGGTGGTCAAATCTATAAAATGTTTCCTGTGGAAACTATAAGAGGCTGTCCGTATACATGTACTTTCTGCAATTCACCAGATCAAATGAAACTATACAACGAACAATCTGATGGTGGTTTTTTTCGAAAAAAGAGAATTGATTTAATTTCGAAAGAACTAAAGCATTTTAAAAATGATGAAGGGGTCGAATATAATTATTTTTGGGCAGACACATTTTTAGCAATGAATAAAAAAGAGTTTGAAGAATTTGTAGAAATGTACTCAGAAATCAAGATACCATTTTGGATGCAAACTAGGCCTGAAACTATTACGGACTATAACATGAAAAAACTTAAAGAAGTAGGATTAGATAGAATTTCTTTTGGAATAGAACATGGAAATGAAGAATTTAGAAAAAAAATTTTAGATAGAAGATGGTCAAATGAAAATATTATTGAAAAACTAAAACTACCAAATAAATATGATATAAGCTATACTCTTAATAACATTACAGGTTTTCCGACTGAAACAAAAAAATTAGCATTTGATACTATTGAGTTGAATAGACAAATTGATGCGGACAATTCCAATATAAGTACTTTCGTGCCTTTTCATGGCACCCCTTTAAGAAAGATGTGTGAAGATTTGGGGCTGATAAAACCTGAAACACTTGTAAAGTCCACTGCGTCAAATCCAGATGAAAAAGATATTGGGCAATTAAATATGCCTCAATATCCTCCTCATGAGATCAGGGAAATAAGAAAATGCTTTAATTTATACGTCAAATTTCCAAAAAATAGGTGGAAAGAAATTGAAAGAGCAGAAAAAGATGATGCTGAGGGAAACAGAATATATGATTATTTGAAACAGGAATTTCTTGAAAAATACATGCCCAAACCAAATGCTGATCCTCATGGTGGAATTGAAGATTTTGTATGCATCGATAGCGCTAATAACGGTCTGGCAATTTAATTTATTTAAAAAATAATTCTAAAGATGCTTAGTGTAATATTTAGATGTGACGCTGGATACGTTAAAAGAATCGGGACTGGTCATTTATTTAGATCTATTACGATTGCAAAACTTTTAATTAAAAGATTTCATATACCCAGAAATAAGATTGTTTTTATTACTAAAACAAAGAATAAATTTTCAATTGCAAAAAAAGTATTAAAACAAAATAATTTTCAAAATATACCAATTAAGGAAAATGCTAAAAGTATAGACGAATACTTGACTCTAAAAAAACTTAAATCATCATTATTAATTATAGATAAGTATAAAACAAAAAATACAGGATACTTAAATAGATTAAAAAAAAATTTTAAAAAAATTATAATACTTGATGGTATTAAACATGAAAATAAGGATTTTTTATATATAAATTCATTAATTCAGGATGTTAATAGAAATAAGATAAAACATATTGGTTTTAAGTATTTAATCTGCCCCTCTTTTTTTAAGCAGAAAAAATTAAAAATAAACAAAGAAATAAAAAAAATTTTTTTGTTTTTTGGTGGTTTTGATAATAAAAATATTATGGATAAAATAATTAAATACTTTGTTACTAAAGAAACAAAATATGTATTGTGTGTACCTGAATCATTAAAAAAAAAATATTATAAAAACAAAAAAATTAGATACTATAAAAATAGTAATATATATAATTTTTTATCATCATCTGATTTAGCGATAACTTCAGGTGGACTTATCATGTTTGACGCAATCAATTTAAAAAAACCATTAATTGCAATACCACAATATATGCATCAAAAAGTGAATATTAAAAAATTGAGTAAAAAAAGATGTTTGATTAACCTTAATTTAGACAAATATTTATATAAAAACTTAAAAAAATATTTATTCACCATTAATGATTTTAATAAAAGAGTTAAAATGATTAACAACCAAAACAAAATTCTCTCTGGCAATAAAACACCAAAAGCAATAGAATTGATCTTCAATGAATTTAGAAAATAACAAATATTTTAATTTTAAAAATAAAATTGTTCTAATTACTGGATCAAATGGGATAATTGGAAATGAACTTTGTAATTTTTTTTTAGAATTGGGTGCAATTGTTTTTGGGATTGATAGTAAAGAAAAATCAGTGAAAAATTCTAAATATACTCATTTCAAAGGAAGTGTTGCTAATGATAGATTCATCTTCAATAAATTATCTCTAATAATAAAAAAACATTCAAAAATTGACATTATTTTAAATTGTGCAGCTATTTCTATATTTAGTCATTTTGAAAAAAGGACAAAAAAAGAAATTGATCAAACAATAAATGTTAATTTGATAGGAACACATAATGTAATTAAAAATTACGTCAAATTACATACAAAGAAAAAACTACAATCTAGCAGAATAATTAATTTTGGCTCAATTTATGGAACAAATAGTCCTGATTTTAGAATATATGGAAACAATGATAGATTTAATTCTGAAATATATGGAGCATCTAAAGCATCAATCATTCAATTAACAAAATATCTAGGTGTTATGTACATAAAAAAAAAAATTTTTATTAATTGTATTTCTCCAGGTGGCACAATTGTGAGTAAAAACAAAATATCAAAAAGATTTTATACAAAATATTCCTCAAGAACTCCTATCGGAAGAATGGCAACACCAAAAGACTTGTTCACTGCTATAATCTATTTATCAAATTCAGAAACAAAATATACTGTAGGTCAAAACATTGTAGTAGATGGTGGATTGACAGTATGGTAAAAAAGATTTTTAATCGAAAAATCAAATCAAAATTTTTAATAGCAGAAGCCGGTATTAATCATAATGGAAATTTAAAAGAAGCATTTCTTTTAGTAGATAAGGCTAAAGAAAGCTTAGCAGATGCAATAAAATTTCAAACATACAAAGCAGAAAAAAGAGTTAAAAAAAGTAGTCCAATATTTAGTATTCTTAAAAAATGTGAGCTATCAAATGAAGAATTTTTCAAATTAAAAAAATATTGTGATAAAAAAAAAATTACTTTTTTTTCAACACCTTTTGATTGTGAGAGTGTTAATTTTTTAAATAAGATAAATGTAAAGCTATTTAAAATTTCATCATTTGACATAGCTAATATTGATCTTATCAGCGAAATAAAAAAAACAAAAAAACCAACAATAGTTTCTACAGGAATGGCCTCAATAGGAGAAATCCAAAGTACATTTAAAAAATTTAAGAATAAAAATATTCCTTTGGCATTATTACATTGTATTTCCTCATATCCAAATTTAGAGGAAAATTCATATTTAGCAAATATTACAGATTTACAAAAAAAATTTAACTGTCCTATTGGGTTATCTGATCACACGCCAAATATTAAAACATCAATATATTCATACATTTTAGGTGCAAATATCATAGAGAAACATTTTTACCTAGGTAAAGGCCACAATTGTGTCGATAAAAGTGTTTCATTAGATCCAAAAAAAATGAAGCAACTTAAAACTGAATTAATAAATATTGATAAGATATTAGGAGATATAAAATATGGTTTTAAAAAAGGTGAAGAGTTTGCAAAAACACTTCGAAGGAAAAAAATGTAATGCCTAAAACAAAAAAAAATAAAAAGTACCATGTTACATTTTTACTTGATAAATCAAATAACTGGATTGAAAAATATCTTATTAACTTTAATTTCAATTTAAAAAAAAAATTTTTTTTTAAAATTAAAAAAAATTTTCATTTAATCAAGAATCAAGACCTAGTATTTGTTTTAAGTTATACAAAAATCTTATCTGAAAAATTTATTTTAAAAAATAAATTAAATATTGTTGTACATTCTAGTAAATTACCAAAAGATAGGGGCTTCTCTCCTGTTCAAAATCAAGTTCTTCGAGGAAAAAGTATTATAGATATATCGCTTATAAAGCTTGTAAAAAAAGTTGACTCAGGTGATATTTTTTTGAGAGATAAATACAAAATAAATAACACAGATTTAAATGATGAAATAAGAAAAAAACAGGCTATTGCTACACTCAAAATTATTAAAAAATTTTTAATCAAATTTCCAAATATTAATAAAAAAAAACAATCTGGAAAAGCAAGTTTTAATAAAAGAAGAAATTTCTGGAGCAACAAATTAGATATAAACAAATCTATAAGATCTCAAATCAATTTATTAAGAATTGCTGATAATGACAGATATCCGTGTTTTTTTGAATATAAAAAAAAGATTTTTAAAATTAAAATATATAAATAATAATATAATTATCTTATAGGTGTATCGTCCCACTGATCTTGGTCATGAAGTTTCTTTCCCTCTGATACTAAAGTATCATCATATTGCCAAGGTGATATTTGGTGTTTTAGTGCAATTTCCATAAATTCTTTTTCTGTAATATCCATAATTTTTAAAAAATATTCTAAACTTTTTGGTTTTTTTGCATGATATTTATCTACAAGTATCTTCCCTTCCTCCTTAGTCATTTTTCCAAGTCTTATTTCCCTAGCAACAGATTGGGCAGTTCTTCCGAAGCCTCTTTTTACATATTTTAACCAATCTCTAATTCCATTTACTCTGCATTCAATCTTTTCCATCCAAAATTCTGGTGGCAAACCTTCAACTTCATCTTTTTTCCAGTCTAATTCTTTCATTATAATTTCTGTTTGCTTAGCCGGATCCCAGTTTATAAATGTTCCATAGCACAAACTTTTATATCCAATTCTTTTCAAATCCCTGAGCTTAGGATATTTAAAAGGTGCTAAGTCTCTTTCAGAAATAACGCCATCTTTAATAAATCCATACATATCTTCTGCGTTTATACCCAAGTTTATATATCTATTGAATGACTCCTCATCTTTTTCTTCCATATTTTTTTCATCAAAATCGTAATATCCATTATATTCTGCCTGAGACTCTCCCCAAATTATAAGTGGTATATTAAATTTAACTGCTATCTGCATTGGGTAGGCAAATATGCCAGTATGACAATGCCAACAAAAATCACCTTTTCTTTTTAATGACTCTAACATTAATTTACCTACAATTTTCATATTAGGCTTGAATACCATGTGATCAGTTCCCAGAATCTTAAGAGTCTTTTCAATATTTTTAGTATGTTGTTCTCTAAAAAAACCATGATCAAAAGATATGACAAGTGGTTTAAGCTTATGTTTAACAACTATTTCATATAAAACATAAGTCGAATCTTTCCCTCCACTAAAGGGAACTAAACAATCATAATCTCCCTTTCCTCTAAAATCTTTCACTAGCTCTTCAAATCTTTCGGCTCTTTTGTTCCAATCTATCTTTGATTTTTGGTGTTTATGATTATTACAAACGTTACAAACTCCTTCTTTGTCAAACTCAAAAGTCTCGTATGTTTCTGGTAACATGCAGCTAGAACAGGATTTTAAGAAAAAATTGTTACTCATAAATTCATGATTAGATTAAATTTAAATATTATCAACTAAAATAATCTTAAGTTAATATTGTAACTTTTAAGATATGCTTTGGCTCTTATAGGGTTGCTATCAGTAAAATTAAATAAGCTTCCACATGCAACCGCACTTATATTAGAATTTTGAAAAATATTCTTTATTTGATCATAATTGCCAATACCACCAGAAAATATTATAGGCACAGTAGTTAAATCATTAACTTTTTGTGCAAGCTCATAATCAGGACCTTTCATTGTCCCTTCACAATCAATTGAATTTATCATTACCTCTCCTATATCGTTATCCATCAATTTTTTTAGATGGTTTTCTAGAGAAATTTTCTCAATTTTTTTTCCACAATTTGAAACTAACTTGAGATTTCCATCAACTTTTTTTACATCAATACTTGCTACAACTGCTTGTCTTCCAAATTTCTCAGCAATATTTTTTATTAAGCTGTAGTTTTCATAACACGCTGAATTAATTACAATTTTATCAGCACCATTTTTAATAATCTTTGTTGCATCTTCAATTGATTTAATACCACCACCGGCTGTTATAGGAATAAAACACTCTTTTGAAATTTCTTTTAAAAAAAAAATTAATTTTGATAAAAATTTATTATCTCTATTAATATTTAGTAAAATTAATTCATCAGCATCTGAATCATTAAATATTTTTGCTGTAGAAATTGGGTCACCTACATCTTTAAACGAATTAAAATTAATTGTTTTAACAAATCTATCATCTAAAATTAATAACAAAGGTATAATTCTTTTTTTTAACATTAAATATTCCAGTTACAAAAATTTTCCAAAATTTTAAGACCGTTTTTAGAACTTTTTTCGGGATGAAATTGAAATCCAACCACATTGTTGTTTATTACAATTGAGGGAAAATTATCTAAATATTTTGTTTCAGCATACAAACACTCTTTGTTTCTCAGTTTCATTTGATATGAATGAACAAAATAAAAGTTACTTTTATTTTGAATTCCTTTCAAAATACTGTGATTTTTAATAATATTAATTTCATTCCAGCCAATATGAGGTAAATAAAACATTTTTGAATTATCTGTTTTCATTAAATCTACAGATGCTTTTATGAAGTTTAATCCTTTACTCTTTTTATTCTCGAAGCCTTCAGTCGCAAGAAATTGCATTCCAAGACAAATACCTAATAAAGGTTTTCCTTTATTTACATAATCATTTAACTGTAATTGAAAATTTTCATTATTAAAATATTCATCTGATATATTTGAAAATGAGCCAACCCCAGGAATAATTAAGTGAGAAATCTTGTTTAGTTTTTTTTCTTCATTAATTTTTATAATATTAAAATCAAAACCTAAATTATAAACTGCACTTGAAACAGATGTTAAATTACATATTTCTAAATCCAATATGCCAATCATAATTATAAGACTTTACCAAAAATTAATTTATCAACTCTTTTTTTTTTAAAAACAAATTGTTTTTTTAATATACCTTCAAGTTTAAAACTGTTTTTTATTAAAACTTTTTTAGATGGAAGATTATTTGCATAAACACTTGCAATAATTTTTTTCAGTTTAAATTTATTTTTTGCTAATTTACAAATTTCTCTTATAGCTGAAGTCGCTATTCCTTTTCTATGCAAAGATTTATCTCCAATGAAATAACCAATTTCAGCAGTTTTATGTATAAAATTTATTGGACCAATCTTTATATTTCCAACATGTGCCCATTCTTTTTTTTTATCTTTAATATTAATTGTATACAAAAATTCATTTTTAGATTTCACCTTATCTTTAATGTAATTATAAATTTTTATTTTTGTATTTTTAACAAATCTTTGCTCTGTAAATTCTATTATCTCACTAGTATTCATCCACTTAATATATTTTTCAGATATCATTTTGATAGTAAATCTAGACAATTTAACTCTAGGCAACACTATTTCTACTTTAAAGTAATTTTTTTTCATCTCAATTTTATAATCTTTTAACTCTTTCAGCTAGCTCTTCTATAAACAATTTATGGATTATATAAAAACGTTTTGTATCTTTGTAATTAGTAATAATTAAAACTTCGGTTCTATCTAGTGACATTTAGTTTAATCTGGGTAAACCCATAATACTTTCTTTAGTTTTTAAAAAGTCTGATACTTTTCTTCCATTCTCGCATTGATGAATTTTTTCAAAAATCTTTTCTAAATTATCATAATATTTATTTAGGATAGATTTTTTATGATCTATTGATACATAAAATGTATCGGTAGCTAAAATATTTTTTTTTAACATTTCTTGTGTTATTAATGTTTTGTATGCATTTGATTTGTCTGAAAGAATTTTGAATTGAGCTAATGCATTTAAACCCGATATCTCAATTGAAATATTTTTTAGTTTAGCTATTTCTTTCCATGTTTTTTTTATATCTTTTCCAATTTGGTCAATTATTTTCCATGATTTTAACTCGTTCATGACATCGAGAGTTGCTAAAGCAGCAACGGATCCTATTTTTTCAGTCCAAAAAGTACTACTAATGAATGTGTTTTGTGCATGTTCCATCACTTCTTTTTTGCCAACTATTGCAGTAATTGCGTATCCATTTCCTAGTGCTTTACCAAACATTGCTACATCTGGAATAACCTTATAATGTTTATGTAACCCACCAAATGTCTTTCTAAATCCAGAAGTACATTCATCAAATATTAAAACAATTCCTTTTTTTGTTGCTAAATCTCTAACTTTATTAAGAAAATTGTTTTTAGGCTCAATATTTCTATAAACTTCCATTTTTATTGTTCCAACTTTGTTTTTTTCAACTATTTTTTTAAGTTCTTCAAAGTCATTGTACTCAAATGGAAAAACTGTATTTTTTAAAACTTTTGGAACACCATCTGTTTGTAAATTTTTTATTAGATGAGAATTTAAATTGTTTTTATTCTGTAAGTTAGAAGATAAATACCAGTCATGCCATCCATGATATCCACATACAGCAACCCCATCTTTTCCTGATGCTGCTCTGGATATTCTAATTGCTATTGAGTTAGCTTCTCCTCCACTTCTAGCAAATTTAGCCATATCAAAATGAGGATGAATTTTTAATAATTTTTCAGTAAGAGCAATCTCCTCTGGACTATTCAATGTCGACATATTTCCATTTTTTAAGGCTTTGATTACCTTAGAATCAACTCTTGAATTACTATAACCTAAAATATTTGTACCAATCCCCATTAAAGAACAGTCAACAAATTCATTATTGTCTAAATCCCAAATTCTACAATCTTTTGCTTTTTTATAATAAGTGGGCCATACATTTGGTAAAAAACGATCAGGATTTTTTGATAAAAGCATATTTCCTGATGGAATTATTTTTTTTGCCCTATTCCATAATTTTTGACCTGTGTTTTTTCTTTTTGCCATTTTTTAATACAAATTTCTAATTTAATTAAATAAAACAGTTTATTTAATTGCCAAAAAAACCTCAAAACAAACAAATTTGGCAACAGTAGAAATATCTTTAAAACCTGCTCTTTTTAAAAGTTCTAAATTTCCTTTTGTGGAAAATGGATCCAAAACACCTTTTAAGCTTTTTGTTTTAGAATTAATTTCTTCATTAGAAAAACCATTATTATATTTCCACTCTTTATATATTTCATTCATCATATCTTGTGTACGTGCATCATATGACCTTACTTTTTCAGCAAAGAAGAATGCCCCACCCCAATTTAAATTTTTATATATTTTATTTATCATTGCTTGTCTGTAATTTTGATTAATAAACTGCAAGGTGTAAAAAGAAATAGTAAAATCATTTTTTTTCAACTTTAATTTTTTTATATCTTTATTCAAAAATTCAATATTTTTAATTTTATTATACTTTTTTGCATACGTTATCATTTGCTTTACTATATCAATTCCATAATATTTGACATTTTTTTTTGCTTTATGTCTTATTGCAATTTGTTTTAAAAAAGATCCTGTTGAGCATCCAATATCGTAAATAATAGAATTTTCTTTAACAAAGTAATCAGATAATTCTTTACACAACCATTGTGAGTCTTTGTACATTGGTACTGATTTTTTTATATGGTTATCAAATTTTGGAGCAATATTTTTACCAAAAGACCATGAGGCTTTTTTGGAGAAAATATTTTTATCTATTTTAATTTTTGACATATTTTTTTTATTATTATTCAAATAATCTAAATAATAATATTTTAAATATTGAAAAAAGCTATTTTCAATACTGTTCAATAATTGAACAATATGCTAAACATAACACTGATTTTTAAATAAAAAACAAAATTATGAGCAAAAAACAAAATTATTTGGATATATTAAGATCAATCCAAAAAGAACCTGAAATTACGCAGAGAAAAATGGCAACAAGTCTGGGCTTTAGTCTTGGAAAACTAAGTTATTGTTTAAAAAGTCTTCAGCAAAAAGGTTATGTTAAAATAAATAATTTTAAAAAAAGTAAAAAAAAATTAGGATATATATATAAACTTACACCATCAGGAATTTCAGAAAAAACAAAACTAACTATAAATTTTATGAAAAGAAAAATGATAGAATATGAGGAACTTAAAAAAGAATTAGATGATACAAAAAATAAATAAATTTATTATTTTATTATTGCTCTAATGGTATATTTTTTATTTATTTCATAAATACTATTTAAATAAACGACTTTAAATTTCAATTTTTTTAAAAACATATTTAGCGATTTTAAACTAAAAATATTATAATGTTCTAAAAAAAATTCTTGTCTGTTATACCCATCTTTACATGCCGCAGAGTCAGGAACTTCGATATAAATTTTTCCATCTTTTTTAAGTAAAGATTTATATAATCTTAAAATTTTTTTAATCTCACTCAAATTAAAATGTTCTAGAACTTTATTGAATGTTATTAAATCATACTTCTTTTTAATTTTTTTGATTTTTTTGATATCATTTGAAACTAAATTAAGAAACTTACTTTTTAAAAAATTTATCATATTTCTATCACTTTCAATACAATCCATTTTAAATCCACATTTCACCATTTCAAAAGGAAAGATTCCAAATCCACTACCAACATCTAAAACTTGTGAATTTTTTTTAATTTTTTTTTCTAAAAAATTTACTCTTTTTAAATTAGAAGATTTTTTTTTATTTTTTCTTATTTTTTCAAATTTTTTTTCAATATTTTTATGAGAGTAATTTGAATAGTTTTTTTTATATACTTTTTCTAAAAATTTTGAATATTTGTGTATGTTGTAATAATGTCCACATTCACAAGCATAAAGTGACCTTGAATAATTTTTTTTATTCTCCAATCCAAATAAATTTTCACCTTTATTTTTTTTTTTAAATTTTTTAATTAATTTAATTTCCGATTTATTGCAAATTTTACATTTTAATGAAAAATTCATATTTTGAATAAATTGAGTTTTTTAAAACTATATTTTAAATTAAACAAAATTTGGATAATAATCAAAGTTTCTTAATTTAATTTTGTTCAAGTCAATATTTTCTTTTTTTCATTTAATTTTTTTTAAGCTTGTAGTTTCCAATATACAATACATCAAGCCCTGACAAATAAAAATTTTTTAAAGCATCTTGAACTGAGCATACCATTGGCTCGCCTTGCACATTAAAGCTAGTGTTTAATAATATTGGTATATCTGTTTTATTATAAAAAGATCCAATTAATTTATAAAATAGTGCATTTGAATTTTTATTAACTGTTTGTAGTCTACCCGAGCCATCTACATGTGTTACTGATGGTAGATATTTTATTTTATCTTTTTTTATCATCAAAGTATTTTCCATAAAATAACTTGTTTGAACATTCTCAAAGTATTCTTTTGTTTTCTCTTCAAGTATCGCAGGTGCAAATGGTCTAAATTTTTCTCTATATTTAACAAATTTATTTATTTTATCTTTGATTAAGGGGTTTCTTGGATCAGCCAAAATTGATCTATTTCCTAAAGCTCGATCTCCAAATTCAAGTCTTCCTTGAAACCAGGCAATAATTTTTCCAGAAATTATTGAATTTGTTGCATCGTTACAAATATCTTCTTTATATTCAAACTTTAATTTAAATTTTTTTAATACCTCTAAAATCTGATTATTAGAATATGAAGGTCCTAAATAATTATTTTTAAAATTAATTTTATATGATTTATTAAATAAGCTATTTACAAATAAAGCAGCACCAGTCCCAGCACCACTATCATCTGGTACAGGTGGAACAAAAAGTTTTTTAAAATTTGTTTTTTTTAAAATTTTACCATTAGCAACACAATTAAGAGCACATCCACCTGCAATTACAAGGTTACTTGACTTATTTTTTTTACTTAAAGAAATTATCAATGAAAGATAAATTTTTTCAAATATTTTTTGTGCTGCATAAGCAATATTATAATAATCTTTGGTCAAATTTTTCCCTAGTTTATTTTTATTAATACCCAAATAATTCTCTAAATTTTTGTTTACATATCCTGGTCTATGAAACATGTAATGATTGAAATATTTGAGTTTTAAAAAAAACTCTCCTTTGGAATTAAATTCAATAAGTTTCTCGATTTTATTTTCATATATTGAAGATTTTCCATATGAGCTAGCTCCCATTAATTTCCATTCTTCACTTTGAGGTTTAAATCCACAAAATTCTGTAAATGTAGAATAAAAAGAACCTAGAGAATGTGGAAATTTTTGTTCAAAAATTTTTTTTATTTTATTTTTTTTTCCGCTATAAAAACCTAAACATTGTTCTTCTCCAAAAGCATCAACTGTTAAGATTGATGACTCGTTAAAAGAAGATAAAAAATAATTACAAGCGTGGCTTAAATGATGATTAACAAAATAAATTTTAATTATTTTTCCATTTTCCAATTCAAGTTCCTGTATAAAAAAATCCTTATTTATTTTTTTAATATCTTTCATCAAATGATTTAGGGTGCTGTGTAAAATAGATGGAATATAAGTTAAATTTTCTGAGTTATTATTATCAAACTTTTCCAAATTGATTAGTGGATTCCAAGAAATGGCTATTGCATCAATCTCTTCAAACTTAATATTAGCTTTTTCAAGACAAAATTTAATTGCTTTGTTTGGAAATTTTCTTGTTCTTTTTTCTCTTATAAGTCTTTCTTCCTCAACAGCTGCTATTAACTCATTGTTGCAAATTATTGAGGCTGAAGTATTAAAACCAATGGCATTGAGTCCAAGAATATATTTTTTCATTTATTCATATCCATTAAAATTTTAGCATTTATAAATTTAAATAAGAAATTTGAATTTTTACTTATCATGTCTTTATCATTTAAAATATCTAAAATTTTTTTCTTACTTGTTATTGAATAAATTGATGATTTTTTTTTGACAAAATTAAGTATACTTTTAGACTTAAAATCTAATAATTTATCTGGTGATATATTAAAACCTACAATTCTACACATCTTTATTTATTAAAATCACTTAATTGAACTAATTGATTCTTTTCTAAATCATGTTTAACTTTCTTACCTAAATAATTCTTAGTTGAAGGAGGTATTCCACCTCCAGGTCTGATAAAAAAAACATTATTTTTTGTTAACACTTCACTTTTTTTAATTTTTCTTTTTGTGTGTAGACTTCTTCTTGATTTTAAAATTTCCAAAGTTTCATTTTTTTCAATTTTCTTATTACCATTTCCCTTCATCAGATTTATTTCATTTAATTTTTTAATTAACTTTTTTAATTCTAAAGGTGTTGCAGAAAGTTTATGATCCCTAAATGATTTTTTTTTGTCTTCAGTTAATGTAAAATGTTTTTCAATGATATTTGCTCCTAAGGAATAAGCATAAATACAAGCATCTATACCTATGGAATGATCAGAATATCCAGTAATAAAAATATCCTTTTTTAACTTTGATATAAACGAAATATTTAAGCTTTCTTTTGGGCATGGATAACTAGATACACAATGCATAAGACATATATTTTTTTTTATAAAATTTTTTTTCCAATTTTTAAAAATTATTCTTTTTAAATCTTTTAATTGTAAATTGTTTAAAAGCCCTGTTGAAATTATAGTTGGTTTTTTAATTAATGAAATCTTTTTAATTAGTTCATAATAATTATTATCGCCTGAAGCAACTTTATAAATATTTTGAATTTTTGAAAACTTGTTTATATAATTTATATCAAAAATACTGCTAAAAAATTCAATTTTTTTTTTTTTACAAAACTTATTGAGTAGTTCAAACTGTTTAAAGTTTAAACATATCTTTTTTAGTTGTTTAATTCTTTTGTTCTCATTAGTTGAAACTAAATTTTCAGGATTTATAAACTGAAATTTTACTGCGTCTGCTCCTGCTTTTTTTGCTTCTATAATTAATTTTTTAGCTTTAAGAATATTACCACCATGGTTATTCCCAATTTCAGCAATTATAAAAAAATTGTTATTTTTGATTCTTTGAAATAAAGTATTTTTCATTATCTTTTTGTCTATACCAATTAATCATTTTTTTCATTCCTCTTTCCAAATTGTACTCAGATGAAAAATTTACTAAATTTTTTGCTTTTTTCATTGATAGGGTTCCTCTGATGGGCATGAGTTTGTCTCTTTTAATTGTTTTTATTTTTAATTTTGGAAAATAAATCTTAAGTATATTTATTAATTCTAAAATTGATCTTGATTTTCCATAAGTTAAATTAAATATTTGATTTTTTGATTTATTACTTTTCATCATTTTTATCATTCCGTTGATGAGATCACCTATATAAGTGAAGTCTAATTTTTCTTTTCCATTCCCATTTACTAAAACTGGTTCATCTTTCAAAGCACTCTCTATGAAAATCTGAATCACCCTTCTACTTACACATCTTTCCCCATAAAGTGCGGATGGTCTTATTATTGTGTAGGGTGTTTTAAATACTTGATTATATCCAATAACCATTTTTTCACCTGCAAATTTTAAAGCCCCATATATGCCCAAAGGTTCACATATTGTATTTTCATTTACTGTTGTTTTTTTAAATTGTCCGTAAAGCATGCTCGAAGATAAATAAAAAAATCTTTTTAATTTTTTTAAAGATCTAGATGCATCCAAGGAATTTTCTAGTGTTCTAACACTGTTATCAAAAGTAGAAAACGGATTTTTATTTGATACATTTGCATGAGCAACTGCAGCTAAATGAAAAAAATAATTTGGGTTAATTTTATCTACTAATTTGCTTATTTTTTTATAGTTTCTTGCATCTTGATTATAAATTTTTACATTACTTTCTTTTAATAGTTTTATTCTTTCATTTAATATTTTTATATAAAAACTATTTTGATTGTTAGAAATTTTACTTTTAAAACTTTTAATATTATTTACATCAAATGAGTCGACTACTGATACGTCATAATCCTTACATAATTTAATTGCTAAGTTGTGACCTATAAATCCCGATCCACCTATAATTAAAACTTTTTCTTTTTTAATTTTCATTTAAATTTTATTTATTCCTTCGAGTTTTTTAGCAATATAAATAAGATTTTGTTGACTAACATGGGGACCTATTGGCAAACATATTGAATTATTACTAATGTTATTTGCGTTAATTAAATTTTTTTTATTAATATTAAATTTTTTTTTATAATATTTTAATTCTGGTAAAATTTTAGGATAATAAATACTTGTTCCAATTCCATTGTTGTTGAGATATTGAATAATTTTTCTTCTCTTTTTTTTTAATGATCTTTCCAATAAAATTGACATGCAATAATAACTGCTAATGAACTTATTTTCAGAATGAGTTGAAATAATATTAATATTTTTAATATTATTAATTTTTTTTTTCAAGAAATTAAAATTTTCTTTTCTTTTTTTTATAAATAATTTCAATTTTTTTAATTGTTCAACACCCAAAGCACATTGCATTTCTGTCATTCTAAAGTTTAACCCGATAGTTAAAACATCATACTCACCAGGAATTTTTCTTTGATCAAAAGTTTTATCAACTCCAAATCCTTTAAACAGTTTTGCCTTTTGTAAATCATTTTTATCTTTACATATTAAAATTCCTCCATCACCTGTGGCTATGTGTTTGGCTGGATAAAAAGAAAAACAAGCAAAATCTCCAAAACTACCTACATGTTTATTCTTATATTTTGCCCCTAGCGCTAAAGCACAATCTTCAATTAACTTAATTTTATATTTTTTGCATAATTTTAATACTTTATCTATTTTGACTGGCTTTCCTAAATAATGAACAATTGTTATAGCTTTTGTTTTTTTTGTTATTTTTTTTTCTATTAGGTCAACATCAATATTGCCGGTATCTTTTTCACAATCCACAAAAACTGGTTTAGCACCTAAAAAAGTGCCTGCATGAACTGTTGCTACGTGAGTTTGTGCGGGTACTATAAATTCTGAGTTTTTATCTAAACCACTCAAAAAATATGATGTCAATAAAGCTGAAGTGCATGAACTGATTGCTAGTATATTTCTAATCTGAGTAAAATTTGCAAAATCTTTTTCAAATTTTCTAGAAAAAGGTCCATGTGTTAAAATACCAGATTTTAAAACTTTATTCACCAATGAAATCTCATTAGTACCAATAATTGGACGCGCAAAAGGAATTTTCATTTCAAATAATTAATTTTAACTGTTTTATTGTTTTTAATAGATCTTTCAATAGCAAAACAAACTTTTATTGAATAAAAAACTCTTTCAATTAATTTTTTTCTTAAAGATTGCTTTCCAATTGATTCTAAAAAAAACTTAATTGCATTTCCTTTGTAATAATTTTTATAGTTATTTTTTGTTTTTTTAACAATATTTTTTGATTTAGATTTAAAAATTCGGATGTTTTCAATATCATTTTCAAAAGTTTTTTTAGTTCCATATATTGCCAGTTTATGAAAATGTGGATAAACACACCCAAAATTACTTGAAATTTTAGCTATCATACCATTAGCAAATTTTAATAAAGAAACAGTACAATCATTATATTTAAATGCACTTTTATTGGTACAAAATTTATTTCCATAAGATTTAACTTCAACAATATGAGACTCAACCATCCATGAAATCAAATCGACCATATGAATTCCTCCACCTAGTGTAACAGAATAGTATGGGATTTTTCCTCTCCAACCATGAGTAATTTTTTTTAATCTTCCATAATTATAATCAGCCTCTACTGAATATATTTTTCCAAAATCATTATTAAGAATAGATTTTTTTAAATTAATAAAAACAGGAGACTCTGATAGAATGAAATTTGAGTATAAATGAATATTTTTATTTTTTTTTAATAAATTAAAAACTTTTGAAAGATGAGCCTCTTTTAAAACCATCGGTTTTTCAACAAAGATGTTTTTTTCATTCTTTATACCTTTTAAAATTTGATTGAAATGATAATTATCATAACTTGCAATTGAAATTATATTGATTTCGATATCATTAAAAATATCATTTTCTGATGAGCATATTTCTATTGATGGATATTTTTTTTTTATTAACAGCATTTTTTTCTTATCAAAATCAAAAATTTTCTTAACTTTACATCCAAATTTAAAATAGGACTCAATGTGTCTTTCACCTACACCTAAACCTATAACACCTATATTAAAATTTTTTTTCATTTATTATTTCTTTAGATATTTTTAATAGTTTTTTTATTCCTAAATTTTTATCTTTAGATCTTCTAATAATTTCTTTGATAACATTAAAATCTGATTTTGTATTAATTGATAAATTAATATAATTTAAATTTTGATTTAAAGAAAAGTTTACTATATGAAATTTTTTGAAATTTTCATAAAAATACTTGGTAATATGCTCTTTGTGACTTTTTTTTTTTATTTTTTTAAAAAATTTAAGAAATGTTGCACAGTTAACGACTTCTACAGATTGACCTTGTGGATAAGATCTTGGAAAAGTGTTTGTAACTAAATCAGGTTTTTTTTTTAAAAAAATATTTACAGCTTTATCAACTAGCTTATAATCAATTAATGGACTGTCACCAGAAATTCGAATAAAATTATTACTTCTTACATTTTTGATAACTTTTATAAACCTGTGATAAACATTATTTATACTACCTCTAAAATATTCAATTTTTTTTTCTTTACAAAATTTTTCAATTTTATCATCTGATTTTAAAGATGAGGTTGCTATAATAATTCTACTAATTTTTTTGGATTTCTTTAACTTTTTGACCACTCTTTCCAACATAGTCTGATTATACATCTTTTTTAATACTTTTTTTGGTAATCTTGTGGAACTCATTCGGGCCTGGACTATACAAATCATTAATTTTAAATTTGTCTTTTAATCATAATTTTTCTATTATGTATCATATTGTTCAATTATTGAACATACAATAAACTAATATATAATCATTGTTATAATTACAAAAAATTATGAATATTTTTAGACTTATAGTTATTAAGGCATTAATATATTTTTTTTACAATGAATATCGATTATTCGTTAGAAAAATTAAATATTTAATAATATTCAATAAGGAATTAAGTTTTTTTAAATACCTTCAAAGTAAAGAAAAAAATTATCATATTCTAAAAGATGAAATAAAAAAGAAAGCTTTAGAAAAAAATTTTATTTTTTGGACAAAGTTTATTAAAAAAAATGAAATATTTAAAAGTAATAGTGAGGACACAATATTAATTACTAGTTTAGTAAGTACAAAATTCTATACAATTTATAATAATATAATTGGATTATATTTATCGAAA
>JACWCY010000001.1:120000-272112 GCA_014654455.1 Pelagibacterales bacterium SAG-MED01
ACCTTCCAGCACCGGGCAGGCGTCAGACCCTATACATCCACTTACGTGTTAGCAGAGCCCTGTGTTTTTGATAAACAGTCGCTTCTCCCTGGCTTGTGCCACCTTTTTATAGTTGCCTACAAAAAGGTCTTCCTTATTCCGAAGTTACGGAAGCATTTTGCCGAGTTCCTTCAACATCATTCTCTCAAGCGCCTAAATATACTCTATTAATCCACCTGTGTCGGTTTAGGGTACGGTCTTGTGATGGAGCTATTTCTTGGAACCTTTTCGCGGCAAGTTCAATCCATTAAGAACTTACAACTTACAAGATCCGTCACTACCATCTGGTTAAGGAATATTAACCTTATTTCCATCGACTACGGCTTTCGCCCTCGCCTTAGGTGCCGACTAACTCTGCGCGGATTAACCTTGCGCAGAAACCCTTGGATTTTCGGCGAAGAAGTTTTTCACTTCTTTTATCGTTACTTATGTCAGCATTCGCACTTCTGATACCTCCAGGATCCTTCACAGGTATCCCTTCACAGGCTTACAGAACGTTCCGCTACCAGTTACAATTTTCGAAAAAATTGTAAATCCACAGATTCGGTATATGATTTTAGCCCCGTTACATCTTCGGCGCAGAAACTCTATTAGACCGGTGAGCTGTTACGCTATCTTTAAAGGATGGCTGCTTCTAAGCCAACCTCCCGGCTGTTAAGGAATTTCCACATCCTTTCACACTTAATCATAATTTTGGGACCTTATCTGGTGGTCTGGGCTCTTTCCCTCTCGACCATGGACCTTAGCACCCACAGTCTGTCTGCTGAAGAACAATGTTTAGCATTCGGAGTTTTATTAGGTTTGGTAAGAATCTCTTCCCCCTAGCCCATTTAGTGCTCTACCTCTAAACATCTATTTATTCAACGCACTACCTAAATAGTTTTCGCGGAAAACCAGCTATCTACGAATTTGGTTGGCCTTTCACCCCTTACCACAAGTCATCCAAAGACTTTTCAACGTCAACTGGTTCGGTCCTCCGGTAAGTGTTACCTTACTTTCAACCTGCTCATGGTAAGCTCATTCGTTTTCGGGTCTAATTCATTAAACTAATCGCCCTATTAAGACTTGCTTTCGCTGCGCCTACACCTAGATGGCTTAAGCTTGCTTAATAAATTAAGTCACTGACCCATTATACAAAAGGTACGCCGTCACTCTAAAAAGAGCTTCGACTGATTGTAGGCATGCGGTTTCAGGTTCTATTTCACTCCCCTAATAGGGGTTCTTTTCACCTTTCCCTCACGGTACTAGTTCACTATCGGTCACTGAAAAGTATTTAGGCTTAGAGGGTGGTCCCCCTATGTTCGAGCAGGATTTCACGTGTCCCGCTTTACTCATGAGTTTAATTAAACATTACTTTTACGGGACTATCACCCTCTATGGTTAGCTTTTCCAAACTATTCGAATTTTTTTAATTAAACTGCTGGCCTAGTCCGTTTTCGCTCGCCACTACTAACGGAATCTCAATTGATTTCTTTTCCTCTGGTTACTTAGATGTTTCAGTTCTCCAGGTTGTCTCTTTAAACCTATGTATTCAGTTTAAAGTACCACATAAAGTGGTGGGTTTCCCCATTCGGAAATTTTCGGATCAAAACTTACATACAGCTCCCCGAAACTTATCGCAGTATATCACGTCCTTCATCGGCTTTCAGTGCCAAGGCATCCGCCACACGCCCTTAAACGCTTGATTTATGCACAGAAAAAAATTCTGTGTTGAATCAAATTTTTATTTTGAACATTAGCTAATAACATTACTAATGTTCGGATATAGATATTGATATTAATTATTATTTATATTCACAATTTTTTATAGCTAAGTGTTTCTGGTGGAGGATAGCGGGATCGAACCGCTGACCTCCTGAATGCAAATCAGGCGCTCTCCCAGCTGAGCTAATCCCCCAGTATCTTAGATTTTGGTGGGCCGAGAAAGACTCGAACTTTCGACCCCACCCTTATCAAGGGTGTGCTCTAACCAACTGAGCTACCGGCCCCTATGCAAGAGAAACACTATTTTAAGAAGAGAAATGAGGACGGTCAACATTACCTATGTATATTATTTAGAATGAAATATTAATTTCATTCATCCTTAGAAAGGAGGTAATCCAGCCGCAGGTTCCCCTACGGCTACCTTGTTACGACTTCACCCCAGTCGCTGACTATACCGTGGTCAAGGGTTTTAAACCTTGCCTTAAGGTAGAACCAACTCCCATGGTGTGACGGGCGGTGTGTACAAGACCCGGGAACGCATTCACCGTGGCACGCTGATCCACGATTACTAGTAATTCCAGCTTCATGCACTCGAGTTGCAGAGTGCAATCCGAACTGAGGTATCTTTTAAGGATTTGCTTAACGTCGCCGTCTTGCTTCCTGTTGTAGATACCATTGTAGCACGTGTGTAGCCCAACACGTAAGGGCCATGAGGACTTGACGTCATCCCCACCTTCCTCCAGCTTATCACTGGCAGTTCTTTCAGAGTGCCCAACTTAATGATGGCAACTAAAAGTGAGGGTTGCGCTCGTTGCGGGACTTAACCCAACATCTCACGACACGAGCTGACGACAGCCATGCAGCACCTGTGTTTCGTCCGGCCGAACCGAAAACTTTAATCTCTTAAAGTCGCGACGAACATGTCAAGTGTTGGTAAGGTTCTGCGCGTATCTTCGAATTAAACCACATGCTCCACTACTTGTGCGGGTCCCCGTCAATTCATTTGAGTTTTAACCTTGCGGTCGTACTCCCCAGGCGGTGTGTTTATCGCTTTCGCTGCGACACTGAAAATAAATTTCCAACGTCTAACACACATCGTTTACGGCATGGACTACGAGGGTATCTAATCCTCTTCGCTACCCATGCTTTCGTTCCTCAGTGTCAGTAATGATCCAGAAAGCTGCCTTCGCAATTGGTATTCTTTCTAATATCTACGAATTTCACCTCTACACTAGAAATTCTGCTTTCCTCTATCAAACTCTAGCTGAAAAGTTTTGATGGCAGTTCCAGAGTTAAGCTCTGGGATTTCACCACCAACTTTTTCAACCACCTACGAACTCTTTAAGCCCAGTAATTCCGAACTACGCTAGGTCCCTTCGTATTACCGCGGCTGCTGGCACGAAGTTAGCCGGACCTTCTTATTCGGGTACAGTCATTTTCTTCCCCGACGAAAGAGCTTTACAACCCAAGGGCCTTCTTCACTCACGCGGCATCGCTGCATCAGAGTTTCCTCCATTGTGCAAGATTCCCCACTGCTGCCTCCCGTAGGAGTTTGGGCCGTGTCTCAGTCCCAATGTGGCTGATCATCCTCTCAAATCAGCTATTGATCACAGTCTTGGTAGGCCATTACCCTACCAACAAACTAATCAAGTGCAGGCTCATCCAATGGTGCATAAAGCTTTCTCTGTGAAGACTTATCCGGTATTAGCACAAGTTTCCTCGTGTTATTCCAGGCCAAAGGGAAGATACCTACATGTTACTCACCCGTCTGCCACTAAGTATTGCTACTTCGTTCGACTTGCATGTGTTAGGCGTGCCGCCAGCGTACGTTCTGAGCCATGATCAAACTCTCAAGTTTAAAAACGGCGCACACTAGCTTCTATATAAATTCTAAGAATAAAATTTATATAATGTTGAAGTGTGTACGACAAATTTTGGTAACCTTAACCGTCCACACTTCTCTTCTTAAATTTTTACTTTTAAAATAGCTAATTGAGCTAAAAAGGCTCAATAATCCTCACTTATTTATTGAATTAACAATAATTATTTGAGAAAGTGGGATGCTTATAGGCTAAAATTAAGGGAAATCAAGTAATTAAGGATAAAAAATCTATTAAAAAGATCATATTTTAAAGGGTTTTTTTTGATTTTTTTGGACACCTAATCTAATAATTGCAAATCTAAAAATATTTAATGTTAAGCAAAATTAAGACTAAATTAAAAAAAGAAACTGAGATAGTTGCTCTAGGTTTACTAATATTAATAACTATAATTTCAACGACATATTATAATTATAACAAAAAAAAAATTTATAATAATTATAAAAATACAATAAATAATATTTATTTAAAAAAGACTTTAACTCACCTATTTGACAATTTAGAACCAAAATTTAAAAAAATTGATCATGTTGTAGCACCTGGCGAAACTTTTAATAGTATTTTAGAAAATTATTCAATTCAAAATGATGAAATTAATGAGATTAAGAAAAAAGTATCAAAAGAATTCAATCTTAATAAATTAAATACTAATCAAAAAATTAAGTTTACACTCGACCAAACAACTAATTTAATCAAAGAATTTATATTTCAGATTTCAAATACAGAAAAAATCTATTTAAAAAGAGATACAAAAACAGAAAAATTTAATAAAGAAATTTTAGTTACTAAACTAAAAAAAAATGTTGTTTATAAAGAAAATATAATTTTACAAAGTCTATATAAATCTGCTATGGATCAAAAAATACCAGTAAATACTGTAATTGAATTTGCTAGAATTTATGGGTTTCAAGTTGACTTTCAACGGGACATAAGAAAACAAGACAGTTTTCAAATTATGTATGAAGTTTTACTAGATGATAGAGGTAAATTAATTGAAACTGGAAATATTCTTTATGCAAATTTAAAATTAAGTGGAGAAGACAATTCGCTATATTATTTTGATAAGAGTGGAAGCGAGGGTCACTTTGACAAAAATGGCAAAAGTATACAAAAAGCCTTAATGAAAACTCCTATCAATGGCGCAAGATTATCCTCCCCTTTTGGGATGAGAAAACATCCTATAGATGGATTTAATAAAATGCACCGAGGTACAGACTTTGCGGCTCCGATGGGAACTCCAATAATGGCATCAGGAAATGGTGTTGTTAAAAAAGCAGGATGGTGTGGTGGTGGAGGAAACTGTGTAGTTATAAAACATAACTCAACTTATCAAACTATTTATGCCCACATGTCAAAGTTTGCTAAAGGTATCAGAAGCGGGGTAAGAGTAAAACAAGGACAGACCATTGGCTATGTAGGTTCAACTGGAAAATCAACGGGGCCACATTTACATTATGAAGTAGTTGTGAATGGGAAAAAAATAAATTCACAAACTTTAAAACTTCCTTCTGGTAAAATTCTTAAAGGAGACGACCGTGTATTATTTGAAACCAAAAAAATAAGGCTGGATGTATTAAAATCAGAAAAAATTGTTGGCTTAAATTAACTTACTTCAGTTTGAATTTCGTCTAATTTTTCTTTTTCATTTTCAACAATAGTATCCACTTTTTTTTCAGGTGTAGGGGCTGAATTTGTTTCATCAGTTTTTGAATATTTAGATTTTCTATAACTTTCTTGTTCACTAAGAATTCTAGTAAAATGATCGGCATGTTGAAAATAATTTTCTGATAAAATCTTATCTCCACTAGATAAGGCTTCTCTAGCTAGATTATTATATTTTTCTATTAATTTAGGTGCATTGTGATTGTTTCTTCCTGGAGATTTTCTTTGAAAATTTTCATTGTTTGAGAAATTTGGATTAAATTTTCCTCTATCATTATTAGATTTGAAACCTCTATCATTTCTTCTAAAGTTGTTTCTTCTTCCATTATTATTTCTAAAAGTCACCATAATTAAACTAAATTTTTTTACAGATGATGCATCTATCTTTTTTTGCAAAATCTTTTAAAACTCTTTCTATATAAAATCCCTTACTTTTTAATAATTTTTTTACTTTTTCTTTTTGATCAAAAGCTATTTCTAAAAAAAGTATTCCATTTTTTTTTATCAGGTCAGATGATCTTTTAATTACTTTTCTGATTTCTGATAATCCGTCTAATCCACCATCAAGTGCTCTTTTTGGCTCGAATTTATACACATCACGTTCCAAATATTTTAAATCAAACTTATTAATATAAGGAGGATTAGATATGATTAAATCATATTTGTGATAATTAAAATTGTCAACATCTGATTTAAAAAATTTTACTCGATTTTCTAATCTCAGCTTATAAGCATTGATCTTAGATATATTTAGGCATTTTTGGCTTACATCAATGCCTGTTCCATAAAAATCTTTTTTTTCCTTTAAAATTGATAAAAGCAGGCATCCTGAACCAACACCGATATCAAGAACTTTTAGTTTTGATTTATTTTTGGTTATTTTTAAAACTTCCTCAATAAGGATTTCAGTATCTGGTCTTGGGATTAGCACTCCATTAGATACTTTAAATTCATATTTCCAAAATTCTTTATTTCCAACTAAATATGCTATTGGCTTACCGTAAGAACGCTCTTTTATCAAACTTCTGAAATAATTATAACTTTTGTTTTGAATCGGTTTGTTCGAATTTAAAATAATATATTCTCTTTGTTTTTTGATAGCCTTTGCCATTAAAATCTCACTATCTAACTTTGAAGATTTTATATTATTTTTCTTTAATAAATCAGTTGCTTCTAGTATTGCTTGATTGATATTCATAAATTTAAAGATTACTTAAACTTTCTTCCTGTGCTTGTAAAGTAAGGCTTTCAATCATCTCATCAAAAATTGTACCCTCTAAAAATTCGTCCAATTTATGGAGAGTAAGATTGATTCTGTGATCAGTAACTCTACCTTGGGGAAAATTATAAGTTCTTATTCTTTCAGATCTATCACCAGTTCCAATTTTACTTTTTCTATCTTGAGATCTTTCTTGGTCAATTCTATTTCTCTCTAATTCATAAAGTCTAGCTCTTAAAATTTTCATACCTTTTGCTTTATTTTTATGTTGAGATTTTTCGTCTTGTTGAGAAACTGAAAGACCAGTTGGAATATGCGTTATCCTCACAGCACTATCTGTTGTATTTACAGACTGACCCCCTGGTCCTCCTGCTCTAAATACATCAATTCTTAAATCTGATTCATTAATTTTTAGATCCACTTCTTCAGCCTCCGGTAGTACCGCAACAGTTGCCGCAGATGTATGAACTCTTCCTTGCGTTTCAGTATCAGGAACCCTTTGGACTCTATGAACGCCGCTTTCATATTTTAAAGTAGAATAAATATTAGTTCCTTTAATTGAGGCAATAACTTCTTTCAATCCACCAGCCTCACTTCTTGAAATAGAAATCATTTCTAATGACCATTTTTTTTTGTGACATACTTTTTCATACATTTTAAAAAGATCACTGGCAAAAAGGCTAGCTTCAAGACCTCCCGTTCCTGCTCTAATCTCAATAATTGCATTTTTTTTATCTGCTTCATCTTTTGGTAAAAGAAATAATTTTAGTTTTTTTTCATTTTTTTCATGATCTAATTTTAAATCTTTTAATTCAACCTCTGCCATTTTCTTTAGGTCGTCTTCAGAATTTTTTTCATTTAAAATTTTTTCTAAATCAACTTTATTTGCTTCAAATAATAAATATTTTTTTGCATATTCCACTACTTCATTTAGGTCAGAATATTCTTTTGATTTTTCTGCAAATTTTTTTTTGTCTATTTCTCCAGATGACAAATCTTTCTCCAAAATTGAGTGTTTATTTATTAACTCTTCAATTGTTTTTTGTGGTATCATTTTACTTATTTTCTAACTTCAATGCTTTTTTCTCAACTTCATTCACCACTTTTTTAATCATATCTTCTGTTAAAACTTTTTCTTTTTGAACACCTGATAAATAAAGCATATTATTTCCGTTTTTTCCTCCTGTGATACCAACATCAGTCATCGCAGCCTCTCCAGGCCCATTAACAACACAGCCTATTACAGACAACGTAATAGGTGTTTTTATATGAGATAATTTTTCCTCTAAAATTTTGACAGTATTTATTACTTGAAAACCTTGCCTTGCGCAGGATGGACATGAAATTATATTAACCCCCCTATTACGTAAATTTAATGATTTTAATATCTCATTTCCAATTTTAACCTCTTTAACTGGATCATCTGATAAAGAAATTCGAATTGTATCACCAATTCCATTAAGAAGAAGTGATCCCACCCCAATTGATGATTTTATACTTCCTGATATAAAGCTTCCTGCTTCAGTAATTCCAAGGTGTAATGGATATTCACTTACCTTTGAAAGTTGTCGGTATGCTTCAATAGACAAAAAAACATCTGATGACTTAACGCTTATCTTAAAATTAAAAAAATTCTGATCCTCTAAAATTTTGATATTCCTTAAGGCACTTTCAACCAAAGCTTCTGGGCAAGGTTCTTTGAATTTATCAAGAATATCTTTTTCAAGCGAACCCGCATTTACACCAATTCTTATTGAACAATTATTATCTTTTGCAGCTTGTAAAACATCATGGATTTTTTTTTTATCACCTATGTTTCCTGGATTTATGCGTAAACAACTTGCACCATTTTCTGCTGCTTCAATTGCTCGTTTATAATGAAAATGAATATCAGCAATTACAGGTATATCAACATTTTTAGTAATTTCATTTAGAGCTTTTGATGAAGACTCATCCGGACAAGAAACCCTTACTAAGTCAGCACCTTCATTTTGTATTTCATTAATTTGTTTTATCGTTGCACTTATATCTGTTGTCAAAGTGTTAGTCATAGATTGTACTGATATAGGATTGTTTCCTCCAACTTTAACTTTTCCTACATTAATAACTTTTGTTTTTTTTCTTTTTATATCTCTAAATGGTCTTATGCTCATTTTTTATCTATCTAATTTAAATTCTTTGTGTAAAGCTATTAAAGCCTTTTTAGTATTTTTTTTATCAATCAATACTGAGATCTTAATTTCTGATGTTGAAATTACCTGAATATTAATTTTTTTATCTGCTAAGGTTTGAAACATTCTAAATGTTACTCCAGGAGTTGTTATCATTCCAACACCAATTATTGAAATTTTAGAAACTCCTTTCTCAAATAATAATTTTCTAAAACTTATACTTTTATTACTTATTATTATTTTTTTTGTTTTATTTAAGTCATCACTTTTAATTGTAAAAGTCAAATCAGTTTCTTTTCCATTTGCAGAAATATTTTGAACTACCATATCAACATTTATTAAATTTTTAGACAATGGTTTAAAAATAGATGCAGCTACACCTGGACGATCTTTTACTCCGATTAGACTTACTTTTGCATCATTAAGTGTGGAAGAAATTCCAGTAATTATTTTTTGATTAATAATATTGGCTCTTTTTGTTATTAATGTTCCTGGTTTATTTATAAACGACGACTTTACTTCAATATCTATTCTATTTAATCTTGCATCTTGAATTGAAACTGGCTGCATTACTTTAGCTCCTAGTGATGCCATTTCTAACATTTCCTCGTAAGAAATTACTTTTATTTTTTTTGCTTTTTTTAATTTGTTTGGGTCAGTTGTGTATACTCCCTCAACATCAGTATAAATTATACATCTTGCTGCTTTAAAAAACTTTGCAATCATGATTGCACTTGCGTCTGAACCTCCTCTTCCAATTGTTGTTATTCTTTCTTTGTTATTAATTCCTTGAAAACCAGTTATAATTGGCACTCCTCCTTCTTTAATGTATTTGAGTATTTTATTTTTATTTATATAATCAATCCTAGAATTTTTGTTTAGCCCATTAGTTAATATCGGTATTTGCCATGCTAACCATGATCTAGATTTTAAACCTTGGTGAATTAATCTACCTGCAATTAATGAGCAAGCAACTTGTTCTCCAGAAGAAACAAGTACATCATATTCTTCTTCAGAAAAATTATCACTAATTTCTCTAGATTTTTTTATTAACTCATTTGTCACACCACTCATTGCTGATGTGACAACAATGACTTGATATTTCTTTTTTTTATAATCATAGATTATCTTGGCAACTTTTTTGATTTTCTCAATTGTTCCAACCGAAGTACCACCAAATTTTAAAACTACAATTTTCACGATAAATTATTCTCTAATAATTAAATATATTGATAAAATACATGTTGATTATAAAGTCAACTCACTAATGAAAATTAACACAATAAATAAAAAAGAAATAGAAAAATTTTCAAAAATTGCTGAAGAATGGTGGGATCCATCAGGTAAATTTAAACCATTACACAAATTTAATCCTATAAGGATTTCTTACATTAAAGATAATATTATTAGCACTTTTAAACTTAGAAATAAAAAAAAACCATTAGATAAAGTTAAAATTTTAGATATAGGCTGCGGCGGTGGCTTGTTGTCAGAGCCAATGAGTAGATTAGGTGCAGATGTTGTGGGTATAGATGCATCTGATAAAAATATCAATGTTGCTAAATTACATGCAAAAAAAAATAAACTAAATATCAAATATTACTGTGCTTCACCGGAGAAGTTTAATAATCAAATAAAATTTGATGTAATTCTTAATATGGAAATAGTTGAACATGTTTCAGATATAAATTTTTTCCTTCAATCTTGTTCTAAATTATTAAAAAAAAACGGAATTATGTTTGTTGCGACACTTAATAAAACATTAAAATCTTATTTATTTGCAATAGTTGGTGCCGAGTATATTTTAAGATGGTTGCCAATTGGAACTCATGAATGGGAAAATTTTGTAAAACCAGAAGACTTAATTAAAATTTTAAAAAAAAATAATTTAAATTTAGATAAACTAGATGGTATGAAGTTCGATTTAATTCAAAATAAGTGGGATATGAGTTCAGATAAATCAGTAAATTATATTGGGAAATTTATAAAAAGTTAATTATTCTTATCTTTTATCCAGGGAATTGTTTTAGTTTCTATTCCTTCCTCTCTTAATTCTTTAAGCTCATTTTCAGAAGCAGTTCCATATATTCCCTTTGTTCTTTTCTGTTTGTTATAGTGAATAGACCTTGCTTCATAAGTAAAATTATTTCCAACATATTCAAAATTTTTTTTTATAAATTTTTGAAATTTTTGAATAGTTTTATCAATTTTTTTAAATCTTATTTTTTTATCTTCAGTTTCACTCACACTTTTATTATTAATCAATTTAGGTGACATTAAAGTTTTATCAACTTTTTTGGAATTACATTGATGACAAACTAAATATTTTTTTTTTTTAAGTTTTTCATATTCCTGGGATGACGCAAACCAACTATCAAAACATAAATTACAGTTTTTACAAATTAATTTATATTTAATCATCTTTCTTATCTAATAATCTTTATTAAAAATTCAATATTAACTAAGTTCTATAATCAGCATTAATATCTATATATTTTTTTGTTAGATCCATTGTGTAACTCGTAAAATTTTTTGTTCCTGATGAAATATCCACTTCTATCTCTATGGTATCATTTGTCATATACTCTGAAGTATTATGTTCATTGTAGCTTGTGTGTAGCTTACCATTCTGAACAATTACTAAATCACCAAATTTTATAGATAATTTATTTAAATTAATTAATGATCCTGATTTACCTATTGCCATAATAATTCTTCCCCAATTAGGATCCTCTCCTGCAATTGCAGTTTTAACTAGTGATGAATTTGCTATTGAAAAAGCAATTTTTTTAGCATCATTTTCGGATTTACAATTTCTAACTTTAATGGATATAAATTTAGAAGCACCCTCTCCATCTGCTACTACTCTTTTTGCTAAATTAAGTAAAACTTTATTTAAAGCTTCATCAAAATGTTTAATCTTTTCATCATTAAAATTTTTAATTTTAGCATGCTTTGCTTTTCCGGTTGAGAAAATTGCAACCATATCATTTGTGCTAGTGTCGCCATCACAAGTTATTGCATTAAATGTAGTGGAAATATTTTTTTTTAAAATTTTTTTAAGCACTTCACTAGGAATTTCTGCATCAGTAAAAACATATCCTAGAGTTGTCGCCATGTTTGGATGTATCATTCCTGAGCCTTTTGCTATTCCATAGATTTTTATTTTAGTGCTTCCAATTTCACATACTTCCATTGACATCTTTGGTTGGGTATCAGTTGTCATAATTCCTAAAGCTGCTTTCATCCAGATATACTTATTTTGCGTATATTTAATATTGTCAACTAAATCGTTAATTTTATTTTTGATCTTTTCTTCTGGAAATATTTCACCAATAGTGCCTGTGCATCCAAAGATAATTTCTTTTGTTTTAATTTTTTTTGGTAGATCCTCATCGTTTTTTTGTTTTTCAGATAATTTTTCAGAAGTAATTTCTGCTATCTTTTCCAAACTTCGATATCCTTGTTTCCCAGTAAAACAATTTGCGTTTCTCGTATTTACTATTAAAGAATATATTCTTTTTGATTTTTGATCTAAATTCCATTTAATATTTTCAGATATTATTTTTGATTGCGTATAAACTGAGGCATAATTTGCACCTTCTCTAAAATAAAACATTACCAAGTCATCTCTCTGATTATTATATAAATTTGCAGAAACTGTTGAGATTGATAATCCATCAATATGATCTAAGTCCTGAAATTCACTCATTCTCTTATTTTTTGTTTTTGATGTTAGGAAATTAGTAAAATTTATACCCATAGTATTTAAATTATTTATTTAATAATTATATTAAAGGTTATAAATAAATAATAAATCAAAAACTAATGTTAAATCCTTTAAGCTTTATCTCAAAATTCGTAAAATCTAGTAATCAGCGGGAACTAGATAAAGTAAATAAAATAGTTGAAAAAATTAACGCACTAGAAGTGATAACTAAAAGTTTAGAAGACTCTGAATTTCCAAAAAAAACAAATGAATTTAAGCAAAAAATTAAACAAGGAAAAAACCTGGATGAGATTCTGCCTGAGGCCTTTGCGATTGTGAGAGAAGCTTCGAGGAGAACTCGTAACGAACGTCATTTTGATGTTCAGCTAATTGGTGGAATAGTTTTACATCAATCAAAAATAGCTGAGATGAAAACTGGTGAAGGAAAGACTTTAACAATTACGTTGGCTGCTTATCTTAATGCTCTTTACGAAAAAGGCGTCCATATAGTTACTGTGAATGATTACTTGGCAAAGCGAGACTCATTAGAAATGGGACAAATTTATAATTTTTTAGGTTTAACTTCGGGATTTATTAATAATGATCAAAATGATCAAGAGAGAAAGATAAATTATAATTGTGATATTACATATGCCACAAACAGTGAGCTCGGGTTTGATTATCTTAGAGATAATATGAAATATTCAAAAGAGGAGATGGTTCAGAGAGAACATTTTTTTTCTATTGTTGATGAGATAGACTCATGTTTAATTGATGAAGCACGAACACCATTAGTAATCTCAGGTGCAGCTGAGGATAAAACTAATCAATATCTTGCAATAGATAAGTTAATAAGAAATTTAAATGAAAAAGATTATGAAATAGATGAGAAAGATAAAAATATTCTTTTGACTAATGAAGGGATAAATAATGTTGAAAAAATTTTTTCTAACGCAGGAATTTTAAAAAATAACAATTTTTATGATCCAGAAAATCTGGGTTTGGTTCATCATGTTAACCAAGCATTGCGGGCTAATCACTTATTTGAAAAGGGCAAAGATTATATAATACAAGATAAAAGTCTTAAAATAATTGATGAACTTACGGGAAGAATTTTAGAAGGAAGAAGATTTGGCGATGGGCTACATCAGGCCTTAGAAGCAAAAGAAAAAATTGATATTCAAGCTGAAAATCAAACTTTAGCATCTATTACTTATCAAAACTATTTTAAACTTTATAATAAAATTTCTGGCTGTACTGGTACTGCTGCCACTGAAGCTGAGGAATTTTTTGAAATTTATAATTTACAAGTAGTAGTAATTCCAACAAATAACGAAATGATAAGAAAAGATTTTAATGATCAAATTTTTAGAACCGACTCAGAAAAAAATAATGCCATAATTAATAAAATAAAAGAATGTAATAAAACTGGTCAACCGCTTTTAGTGTTTACTTCCAGCATTAATAAATCTGAAATATATTCAAAACTTTTAAAAAAGGAAAATATCAAACATGTAGTTTTAAATGCAAAAAATCATGAAAATGAAGCTGAAATTATAGCTAATGCTGGTAAAGAAGGATCGCTTATAATTACAACAAGCATATCAGGAAGAGGTGTTGATATTCAATTGGGAGGAAAAAAAGGATCTATTCCTGATGATCAGCTAAGTCAAAATAAAGATAAAATAAAATCTCTTGGTGGATTATTTGTAATTGGAACAGAAAGAATGGAGTCCAGAAGAGTTGATAATCAGGCTAGAGGTAGATCGGGACGTCAAGGTGATGAAGGTAGTTCAATTTTTTATGTGAGTCTAGAAGATGATTTAATGAGAATTTTTGGATCTGAGTCAATGACCAATATTTTACAAAAGTTGGGTCTAAAAGATGGTGAAAGTATAGATCATCCATGGATAAATAAAGCACTTGAAAGAGCTCAGCAAAAAGTTGAGGCTCGAAACTTTGATATAAGAAAAACATTAATTAAATTTGATAATGTTTTAAATGATCAAAGACACGTAATATTTTCACAAAGGAAAGATGCTATGAATAGTAATCAAATTTTTGAATATTCTGAGGACTTCTTAAAGGAAATAGTGGATAATTTGATTAAATTAAAATCTCTAAAACTATCAAATCCAAACAATAGTGAGTTTGACAATAAACTTAAATTGATTCTAGGAAAGGACTTAGAAATAACCGAATTCAATAATTTAACTTCTTTAAATGATAAAGATTTGAGAAATAAAATTATTAAAAAATTTAAAGACACTCGAGAAGATAGATCAAAAATTTTAGGAGAAAATCAATCTAAAGAAATTGAAAAAAGAATTCTTTTACAATCAATTGATTTAAATTGGAAATCACATATCCAGTACCTAGAACAGTTGAGACAGGTAATTGGATTGAGGTCTTATGGACAAAGAGATCCTCTTATAGAGTATAAAAAAGAAGCTTTTGATTTATTTGAAAATTTATTAAATAAATTAAAGTTAGATTATGTAACTATATTAATGAATTTAAAAGTTGTTGAGTCTCAAAATGAAAAATCAAATGAGGTAGTAAAACCTACTAAAATTGATCCAAAATACATTGGGAAAAAAATGAGCAGAAATGAGCCTTGTCTTTGTGGTTCTGGAAAAAAATATAAACGTTGTTGTGGGGCTCTATAGTAAAATAAATAATAATGTTGTTAAAATTAAAATAAAACTAATCGAAAAAAATATAATTTTCTTATTTTTTACTATTAATTCAAGGCTATTATTTTTTGATTTTAAAGAACTTAGATTTTCTAAGTCATTAATAAAGCCTTTATTTCTTCCAATTTTTAAAAACTTATTTTTTCTTTCAACAAAAATTTCCTCTCCTGACTTATTTTTAAATTGCTCTAAATTGTGATTTATAGATTTTCTGAGACTCTCTAAAATCAAATTTTTATCTCTATGAGCTCCTCCAATTGGTTCATCAATTATTTCATCAATCACATTTAGCTCTAATAAATCCCTTGCTGAAAGTTTCATAGCTTTTGCAGCATCAAGCATTTTTTTTGGATCTCTCCATAAAATTGTAGCGCAACCCTCTGGGGATATGACTGAATAAATAGCATTTTCTAACATTATAACTTTACTTGAAGACGCTAATGCAATAGCTCCCCCTGAACCACCTTCACCAATTACGATTGCTATTGTTGGTACTTTTAATTTCATGCAACATTCAATTGATTTCGCTATTGCCTCTGCTTGACCTCTTTCCTCTGCTCCAACTCCAGGGTATGCTCCAGGTGTATCAATAAATGAAATGATAGGAATGTTAAATTTATTGGCCAATTCCATTAAACGAATTGTTTTTCTGTACCCCTCTGGCCTCATCATTCCAAAATTTCTTTCAATTCTACTATCTAAATCATCTCCTTTTTCTTGCCCAATAATTAATACTGATTGATTATTAAATTTAGCAAAACCTGCTAAAACTGATTTATCTTCACCATAATATCTATCCCCAGATAAAGGAATAAAGTCATTAAATAAATTATCAATGAAGAATTTAGATTTAGGCCTGTCCTCATGTCTTGCAACCATTGTAGTTTGCCAAGGATTGAGGTTTGAGTAAATCAATTTTAATTTTTCATCAAGTTCTTCTTGAGTTTTAGAAATTTTTTCAGTATCAACTTTGGATAGTCCACTTTGATTGAAAGGATCTTTAAGTTTTTCAATTTCTATTTCTAAATCTTTTATTTCACTTTCAAAATTGAGGTAATTTTTCATTATTAATATTATTTATTACATAAGTATATAAAATGACAATAAAATGTTCATGCGAATATTAATTATTTGACTTCATTTTACTGGGGTTTTACAAAAGCTACCATGTCTTCAAAATATGTAAATATTAAAAAACTTAAAGTATCTGATACTTTATTATCGTTTGTTAATAATGAGTTGTTAAAAGATACTAATATTTCACCAGATAAATTTTGGTCAGGGTTTGATGAAGCTGTTCACGACCTTGCACCTCAAAATAAAAAATTATTAGAAACAAGAGAAAATTTACAAAAAAAAATTGATAATTGGCATATCAAAAATAAAGGAAATAAAATTAAAATTGAAGAATATAAAAAATTTTTAAAAGATATAGGTTACTTGATAGATGAAGGGCCAGATTTTAAGATAGAAACTAGTAACGTAGATGAGGAAATAACTCAAATTGCTGGACCACAATTAGTGGTGCCAATAATGAATGCGAGATATACTCTTAATGCAGCTAATGCAAGATGGGTAAGTTTATATGATAGTTTATATGGAACAAACCTAATAGAGTCTGATGAAGGTGGAAGTGAAAGATATGACCCTCTTCGAGGACAAGAGGTAATAAAATATGTAAGAGAATTTTTTGATAAGTATATACCTATCGATGGAACTAGCTGGATTAATATTTCTAATTTAAAAGTTGCTAATAAAGATTTAATTATTTCTAAAAATGATCAGGAGTATAAATTAAAAGACAAAAATAAATTTGTTGGACATAGAGGTGATGCAAGTAAACCTAGTGCTTTGATACTTAAAAATAACAATCTACATTTTGAGATAATCATTAACCCCAGAGCTTTTAGTGCTGCACATGATATAGCGGGTATAAGTGATGTAATTGCAGAGTCTGCAGTTTCAACTATTTGTGATAATGAAGATAGTGTAGCAGCAGTTGATGCAGAAGATAAAGTTATTTGTTATCAAAACTGGTTAGGACTAATGAAAGGTAATTTAAAAATCCAGTTTGAAAAAAATGGTAAAAATCTAGAAAGAAAATTAAACCCAGACAGGAGTTATGTTTCAAAGGAAGGCAAAGGTTTAAAACTTCATGGTAGAAGCCTCCTCTTGATCAGAAATGTTGGTCACCTCATGACAAATCCGTCAATTATCTTAAAAGATGGAAGTGAAGTACCTGAAGGAATTATGGATGCTTTTTTTACAACTGCTGCAGCACTTCATGATTTAAAAAGAAAAAAAAATTCAAGAAAAGGTTCTATTTATATAGTTAAACCAAAAATGCACGGTCCAGAAGAGACTGCATTTACAGATTTGATTTTTACTAAAGTTGAGGAATTATTTGGGTTAGAAAAATATACCTGTAAAATTGGAATAATGGACGAAGAAAGAAGAACCTCAGTCAATCTAAAAGAATGTATAAGGTCTTTAAAGAACAGAGTATTTTTTATTAATACTGGTTTTTTAGATAGAACTGGGGATGAAATGCATACATCTATGGAAGCAGGACCAATGATTAAAAAGGGGGATATGAAATTATCAAAATGGATTTCTGCATATGAAAATAATAATGTTGATATTGGATTAAAGTGTGGTTTTTATGGAAAAGCTCAAATCGGAAAAGGAATGTGGGCCATGCCAGATAAAATGAAAGAGATGATGAAAGATAAGATCAATCATTTGAAAGATGGTGCAAACTGTGCGTGGGTGCCCTCTCCAACAGCTGCCTCATTGCATGTACTCCACTATCATCAAATCAACATATTTGATGAGCAAAAAAAAATTTTAAATCGTGAACAAGCAAAACTGGAAAATCTTTTAGAAATACCAATAGCAGACAGACCTAATTGGTCGGTTGATGAAATTAATTCAGAAATATCAAATTCAGCTCAAACATTACTTGGATATGTAGTGCGATGGATTGATCAAGGAATTGGTTGTTCAAAAGTCCCTGATATAAACAATATTGGACTAATGGAAGATAGGGCAACATTGAGAATTTCTTCTCAGCATATTGCTAATTGGATATATCATGGAATAACAACAAAAATTCAAGTTATAGAAATTATGAAAAATATGGCTAAAATAGTCGATAAGCAAAACGAAGGAGACAAAAATTATCAAAAGATGAGTGATGATTATGATAGATCCCAAGCATTTTTGACGGCCTGTGATTTGGTTTTTAAAGGTAAAGAACAACCATCTGGTTATACAGAACCTCTTTTACATTTAAATAGATTAAAAAAAAAAATTAATCGGAATTAGAATTTAATTTTGATCTATTTTTAAAAGCTGAAAATAAGGTTCCATCATCTAAACTTTCTATTTCACCTCCAACTGGTAGACCTTGAGCAAGCTTTGTAACTTTTACAATTGAATTTTTAAGACTATCCTGAATATAGTATGCTGTTGTTTGTCCTTCGACAGTAGCACTTGTTGCTAAAATTACTTCTTCAATGTTCTCCCTTTTTACTCTTTCTACTAAAGAATCAATTAATAGATCCTCTTTTCTTTGACCGACTGAGGATATTGTTCCACCTAAAATGTGAAAGTACCCCTGAAATATATTTGAATTTTCAATTGACCATTGGTCAGCTATATCTTCAACAACACAAATTTTATTAAATTTTTCTTTGATATTTTCACAATTTATACAACCATTTGAATTAGACTTTAATGAACCACAAGAATTGCATCTTGTTACATTTTTGTAAACTTTAGCTAATGTGTTTGCTATTGGCTTAACAAGCTCATCCCTATTATTTATTAATTTTAAAACTATCCTTTTTGCTGATTTTGGTCCTAATCCTGGAAGTTTTGAAATAAGTTTAATTAAATCTTCAATCTCATTTATATTTTGCATTGATTACAACGGCCACTTAAATCCTGGAATTCCTAATCCACCAGTTGCTTTTGAAATTTCCTCAGACGTTTTAGTTTTTAATTGAACTTTAGCATTGTTATGAGCTGCAACGATTAAATCTTCTATCATCGATTTCTCTTCTTTCATTGTTTGCTCAGAAATTTCTACTTTTTGCATTTCGCCCTCACCATCAAGTACAACCTTGACTGAGTTGGAACCTGAGACACCCTCCACTTTAATTTTTTTAATATTTTCTTGGCTCTCTTTCATTTTAGCCTCAATCTCTTTAGCTTTATCTAAGATTTTTGTAAAATCAGTCATTTACTCCTCATTTTTTTTTGTATCTACATTATCTAAATTAGCGTCTGGAAATTTTTCAAGAATTTTTTTATAAAATTCGGTTTTTTTTGCTTTTTCAATCAATTCAATTTTTTTATTAGACTCTTTTTCTTTAATAGATATCTCACCTTTTAATTTACTAAAAGTAATAATCCATCTTTGATCTGTCCATTCAAATAATTTTGTAGATAAATCCTTAACAAAATTTTTATCTAATTTATCATTAAAAGAAATTTCAATCCTATTTTTTTCAAATCCAACTAAGTTTACATTTTTTTCTAATTCATATTTAAGTTTTATTTCTTTTTTTTCTGAACAAATCTTAATTAAATTATCAAATGATAATATTTGCATTTGTTTATTTTGATTAGTTTCTAATTTTATTTCAGGTTTAATCTTTTTTTCTTGAATAATATTTTTAATTTGATTTACAGGGCCATTACTAGACTCTAGGGTTAAATTTTTTTTTTCGTTTTCATTATCTATCTCTGAAACATCAGTTTTTAGATTAATTTCACCTTTCGGCTTAAAAGAGTTTAAATGCATTAGTCTTAATAAAAACATTTCAATTGATAAATTTTGGTTTGAGACAATGTCAAGCTCCTCAATAGTTTTAATAGTAAACTGCCAGAATAATATCAAAATTTTATCATCTATATCATTTGAAAGTTTTTTGATCTTTAAGAATTCATCATCATTTAATGAAAAATTCGTACTTTCTAATGTCAATAAATTGATATTTTTAAAATAATAAATTAACTCTAAAAAATCATTCATAAAAATTTTTGGCTCAATTCCTTGATCATAAATTTTTCTATAAATATCTATGACTTTTTGATCATCTCCTTTAAGAATTAATTGAAATAATTCGATTAATTGTGATTTATCAAAATAGCCAAAAATTTTTTGTGCTGTGCTTAAGTCTAGTTCATTTTTTTTGCTTATTGAAATTAATGCCCTATCTAATAGAGATAAAGCATCTCTAACAGATCCCTCTGAAATTTTTACAATTAATTCTAGCGCTTTATCAGAAATATTCCCATTTTCTTTTTCTTTAACTTTTTTGATAAACTCAAATAACTCTAAAGATTTAATTCTAGACAAATCAAATCTTTGACACCTTGAAACAACTGTTATAGGAATTTTTTTAATTTCAGTTGTTGCAAATATAAACTTTAAATATTCTGGTGGCTCTTCAAGAGTTTTTAACAAAGCGTTAAAGGCTTGTTTGCTCAGCATATGAACTTCATCAATTATAAAAATTTTATATTTTGATGAAGTAGGTCCATACCTTGAAAATTCGATTAAATCTCTAACATCATCTACACCCGTTTTACTAGCTGCGTCCATTTCCAGTACATCAATATGATTAGAATTAGATATAGCCTCACAGTTGGCGCATAGTTTTTCGTTGCATAGATTTTCAATACCATTTAAACAATTTAATGATTTTGCAACTATTCTTGCTGTTGTAGTTTTTCCTACTCCTCTAATTCCTGTAAAAAGATAAGCATTAGGAACTTTATTAGCTTTGATTGAATTTGTAATTGTCTCAGCCACAACATCTTGACCGATTAGATCTTCAAATATTTGGGGTCTATATTTTAATGCTAAAACTTTAGAATTTTTATTCATTGTTAATCCATAGGAGACTAGAACCTGAATAACTGTCTCTACGACTGCTTCCGTTAAGATCTGGTCGGGTTCAAGCAGCACCCACCTCTAGCCTCCAGAAACTATTATAGCAGTTATGATTTCTAATCTACAAGAAAAGATTAAAATTTATTTTTCTCTTAGTTTGTCGGCTTCAAAAACACCTAGGACGTGAAAATCTTCACAGTGTAATCCTAATTCTTCTAAAGATTTTTGTACTTTTGGATCCTCTATATGTCCATCAAGATCACATAAAAAAAAGAAAGAATCGAATGTATTCTTTTCTTGATAACTTTGTAATTTTGTTAAATTAACTCCATTAATCGCAAAACCACCTAAAGATTGATATAAAGCGGCCGGTTTACTTTTTAATTTAAATAAAAATGAAGTAATATATTTTTTTTTACCAAACTCAGGTTGAGAAATATTTTTTCCCATTATAAGAAATCTTGTAAGATTACCTTTTTCATTTTCAATATTTTTTTTAATTATTTCTAAATTATATGTTTCTGCACTTAATGAAGACGCTATTGCAGCTTTTGTTTTATCTTTAGTTTTGGAAATCATTTCAGCAGATCCTGCTGTGTCTGCTCTTACATGTTCAGTTAAATTATGAGATTTAATAAACTTTGAACATTGAGATAATGCTTGACCATGAGAATAAACATCTTTTATATCAGAAATTTTTGTATCAGGTAATCCTAATAAATTGTGTTCAATTTTTTGGAAGTACTCAGAATAAATATTTAATCTATATTCAAATATAAGATATTCAATACCTATGTTACCTGTAATTCTATTTGACTCAGGGATTATAATTTTAGAATTTGAGTCTTTAGATGCTTTTAAAAAACATTCATCAAAAGTTTTACAAGGAATAATATCTGCTTTTGAGTCAATCGATAGAGCAGCTAAGTGAGAATATGCTCCAAAAGTTCCTTGAAAGAAAATTTTACTCATTAAGATTTATATTCCATTATTTTTTTTATAGCTACAAAATCCTCTTCAGTATCTACTCCTATTGGAGATGATTTAGCAAGAGCAACATTAATTTTAATATCATTATCTAATGCTCTTAATTGTTCTAGTTTATTTTTAATTTCATTTTGAGATTGGTCATAAGAAACAAAATTTTTGAGTGTTTCTAATTTATAGCAATAAATTCCTAGATGATGATAAGTATTTTCATTTATATTTTTTTGCTTTCGAGTAAAATTAATTGCTTCTGAAAAATGGGAATCATCTAAATTTTCCTTTGTAATTACTTTAACTACATTTTGATTTTCATAAAAACTTTTATCTACGATTTTTGATGCTAAAGTGCCTATTTCAGATTTTGATTTAATCATTTGATCGTTTAAGTTTTTAATATCGTCAATATTCATTAGGGGCTCATCACCTTGGAGATTCATAACTAAATCAGTATCTAATTTTCCAAGTTTTTTTATTGCATCATAAATTCTATCAGTACCAGTTTTATGATTTTTACTAGTCATGATTGCTTGTCCACCATTTTTTTGGACGTCATCAATTATTTCTTGATCTTCAGTTGCAACATATACCTCTCCAATATTTGCACTCATTGCCTTTTTTACAACATGTGAAATGATTGATAAACCATTCACTTTAAGTAAAGGTTTCCCTGGCAACCTAGTCGCTGAAAGCCTAGATGGAATTATAACTAATGTTTTCATTCTTTTTTTTATTTAGAATTAGATTATAAACAGAGGCAAAAATGTACATTAAAATATAAGCAATTTTATATTTATAATGTTATACGTTCAAAATAAATTTTTATAAAATGGATTCTTTTGAAATTAATAAGATAATTGCAGCAGTTCTAATGGTTGCTCTTTTAGTTATCGGCATAGGAAAATTATCAGATATTATATTCTATGTAGATAAACCAAAAACACCTGGCTATGCAGTAGATACCGAACAAGCAATTACTGCTAGTGCAAATATCTCAGAAACTGCAGAAGAAAAAATTGATATAGCTGCTTTAATGGCTATGGGGGATCTAACTGTTGGTGAAAAAGTTTTTAAAAAATGTGCAGCATGTCACTCAATTGTTAAAGGAGGAAAAAATAATATTGGTCCTGCCCTATACAATGTTGTTGGTAGACAGGTTGGTGTTGTAACTGATTATAAATATTCAAAAGCACTTTCTGGTTACGGTAAGGAATGGACTTTTGAAGAATTGAATGGCTACTTAATAAAACCAGCTAAGTGGATTAAAGGAACTAAAATGGCTTTTGCTGGATTAAGAAAAGAAAAAGATAGAGCTTCAGTTATTTTGTATCTAAATCAAAATTCTGATAATCCACTAACCTTACCTTAATTTTCCAAAACAATATAATAAAATACTTTTTTGAACATGGATTCTATTGAGAGCTTGTTGCCAAACTTTTGATTGTTTGCTAAAAAAAACTCTTTCTTCTACTTCGGAACCTCTTGGTAAACAGTGTAAAAAAATACAATCTTTTTTTGCATGACTTATCAATTTTTGAGTTATTCTAAAATTTTTAAATTGGGATATTTTTATTTTTTTATTTACTTTATCATTTAAAGAAATCACCTTATCAGATAATATAACATCTGCATTAATTGATGCTTCTCTCACGTTATGAAAAATATGAATTTTTCTTTTATTCTTTTTTACCCAATCTAAAACCAATTTATTAGGAACATAGTTTTTTGGACATCCAATATTTAATTTAAAATTAAATTTTACTGATGCGGCTATTAAACTATTTAAAACATTATTTGAGTCTCCTATCCAAGTAATATTAAGTTTAGAAATTGGTTTTTTTTTAATTTCTTCAATTGTAAAAATATCAGATAAAACTTGTGTTGGATGTGATGATGGACTTAAACCATTGATAATTGGAATTGATAAATAATCCTTAAAATTTTCTATCTTGTTGTCATTATCTGTTCTGAGTATAAAACCATCTCCATATGTAGATAAAATTTTTGCTGTATCTTCTAAAGTCTCTCCTCCTTCCCCTAAATGAAGTTCATTAGATCTTAAAGTTAAAGTCCCACCTCCAAGTTGTTTGATTGCTAAATAAAAACTTAATCTTGTCCTTAAACTAGATTTTTCAAACATTTGAATAAGTAATTTTCCTTCAAGAGGAGATCCTTTATCAACTTCTAAGGTATTTAACTTTTGTCTTTTTTTTTTTCTATTTTTTGCATCTACTAATATTTTTCTTAGATCTTTTGCAGGAATATCCTTAAGATTTATAAAATGTTTCATTTTTTGTAACTTGAACAAACCTTATGAAAAATTTTTAAAGCATGATCTATTTCTTTTTTTTTTATATTTAATGGTGGTAAAACTCTTATAACATTTTCAGCAGCTCTAATCGTTAACAGTTTATTATCCATAAGTTTTTTAATAAAATCAGTTTGGTCTTTATAAAGTTGTAGTCCAATCAAAAAACCTCTTCCTCTTACTTCTTTAATTATTTTTGGATATTTTTCTCTCAATTTATTTAATTGATTATGAAAATACTTAGAATTTTTTTTTACATTATTTAAAAAACTTTTTTTAGAAATTATATCCATTACTGCACTTCCTACTTTCATAGCAAGTGGATTTCCACCAAAAGTAGAGCCATGAGATCCTGGCGTCATTGCTTTTGCAACTTTTTTTGTCATTAAGACGGCTCCAAGTGGAAATCCACCACCGATTCCTTTTGCAATTGGTACAATATCTGGCTTTACTTTAGATTTATCAAAAGCAAAAAATTCACCTGTTCTTCCTATTCCACATTGGACTTCATCTAAAATAAGTAATATTTTTTTTTTATTACAAATTTTTCTTAATTCTCTCAAGCACCAGTCAGGTATCACTTTTATTCCGCCTTCTCCCATAATTGTTTCTACCATAATAGCTGCCGTCTTATTAGTTATTGCCTTTTTAAGACCTTTGTGGTCTCCAAAATTAAAATGATCAAACCCTCCCACTTTAGGACCAAAGCCCTCTGTCATTTTTTTGCTACCACTTGCAAATATTGCTGCAATAGTTCTTCCATGAAATGAGTTTTTAATACAAAGTATTCGATTTTTTTGAGGTTTTCCTATTGAATAAAAATATCTTCGTGCAGCTTTTATAGCAGCTTCTGTTGCCTCTGTACCAGATGATTGGAATATTACATGTTTAGCAAAAGTTTTTTTAACTAATTTTTTTGCTAATTCCTCTCCTTCTGGTATCAAAAAAGAATTGGAAACATGCCAAACTTTTTTAGCCTGTTTAATTAAAGCCTCTAATAATTTTGGATTAGCATGACCAAGAGAATTTACAGCAATACCAGATACCATATCTAAGTATTTAGTTCCGTTGACAGTATAAAGATAACTACCACTACCTTTTTTGAATGAAATTTTTTTTCTGTTATAATTTCCTGCTAAATAGCTCATATAATTTTTTTTTTAAGACCTTTATAAACTAAAATATCAAATACAAGTCACGATTGTAGATCTAATACCTCAAATTTTATTTGTTGTTGATAACTAATAATTTTTGCTTGTTTATTAAAATTTAATAACAGTATATAGTGTTTATATTAAAAGTTAATACACTATATAGGTTTACATGAGCTGGACAGATGAAAAAGTCGCAAAATTAAAGGAACTATGGGGAAAAGGTAATACAGCTAGTCAAATTGCCGAAATAATAGGAGGATTGAGCCGAAATGCAGTTATCGGTAAAGCTCATAGGTTAAATTTATCTGCTAAAATTAAAACAAGAACTGCTACTTCAAATCAAAGTTTTGAAAATTCTTTAGAAGAAAAAAAAATAAAAAATAAAAAGGGAAGAAGAAGTAAATTTAAATCCTTAATTATTGAAAAAGATTTTGAACCAGAAAATCCTAAACAACTTGAAGAATTAGATGAAAACTCATGTAAATGGCCAATAGGTCATCCAAATGAAAAAAATTTTTATTTTTGTGGAAGATCATCCCTTAAAGATTTTTCTTATTGTAAACTACATTTACTTTATGCTTATCAACCTAAGGGTAAAAAAGAAGATGCTACTGATAAAGAAGAAGTTCCCGAATTTATTGAAAAAAAAATAAGCTCAGCTTAGTAATAAATATTAGATATTTTTATTTAAATCATATTTTTCTGTAGAATATTCACCACCTTCTTTCCACATATAACTATATTTTTTTATTTCTTGATCAAAAAACCTAATACTTGGAATACCAATATCTTTATTAGATTTATATTTTCCAGATAAAATATTATCGTATTTTAATAATCTCAGCTGGTCTTGAGTCAACAAAGGTTTTGGTAATAATTCAAAAAATTTTGCTGAGAGTTTTGCCAATAATAAAGGAAATGGTAGTAAAATTCTTTTTTTATCTATTGATTTAAGTAATTTCTCTAAAATTTCTTTAAATGAAATTTTTTCTGGTCCCACACATTCAATTATTTGTGAATAAATTTTATTTTTAATAACATAATAAATTATATCTTTTAAATCAGAACAATGAATTGGCATAAATTTTGTACTTCCAGAATAATAAAGGGGGAAAATTGGAAGCCTATTTAATAGAGTCAAAAAATTAGTAGTAAAATTATCATCTACTGAATATACAATAGAAGGCCTTAATATTGTAGCTAAAGGAAAATTTTTCAAAATATTTTTTTCACCCTCAAGCTTACTTTTTGCATACTGAGAGTCAGTTGCAGTATTTATTCCTAAAGCTGACAAATGAATAAATTGTTTCAATTTATATTCTGAACACAATTTTGCTAATAGAGAAGGAAATAAAGTGTGGATATTTTTAAATGAATTTCCTCTTTTCTTTTCAAACAAGATACCAACTAAGTTTATGCATATGTCTGCATTTTCAAAACATTTTCTTATTTTCTTTTCATCAAAAATATTTGACTCAATTATATCTACATATCCTGCATTAGATTGGGTCTTTATTATATAGCCTTTTTGATGAATATTTCTTGTAATTACGGTAACTCGATAGTTATTTTTAGTTAACTTTCTTATAAGATGTCTCCCGATTTGACCGCTTCCACCAAAAATTAGACAATTTTTTGCTTTCATATATATATATTCTAAATGAGTATTGATATTAAAGTTTATAAAAATGATTTACCAGATGATTTAGATTTAGGCAACGTATTAGCAATAGATGGAGAGTTTATGGGGCTTAATGTCAGAAGAGATCCACTATGCCTAATTCAAATCTCCTCAGGTAATTCTGACGCCCATATAATTCAGTTAGACAGAGTTAATTATAATGCTCCAAATTTAGTAAAAATATTAGCTGACAGTAAAATTGTAAAAATTTTTCATTTCGGACGAGCGGATATGGCACATATAAAACATTACTTAAAGACAGATACTAACAACATACTAGATACTAAAATAGCATCTAAACTTGCCCGATCTTATTCTGATAGCCATTCATTAAAAACTTTAATTAAAGAATTTATTAATATTGATATAAGTAAGCAATTTCAAAGTTCAGATTTTGGTGGTGAATTAACTCCTTCTCAAATAAAATATTGTGCAAACGATGTTGTTTATCTTCATAAAATTCATGAGGAATTAAATAAAATTTTGGAAAGAGAAAAAAGAGTTAATTTATACAAAGATTGTTTAAAGTTTTTAAAAACAAGAGTTGATCTTGATCTTGCCTTATTCAAAGACGATATTTGGTCACATTAAAAATGAAAAATGAAATTAATTATATCGGCAAACAAGTAATTGATTTGCAAATAAAAGCTTTAAAAAAGTTAAAAAATTCAATTGATAATTCATTCAATCTTGCAGTAAACAAAATACTAAGATGTAAATCAAAAATAATAATTTGTGGGGTCGGCAAAAGTGGAATTATCGCTTCAAAAATTTCAGCTACCTTATCTTCAGTCGGTACTCCTGCGTTTTCTATTTCAGCTAGTGACTGTTCTCATGGTGACTTAGGAAGAATAACTAAAAATGATATTTTGGTTTTAATAAGTAATTCTGGAAACACTTCTGAATTAAATAACATAATCAAGTATTCAAAATCATATAAGATTCCTTTGATAGGAATTGTATCTAATAAAAATTCTAATTTATACAAATCTTCTGATATAAAATTATTCATACCTGAGGTAAAGGAGTCTGGATATGGCATCGTACCAACTTCTAGTACTACCGTCCAATTAGCTATTGGAGATGCTTTAGCAATAGCTCTAATGGAGAGAAAAAAATTTGGAAAGTTAGATTTTAAAAGATTTCATCCTTCAGGCAGTTTAGGCAATAAATTAAAAACAGCTGGAGACTTAATGTTAACTAAGAAAAAAATTCCATTTATCAGTGAAAATCAAAACATGAAAAAGGCCTTAAAAATAATTAACTTAAAACGTCTTGGTTTTTTAGTTGTTATAAACAACCAAGGATTTACCATGGGGGTTTTTACCGACGGTGATCTTAAACGATTGATGCAAAAAAAGCGTAAAATTGAAAATATCAAGATAAAATCTTTTATGACTAAAAATCCATTTGAAGTTGAGGAAAATACATTAGCATCAGATGTACTATCTCTAATGAATAAAAAAAAAATTACCAACGTTTGTGTTTATAAAAAAGAAAATAAAAAAAAAACTATTGGAGTTCTTTCAATTCACCACCTTCTAAATAATTTAAGATAATTAATGAAAAGATTAATTCAGTTGTTTCTTTTTTTTATATTATTTTTGATTGGAACTATATTCTATAATAATTATTTCACAGACAAAACTCCAAAGCAAGCAATAAAACAAAAAATAGATGATGATAAAAATTTTCCTGAAATGACCGATAAAAATAATTTAATTAAAAACTTAAAATATGATGTAAGATTAAATGATAATAGTCAGTACACTATTACTTCAGATTTAAGTGAACTATTATATGATGGTGATGTTGAATCAGTTTCTATGAATATTGTTATTGCAAAATTTATTAGTTCAGATGGATCAATTTTAACAATAACATCTGATAAAGCAATTTTTAATAATAATATTTACGATACTAAATTTATTGATAATGTTAAAATCTTATATCTAGACCATGTAATATTCTCAGATAAATTAGATTTAAATTTCACTAAAAACAATGTGGAAATTTATGATAATGTTGTATATCAAGGTGTTCAAGGTGATATTATTACTGACAACATATTAATTGATTTAATTACTAAAAATGTTGAAATTTTTATGAATGATCCAAAAAATAAAGTTACTGTGAATACAAATTAAAATTTATGTCTAATATTAAAAAATTTAGAATTAAATCTTTTAAAGAAAAAAAATCAATATTATCACTTGATAAAATTTCGTTAAAATTTGGAAAAAAAATAATTTTAGATAACTTGAATTTAAAACTAAATAATGGGCAAATATTAGGTTTGTTAGGTCCCAATGGAGCTGGAAAATCAACTATATTTAATTTAATTACAGGTTTACTCTCACCAGATTATGGAAAGATTACTATTGATACTAAAGTTGTTAATGAATACCCAATTTACCAAAGAACTTTGAAATACAATATAGGATTTGTGCCTCAGTATGGTGGTTATTTTCATGATTTAACAGTTTATGAAAATTTACAAGCTATAGCTGAAATAACAATAGATAGCCAAAGTTATAGAATGGAAAAAATTGACTCTTTAATATCAAAATTTGAGTTAGATCCTATTAGAGATATTAAAGCAGATTTGTTATCAGGTGGACAAAAGAAAAAATTAGTAATAGCGATTGCGCTTGTTTCTGATCCAAAAATACTACTTCTTGACGAACCTTTTGCAGCGTTAGATGTTATGACAATAAAAACTCTGCAAGAAATAATAGTTAATCTACAAAGTAATAATAAAATTTCTATAATTCTTTGTGACCACCAAGCAAGAGATCTGTTAGCATGTGTAGACACTGCTGTAATAATTCATAACGGTAAAGTTGTTGCTCAAGGCACACCTTCAAGTTTAATTCAAAATATTGAGGCTAGGAATGCATATTTTGGAGATTCTTTTAAGATTAGTTAGTTTTAAAAGCTATGAAAAAAAATTTAAAAATTTTAAAAACTATAAGTCCATTTAATAAGACTTTAGAAATAGAAGGTGACAAAAGTATTTCTATCAGATGGGCCTTATTAGCATCTCAAGCAGAAGGGAAATCAAAATCTTATAACTTACTTCAGTCTGAAGATGTACTTAACACTTTAAATTGTTTGAGAATACTAGGTGTAAAAGTAAAAAATTTAAAAAATTCTTGTGAAATAATAGGTAGCGGTCTTAATAGTTTTAATTATAAAAAAAAGATTGTTTTAGATGCAGGAAACTCTGGAACATTAGGAAGATTAATAATGGGCCTTTTAATTCATTCTAAATCTACAATTATGATCAAAGGTGACAAAAGTTTATCAAAAAGAGATTTTTTAAGAGTAACAAAACCACTTCAAATGTTTGGGGCAAAGTTTAAAACTAATTTGGGAAAACTGCCTATTACCGTTCATGGTACAAATTATCCTAAACCAATTAAATACCATGAAAAAAAAGGGTCTGCTCAATGCAAAAGTAGCATTATGTTAGCTGCACTAAATACAAAAGGTAAAACAATAATAAAAGCTAAAAAATCTCGTGATCATACTGAACTACTTTTTAAATATTTAAATATTCCAATAAAAAAAAAAATAACAAAAAATTTTGATTTAATAGAGGTCAAAGGAGGGAAGAAAATAAAACCATTAAATTATAATATACCTGCTGATATTAGTTCCAGCGCATTTTTTATTGTTTTAACTGCCTTATCAAAAAATTCAAAACTAACTATTAAAAATGTAAATGTAAACCCTACAAGGATTGGGGTTTTAAAAATTTTAAAAATGATGGGTGTTAAAATTCTAGTTAATAATAAAAGAAATTATAAAGGAGAAAAAATTGCTAATTTAACAATTAAAAGTAAGAAAAAGTTATTACCGATAAACTGTCCAGTTGAATTAAATAGCGCTGCTATTGATGAATTTCTTTTAATTTTTTTAGTTGCTGCAAAAGCAAACGGAGTCTCATATTTTAAAAAATTATCTGAACTTAATCAAAAAGAAAGTCCAAGATTGATTTGGGGTGCTAAAATCTTGAAAATGATGGGTGTAAAAACTATAGTTACAAATGATAGTATTAAAATTTTTGGGGATCCAAACCTAAAAGTAAAAAAAAATATATATATTAAAAAATTTTTAAAAGATCACAGAGTATTTATGACAAGTGTAGTTGCAGCATTAATTTTTGGTGGTAAATGGAAAATTTTTGATAAAGACTCGATTAATACATCTTTTCCATCATTTTTAGATAAAATTAAAAGTTTGGGAGCTAAAATAGACTAAATAAATTTGAATTTTTTAAATAAGATATTTTTTTAAGATTAAATATTACATAATCATAAATGTTCTTGTTTTTTGGTATTAATTATATAAAAAACAATAAAAAGCACTAAAAGCCGTTATAAACAGTAATTTTAAACACTTTTACTTCAAATTCAGTATTGATTAACATGTTAAATTTATCTAAAAGATCAAAATTTTAATAAATTAATAAACTTTACTAATAAATATAATAATTAATGGAAATATATAAAGACCTATCAAATCCGGCTTCCCAAGAATTTGAAAAATTATTAAATAGTCAACTTTCTAAAGTTAATATTGAAGAAGGAAAAGTCATAGAAGGCAAGATTAATAAAGTAACCGATAAATTTGTATTTTTATTTATAGAAGGTTTAAAAAGCGAGCCTGTGCTTGATATTAATGAACTTAAAAGTATGGGATTAGCAGAAAAAATAAAAGTTGGTGAAACAATTTCTGTATTATTAGAAAAAATTGAGGATAAAAATGGTGAGGTATTAGTTTCTGCTAGTAAAGCTCAAAAAATAAAAGGGTGGGATAAACTTGTAGAAGCTTATGAAAAAAATGAACCTATAATGGGTAAGATTACCTCGAAGTGTAAAGGTGGATGTATAGTTGAGCATATAGATACTGGCTCTTTAATGTTTTTACCTGGATCCCAAATAAGTGATAAACCTCTAAAAGATATAAGCCATTTAATGAATGAGCCACAAAAGTTTGCACTTATCAAATTAGATAAAATTAGAGGTAACGCATGTGTCTCAAGAAGAGAGATTATATCTTCGTTTAAAAAAGAAGATAAAGCAAAAATTATAGAAAGATATAAGGTTGGAGATATAATTAAGGGTGCTGAAGTTAAAGGCTATAGTACATTTGGATGTTTTTTTAGTGTTAACGGTGAACTAGATGTTTTAGTTCACTTACAAGAAATTTCTTATTCGAGAGTAAATCACCCAGATGAAGTATTTAATATTGGTGAGAAACATGATCTAAAGGTAATCTCTGTAGATAAAGAAAAGCTACAAGTTGGTTGTTCTGTTAAACAACTATCACCTGATCCTTTTGAACATATTGAAAATTATGAACTTAATAAAGTTTACAAGGTTAAGGTAGTTAAAATTATGGACTTTGGAGCATTCTGTGAATTAGAGCCTGGTCTAACTACACTTCTTCACTCGAGTGAACTGAGCTGGACTAAAAAAAATGTATCAGCAAAAAAAATGTTTAAAATAGGTGATGAAATAGAATGTGTAATTACCGAAATTGATAAAGAAAAAAGAAGAGTGGCGATCTCTCATAGACTAACACAGGAAAATCCTTTTGAAAAAATAGAAAAAGAGTATCCAGTTGGAACAATTGTAAATGGTGAAATAGTTAACAAAAATGAGTACTCTCTTTTTGTAAAAATTGAAAATTTAGATGTAGATGCATTTTTACATTGCAATGATTTGACCTATTTTAATAACGGTGAAGAAGAACTTACTAAATATAAAAAAGGTGAAAAAATTAAAGTTAAAATTTTAGAGATAAAAACTTCAGAACAAAAAATTAGAGTTGGACTAAAACAAACTCAATCTGACCCATTTGATTGGTTTAAAGATAAAAAAGAAAATCAAACAATAACTGTAAAAATTATATCCACAGATAACAAAGGTTTAATCGTAAGGCCTGAGGGATGTGAAATGGACTTTCAAATAAAAAAGTCTCAAATAGCTATTAATGCAGCTGACGCCAGACCTTCAAGGTTTACAGGTGGAGAAAGAATTGATTGTGCGATTGCTGAATTAGATTTAAATAAAAGAAAAGTAATTTTAAGTATTAAATTATTGGAAGAAATTGAAAAAAAAGAAGCTTTAGATAAATATGGATCTGAGGGCTCTGGTAAAAATCTCCCTTTTTCTTCATTATCAGATGATTTAAAAAAGAAAGACAAAGAAAAAAAATAAAACTAAAAAGATAAAAATTGGCTATTGTAAAATCAAAGCTTTTAAAACAACTTTCAAAAAATTACCCTAATTTCTTAAATAAAGACTTAGAAAAATTTACTAATATTATTTTAAACGAAATAAAACAAACTCTCAAAAGAGGTGAAAGGGTTGAATTGAGAGGGTTTGGAGTTTTTTCAACAAATACTCAAAAGGCTAGAATATCAAGAAATCCGAAAACAGGAGAAAAAGTTAACACGCCAAAGAAAAAAATTATTCACTTCAAAATGGCTAAGGACTTGTTTAAAAAATTAAATGATGAAGAATAAAATTATTTTTTTAGCTTGTGATACTTCCAATTTAAGTGAAATAAAAAGAATAATTAAAAAGACTGAAACTAATAAACTTCAAATTATTCCAAAATTTGGATTGCAACTTTTTTATTCTAAAAATGGAAGAAAATTTTTAGAAAATTTTAAAAAAGATTTTTGGTTAGATTTAAAAATAAATGATATTCCTCAAACTGCGCTGTCTGCTATTGATAGTATAAAGGATTTAAAAAGATGTAAGTATATAACAGTTCATGCAAATGGTGGCCTTGAAATGTTAAAAGCTATTAAAGAAAAAACTAAAAAAATTAATAAAAATATAAAACTATTGGGTGTTACAGTTTTAACAAGCCTTAATAACAAATCACTAAGAGAAATAGGTCATACTAGAAATATAGAAACGCTAGTATTAAAACAAGCAGGTCTCATAAAAAAGTCAGGCTGTGAGGGAATAATTTGCTCAGCAAGAGAGTCACATTTTGTGAGAAAAAAATTTAAAAACTTGTTTATAGTAACTCCTGGAATAAGATTACCAGGTGACAGCGCCAATGATCAATCAAGAGTAATGACGCCAAATGATGCTTTTAAAAATAAAGTTTCTGGGATTGTGATGGGAAGATCATTAATTAGAGGAAATATAAAAAATAATATTCAAAGATTAATTGATCACCTAAATAAATGATCAAAGGATCTAAAATCTGTGGGGTCTCAGATCTTGATACCCTTAATTTTATAATTAATCATCCATATCCACCTCAATTTATTGGTTTCATTTGTAACTATAAAAAAAGCTCAAGATACGTTGAGATTGAAAAACTAAACAAACTATTAGCATTAGATAAAAAAAAATCTAATTTTGTAGCAGTATTAGTAAAACCTGATGAAGATATTTTAGAAAAAATTAAACATCTACCCTTTGATTACTACCAAATTTACGATTGCTCACCTGAAGAAATAAAAATAATTAAAGAAAGATATAATAAAAAAATTATTACCGCTTTAACAATAAGGAATGAAAGCGATGTTCAAAAGTATCTTTTGTTCTCTGAAATAACCGATATTTATTTGTTTGATAGCAAAGGCTACGAAAAGAGTATGACTTTTGATCACAAGCTTATTCAAAACATAAAGATTAATAAGCCATTAATGATAGCGGGTAATATTCAAGTAAATGATAATCTTGAAAATTATAAAAAAATAGCAGATATTATAGATATATCTGGGGGTCTTGAGACTTCTGGGATAAAAGATAAATCCAAAATAGATATATTTTTAAACAAAGTAGAACAAATACATAATGAAACTTAAAAGGGGAATTCCATTAATTGATCAACATGATCAGCATGGCTTCTGGGGTGGTAAATTTGGAGGAAGCTTTATTCCTGAAACTTTAAAAAAACCTGTAGAAGATTTAACAAATGAATTTAAAAAACTGAGAAAAGACAAAAAATTTCTAAAGAAAAGAGATTTTTATTTTAAAAATTATATTGGGACTCCTACTTCATTTATAAAACTCGATAATCTAACAAATTATCTAGGAGGTGCTCAAATTTGGGCAAAGGTTGTTTCAGAGGCTAATGGAGGGGCTCATAAAATTTATGGGGCCACTGTTCACTGTTTGATTGCAAAAAGTTTGGGGAAAAAATATATCGTTGGTGATACTGGCGCTGGTTATGCTGGAAAAATGCTCAGTATGGCAGCTAAAAAATTTGGTCTAAAATGTAAAATTTTTATGGGTGCTAAAGACATTAAGAGACAAAGACCAAATGTTATAGCTATGAAAAAAAATGGAGCTGAAATAGTTCCTGTTTATTCTGGTAGTCAAACACTAGTTGATGCCGTTAGTGAGTGCATGAGGTATTGGGTTTCAAATTGTGATAACACTCATATGTGTGTTGGAAGTACAGTTGGTCCAAATATATTTGTTAAAATCTGTGGCTGGAGTACCGCACAAATCTCTAAAGAATTAAAAGTTCAATTAAAGTCAAAATTTAAAAAAATTCCAAACAAAATAAAACTAATTAATTGTGTTGGTGGAGGTAGTTCTGCTTATGGTTTTTGGAGTGAATTTATTGATTATGATAAAAAGCAAATTGAATTAATTGGTGTAGAAGCAGGTGGACCAAAAAAATCAAAGCTTCATGCGGCCCCATTAAGCAAAAATGCTAAAATTGGAATTTTACATGGAGCAGCATCTTATCTTTGTCAAAATAATGAAGGACAAATCAATGATACAGAGTCTATAAGTGCTGGATTAGATTACCCAGGTGTTAGCCCTATTCATTGTTTTTTAAAAGATACTAAAAGAGCAAGATACACTTATGCTACAGATGAAGAAGCTCTTGATGCACATGTGATGGTAACAAAATACGAAAATTTAAATCCAAGTTTAGAGCCCAGTCATGCATTTGCAGAAGCAATAAAAATTGCACCTAAATTAAGCAAAGATACTATCATCATTGTTAATTCTTGTGGAGACGCAAAAAAGGACAGGGATATTTTAAAAGAAAGATTGGGTTAAAGATAATGGCTTCTTTATTAAAACAAGCATTTCAAAATGCAAAAAGTGAAAATAGACCTGCTCTACTAACATATACTGTTGCGGGTGATAATAATAAAAAGAAGTCACTAGAAATTCTTAAATCGATTTCTAATTATGCAGATATTTGTGAACTAGGGTTTCCTCACAACACTCCAATAGCTGATGGAGGACAAATTCAAACAAGCGCATATAGAGCAATAAAAAATGGAATTAAAATCAATGATATTTTTTCAATAGTAAAAAATTTTAAAAAATCAAAAAAAACTAAACCCATTATTTTAATGGGTTATTATAATATGATCTTTCAATATAATGAAAATAAATTTATTACGAAATGTAAAGAATCTAAGGTTGATGGATTAATTGTAGTAGACTTGCCTTATCCAGAAAATAAGATCTTTGCATCAAAATGTAAAAAAAATAAAATTAATTATATACAGCTCGTTTCGCCTACAACATCAAAATTAAGATTAAAAAAAATTATCAAAGATTCACATGATATGATTTATTATATAAGTATGTTATCTACTACAGGTGGAAAATTGAAGGTTTCACCAAAAAAAATATTAAAAGAATACACAAAAATTAAAAATCAAAATAAATCAAAAAATGTTGTAATTGGATTTGGTATTACAGAAAAAACAATAAAATCATTAAAAAAAGCTGATGGATTGGTTGTTGGAAGTGCAATTTGCAAAGAAATAACGAATTCAATAAAAAAAAGACAAAATGCTGTCATAAATGTTAGTAATTTAGTTAAGAGATTAAAAAATAAAATTAAATGAATTGGATTACTAAAATTATTAAAGCAGGTGAAAAAATTAAATCTGCTATTCATAAAAGAGCAACTAAAGAAGATATAGCTAATAGTGATTGGACTTCATGTTGTAAAGGACCAATTTTAAAAAAAGATTTAGAAGAAAATCTTTGGGTTTGTCCAGATTGTAACAAGCATCATCGGATTACACCTAAACAAAGATTTGATATTTTTTTTGGAAAAAATAATTATGAGATATTTCAAACCCCAATCCCAAAAGATGATCCCTTGAACTGGACAGATACAAAATCTTACAAAGATAGATTAAAAAGTGCCAGAAAAAAAACTAATATGAAATGTGGGATGATGGTTGTTTCTGGATCAATTAATAATATTAAAATTACCGCGGTAGCTTCTGATTTTAATTTTTTAGGTGCCTCAATGGCCGCAGCAGAAGGTGAGGCTTTTTTATATGCTGTACAATACGCTATAGAAAATAAGACTCCATTTTTATGTTTTAGTTCAGGTGGAGGAATGCGTATGATGGAGAGTTTAATCTCGTTATCCCAAATGACCAGAACAACTCTTGCAATAAATGATCTTAAAGATAACAATCTTCCTTATTTGGTTTGTTTAACTGACCCAACTGCTGGAGGGATTACAGCTTCGTATGCTATGTTAGGTGACATTCATATAGCAGAGTCAAATCACGCACTAATAGCTTTTGCGGGAGCTAGAGTTATTCAAGGAACCGTTAAAGAGGAGCTCCCAGAAGGGTTTCAAAAAAGTTCTTATGTTCAAAAAACAGGTTTTGTAGATCTAATAGCAGATAGAAAAGAACTTTCTGAAAAAATAGGAATTTTATTATCGATATTGTTAAAGAAAAATTCTGCTATAAGCACTGATGAAAATGAAACTACAGAAAATACTCAGTCGCTTTCTAAAATTGCATCCTAAGGAAATTGATCTAAGCTTAGAAAGAATAAATTTTCTTTGTAAAAAACTCGGCAATCCTCAAGATAAAATAAAAGCTATAAGTGTTGTTGGCACAAATGGAAAAAATTCTACTATTCAGGCTTGTTATTCAATTTTAAAGGAAGCAAATGTACAATGCAATGTTTACACAAGCCCTCATATTCAAAGAATTAATGAAAGATTTGTCTTTAATAATAAAGAATTAGAGGATGATGAATTAGCTTCACTTTTTGAAGAGGTTGAAAAAATTAATGACAATCAACCAATAACATTTTTTGAAATATTAACTGCTTGTTATTTTTATAAAGCAGCTCAGTATCCCAAAAATATCAATCTAGTGGAATCAGGTTTATTTTTTAGATTTGACGCAACTAATATATTAAAAAAAAATTTAGCTAGTATCGTAACATCAATAAGTAAAGATCATTTAGATTGGCTTCCTAAAAATGAACAAACAATTGAAAAAATTGTGTTTGAGAAAACTTCATCACTTTTAATTTCAAATATTATAGTCGCAAAACAAAATAGTAAAAGCACAATGAATTGTATCAAAAAAACTATCTATAAAAATCCATCTAATAAAATTTTTTTTAATGAAGATTTTTCTTACACTAATGGGGAAAATGATTTCTTTTATTATGAAGATAAATTAGGAGGATTAAAATTATCAAAACCTAATGTTCTAGGTCAATTTCAATTAGAAAATGTTTCCACTGCAATAGCGGCTCTTAGAATATTGGATCTAGGCATTAATGATAATCATATTAAAAATGGTATTTTAAAAATTAATAATATTGCTCGACTTCAAAAAATAGAGTCAGGTAAGTTAAAAAATTTAGTTAAAGATAATTTGTTTTTAATATCAGGCGATCATAATGAAGATGGTGCAAGAGTATTAAATGAGTATCTAAAAAGCTTAGATTGTAGAAAACATATAATTATTGGCATGATGGCAAATAAAGAGCACGAAAAATATATTAGTTATTTTAAAGATATTTCTTCAATTACAACAATAGATATACCAAATCAACCAAATGCGATTAGTGGAAAAAAATTAAAAGAAAAATTTAAAAATTTTCCTAACGTTAGATATCAAGAAAGCATTGAGCAAGCTATCAAATCAATAGATTTAAATCAGCAAGATTTGCTACTAATTACAGGATCTTTATATTTATGTTCAGAGGTTTTAAAATTGAATTAGATGTTTTTTTCTAAAAATTCTTTCATGTGACTTTCAGGAACACCACCTACTTTTCTATCTACTTCCACACCTTTTTTATAAATTATAACTGTTGGCACACCTCTGATTCCAGCTACACTACCGGTATTAATTCCACCATCTTCGATGTCAGCATAATAAAATCCTGCTTTACCTTTATATTCAACTGCAAGCTTATCCATAACAGGTTTTAAAGCTTTGCAGGGTCCACACCAAGCTGCACTAAACTGAATTACAGATACATCTTCTTTTTTAATTTTATTATCAAAATCTTCATCTTTAAAATCTATAAGCATAAAACCTTTCTAATAATTCGTACCTCAAAGTCAACTAAGCAATTTCATATTTTTTTTCAATTGACATAATAAACTCATTAATTTCATCCAATTTTTTTAATTCTTCTTCATCATCCCTATTATCCGCCTGATCTCTTAAGATATCAATTTCGTTATAAGCCATCCCAATAGTTTGCCATTTTTCCTTATTTTTACTCAAGATTCGTCTCGCAATTTCACTCTTTATATTTTTGTACAAGTCCGGTGGTAAAATTTGTGGTGCTTCTTGATAAATAATTTTTTGCCCAAACCAGCTACATCGTTTATCTTGAAATTTATCTAACATTCTTAATTTATCCTCCCAGGAAGAACTGTGCCATATTTTGAATAAGGCTGTATCTTTGTTTGGAATAAACTTTTCATATAAAGTTTCCTCTGGTAATAAATCCTCTTGAGTTTTAGTTTGTGCTTTTTCTTCTGCAGCTTCTCTATTAATAATTTGAATATTTTGACAAAATTTTTCGTTACTTCGAACTAATTCTGCCCTTTTTTTAATTGTCTCTAAATCTAGATCAGAATAAGCTTTTTCTTTTAATGCAAATTTTTTATCTAGCACTACTGGGGCTTTATTAGTTTTAATCACCCGAAGTGCCTTAGGACTAATTTTTTTTAAATTTGCTTTAAGTTCACTTACTGACATATCTAAAAAAGGCTCTGGGTCTCTTCTTAAATCCCATAAATATCCCCATGATGCATAAGAGGGATGAAAACAGTGAGTTGGATGCAATGTACAAACTAGATACATCATATTTCTTCCCTTAACATTTTCAAAAATTGAATATATGCCATCACCTTTTAAAATAGACTCCACACTACTTTTTGTCGAAGTACCTAAAAATTTTTCCCAATTTTCTTTGTGTTTATCCTTTATAATTCTTAAAATTTTTAATGAATTGTGTGCATCAACATAAGCTGTATGGGCTGCTGATGTATCAAAACCTTGCTGACGAGCTAAACCCTCCAGGGCCAAACTCTCGTTCCCCGCGTCTGTTAATTCTGTTTTTAATGTTTTAGAGTTTATAGTTTGAGCAGCTCTTGCTACATGTAAACCATCATGTTCCTGATTTGGTGAGGAGTGAGTTGTATAAGGATATCTATTTCCCTTGAAAAAATTGAAATGAAACATTCTTCTATCAAAATTTAAATTACTCCAGCCCATAAACATAGCAGGAGCGGCTTTTACAAAGAAATTTTCAACAGCACCTAAAAATTCATAATGTGAATAATTGCCCTTAGTAAGTAAATCAATGCTAGTAGAATTAACTAAAAGAGCTTTAGCAGAAGGGACTTCGCCCTCTGGCATTCTTCCTCTAATATTTAATTTTCCTATCTCTTTAAGATTTTTATCAACTACAACTGCTCCAACTTCAATAATTGATCCCCAAATAGTGCTGTTAGTGGTTTCTGTATCATAAATTACTATTTTATCCATTTTTAAATTAAATTTGAAAGTTCATTAAATTTTTTTAGTCTTCCTAAGAATAAATTTTGGTAAGTAATTAATTCTGGGCCTTGAATTTTAAATTCCTGAAATAGATTATCTACTGTACAAACCAGAATTACACAAGATGTGATGTGCGTGTTATACACAATATTGTGAGCTAAAGAATATGCGCTGGTTTGTAAAAACCAAGAGTCTATATACTCAGCTTTTTTTGGTTTATTAGATTGCTTGAAATCAATTATACAAGATTGTCCCTCATAAACACCAACACAGTCAGCAGTTCCTGCATATTTTTCTGGATAGTAAAGAGTACATTCAACTCCCCATATTTCTTCTAACCTATTTTTTAAACCTTTATCAATAATTTCTTTAGCCATTGATTTATATTGTTCTCCATCTTCAAAAAAACTTAAATTTTCTCTTCCTAAAAGAAAAGACTCTAAATAATTATGCATTTTTGAACCTCGACTGCTCGCAGCTTTTGTAATTGCTTCAGCTTCTTTTTGACCAGTTCTTTCGCGCCAATTGGCTAAAGCTGCTTTATCTTCCTCAGATTTGGTTGCGTCTAAAATTGAAGTAACACTTGGTAGTTTCGACTCTCCTAGTACGTATCTTCTAATTCCATCTACTGTTGCTCTTGATGACGAAGGATAATCATATTTTCTATTCCATTGCATGAAGTTTCTTATAATCGGTATTAAAGGAAAAAAGAAATTAATTTTTAAGCTGTTTATTTCTTTCAACAAATTTTTCTACATTTTCTGTTTGAACAGCTTTCTCAACCTGCTCGGGATCTTTTATATTTTCTAAAGTTCTGCTTATTGATCTTGCATCAGTACCAAACTTATCTACCACGCTCATCGCTTCTTCTAATTTTTTTCTAAGCGTAATTATGTTATCAAAATGTTTTCCAAATCTTGTGGTGATAGTTTTAAGATGATTATATATTTCTGTAGCTCCTTTTTGAACTTTAAGAGATTGAAAACCCATATGTAAGGATTGCAAATAAGCTGAAAGAGTATTTGGGCCACAAATTACTATTTTGTATTTTTTCATTAATTCTTGGGTTAATAATTCTTTAGTGCTTGGATCCTGATATTCGGTTAATTCTTTATAAAGACTTTCTGTGGGTGCATATACTATTGCAAAATCAGTTGTCTTAGGTGGAACAATATATTTTTCCATAACACTTTTTGCTTTAGCTTTAAATGCACTTGCTAATTTTGTTCTAGCATCAGCAACAGCTTTTTTATCATCTGCATCATAAGCATCTGTGATTGCTTTAAATTTTTCTACTGGAAAATGAGAGTCTACTGGAACCAAAATATCTCCTTGTAGCTTGATTGCAAATTCAACATTTTCACTAGTATCTTCTTTCATCTTTACATTTGTCATAAATTGAGATGCTGGCAATAAATCTTTGATTAGTGCATCTAAAGAATACTCAGCAAGAGTTCCATATTTTTTAACACCTGCTAGAATTTTAGTAATTCCTTCTTGGCTTTGATTTAGTAATTGTACTTGCTGATTGAAATTCCCTACTTTTTCATCCACCTTAGTTAAAGCTTCTGTCATGTCTTTAGTAACGCCAGTTGAAAGAGCATTGAATGAAGTCGACATTGAGCCTAGAGATGTATTGATTGTAGTATTTAAACTATCTTTTAGTCGAACTATTTCATTATTTAAATTTGCTATTTCTTCAACCTCTTTGCTGTCACTCCTTGGTTTGGATCTTATATTTAAATACAAAGTTGCTAGAGTTGCTACTAGCAGTAAAATTAAGATAGTTAATAAAATTGTATCCATGATTCGTAAGTTGTATTATAAGGTTTTTTTATGGAATTATATCTAATTTTAAAAATTATATTTGTAATAGGAGTTTTAGTAGCTCTTTATGCAATATTAAGAAATTTAGATATTATCAAAATAATCCTCGTTTATTTTAAGGATAAATTATTTGGAAAGTAATTGAATTAATTTCTTTAATCCTTTTTTTTTTGAATTTTTCTTTGATGTAAAAATACATGCTTGAGACTTGAGAATTTCACCATCTTTTAAAACTCTCAAATTATTAGCTTTTAAAGTTTCACCTGTTGAACTGATGTCAGTGATTAATTCTGCTGATCCTGTAAAAGGATATGCTTCCGTTGCCCCAAGACTTTCAACCAATCTAAACTGGGTTACACCTTTTGAAAATAAAAATTCTTTTGTTAAATTTGGATATTTGGTTGCAACTCTTAATCTTTTTTTCTTTCTATCTCTAAATTCAAATGCAATTTCCTCAAGATCAGCAATTGTTTGAACATCAATCCAAGGGTCAGGAATTGCAACGACCAAATTAGCTTTTCCAAAGTTATATTTTTTTTCAACATTAATCTTTTTTTGAATATTAATTTCACTCTCTTTAAATAGATCAAACCCTGAAAAACCAATATCTAAAGAATTGTCACCAAGTCTTTCTATTATTTCTCTGGCATGTAAATACAATATTTTTATATTTGTTTTACTTTTAATTGAACCAATTAAATCTCGCTCTCCTCTTTCTGAAATAAGATTTAATTTTTTCTTTTTAAAAATCTTTAAAATATCTTTTTTCAATCTACCTTTACTTGGAATTCCTATGTTTATTATATTATCCATGATTAGTAATTTAAGTTTAAAGCAGCTCCTACTGCTGAGACTTGAATTTTAGAACCTAGATCAGAGATTAATTGATCGTATCTGCCACCATTAATAATATTCTTGATCTTATTGTTAGATTTAATATCAATTTTAAAAACCATTCCTGTGTAATATTCAAGTTGTCTTCCAAAGGAAGTTGAAAAAATTACGTTTAGTTTTGATACTTTGTTGTTTGAGATTGGAAAATATTTTTGATCTACCACCAAATTAATTTGGTATTTTTTAAAAAATTTATTTAATTCTTTAGCAGCTTTATTTATTGGACATTTAATCTTTAAAAACTCTTTAATAATTTTAGATACATTTTTCCCCTTACTTGCACGTCTTGGATCTTTAATTTTATTATCAAACCTACTTAAAATTTCTTTGATAGATCTACCGGCTATAATTGATGATTTATCCTCCTTCATCATTTTCATATAACGTTTCTTATCAATTTCGACTATTGTTGGGTCTACATCTGAATTTGTCTCTAATCTTTTTAATAAATCGTTAAAATAATCTTCTCTCCAAAAATGTCTGAATAATCTTAACTTCCATCTTTTTGGAATATCTAATTTTGATATTAAAAGATTGAAAATTTCAACATTTCCGAGTGTTAAATTTCCTGAAGAGTATTTTAATTTTTTTAAAGAATTTAAAGATGTATTTATTATTTCTTTATCGTCAATTTTTTCATTTTTTGAACCAATAATTTCAAATCCTATTTGATCTCTAATAATAGAATCTTTTTTATTTTGAGATTTTCTATAGGCTTGACCGCTATAAAATATTTTTTCCTTTCCTTTGAAATTATTTTCTAGATATCTAAGACATGAAACTATCGTTAAATCAGGACGCAAACACAGTTCACTTCCCTTTTGATCTGTAAATGTAAAGATAAATTTTCTAAAGTTCTCGCCTGATCTTTGTACAATATGATTTGTCTCAATTACAGAAGGTAATTGAATGTACTTAAATCCTTTAGACTTTACAGATCTAAGGATTTTTTCAGATAAGTTTTTTGATTTCATTTATCAAATTCGATTTTGGAATTGTTTGGCTGTTTTCACCCTTAACACCTTTGAGATTTTTAATAGTTACAGTATTATCTTTAAATTCATTTTCTCCACAAATAACCGCAACTGATAATTCACGTTTATTTGCTAGTTCAAGCTGCTTTCCTAGATTTTTTTTTGTACTTAAAAACACTTCAGCATTAATATTATTTTCTCTCAATAAATCTACAATTTCATAATAATTCTTCAGATATTTTTGATCCATTACACAAACTAAAATTGGTTTTTGATCCTCTACTTTAATTTGATCCAGCTGCATTAATGCAAATAGTAATCGATCAACTCCAAAACTTATTCCTGTCCCCGGAACATCAACTCCTCTAAATCTTGAAATAAGTTTGGCATATGAACCTCCTGAACAGATGCTACCCAATTCTATTTCCTTGCCTTTGTTATTAGTCACTTTGAAATTTAAATTTGTTTCGACTATAAAATCTGAATAATAAGAAAGTCCTCTTACTATAGTAAAATTTGTTTTAACTTGTTTTAAATTTGATCCATATCCAATAACTTCAAATACATCCTCTAATTCTTGAATTCCTTCTTGAGATAATGGATTTTTTAAAGATTCTTTTAATTTTTTTAAATCTTTTATTTTTAGAAAATTTAATATTTGTGCTGCCTGTTCATTATTTAAATCAGCTCCTTTAGTAATAGCTCCACTTTGATCTTTTCTCTCTTTTTTAAGTAAGTCTTCAACCCCCCTTAATCCAAAACCAGGTTTGTCAAGTTTATCAATTGCTCTAATAACTTTTATTTGTTTTTCTTCAGAAATTTTTAAATCATCAATTAAACCCTGAACTATTTTTCTATTACTCACATTAATTGTAAATTGATCTTTTTTTAATCCACAATCTGTTAGTGTGTTTGATATTAAATTACAAAGCTCAGCATTTGCTTGTGCAGGATTGACATTTCCAACAATATCAAAATCTGCTTGCATAAATTCTCTGTATCGACCATTTCCAGCTTTTTCATTTCTGAATACATTTTGAATTTGATATCGCTTGAAGATTGATGGAAGTTCTTGGTTGTTTTGAGCATAAAATCTTGCAAGGGGACTTGAGAGATCGTAACGAAGGGTTATATTCTTGTCTCCATCCTTAAATGAGAATACATCAGACATAGGATTAGCCTCATCTTCTGCCAAAAAAGATCCAATATTTTCTGCGATTTCGAACGAGGGAGTTTCGAGAGCTTCTGCTCCAAATTTAATAAAATTATTCTCAATAGCTTCTAAAAGCTTTTTTTTGAGAAGAAAGTTTTTCCCCCATCGGTCTTCAAATCCTGAAGGTAATCCAGGAACTAATTTATTTTTTTTGTCCATTTTTTTTGGTACCCGGGCTGAGAATCGAACTCAAACTTAAAGTTCCACAAACTTTCGTGCTAACCGTTACACCACCCAGGCATTCTTTGATTTTATATTATTTTAGTGTGGATTAAAATTATATTATAAATAAATAGCCTACAGGCTATGAAAATACGTGCTGTGAGTATTTTTTAGTGTTTCTCTATATGTAATATTTATAATCATGAGCAACCTTTTAGAGAAAAATTAAAATTATTCAACCCTTAAATAAAAGGACGTTTTTTCTAATAAATAGATAAACGTCCTTTAAAAATTTTCAAATTAATCTATTTTTTTTAAATTTATCGCTGACGGGCCTTTAGGGCCATCTTCTAACGTAAACTCCAGTTTGTCTCCTTCATTAAGATATCTCATACCTGCAGCTTTAACTGCACTAGCATGAACAAAGGCATCTTTCTCTTTATCTTCTCTTTCAATAAAGCCAAAACCTTTTTTTCCGTTAAACCATTTAACTGTTCCTTTTAGTGTACTCATCTTATTCTTAGTCCTTTTGTTGTTTATTATTTATAGAAGTTAATTTCTTTTATATTAATTTCAAGATATTTTGATGGTGCCTCGGGAAGGATTCGCACCTCCGACACAGAGATTTTCAATCTCCTGCTCTACTCCTGAGCTACCGAGGCAAATGATTAACCTCTAAAGATTATTCTGCCTTTTGTAAGGTCATAAGGGGTCATTTCGACAGTAACATTATCACCTTGTAATACTCTAATTCTGTTTTTTCTTAACTTACCAGCTGTATGAGCTGTTACAATATGGCCATTTTCTAACTTAACTCTAAACATAGCATTAGGTAACAAGTCTGTAACTTTACCTTTAAACTCAAGTAAGTCTTGTTTTGACAAATTTATTTCTCCTAATTCTTTTTTTTATAGATTGAGCATGTCCTGCCAACCCTTCATAATTTGCAAGAGTTATAACTGATGGTCCAAGACTTTCAATACCCTTTTTTGATAAGTTTATGTATGAAATTCTTTTATAAAATTCATTTACGCTAATACCACTTGAATATTTTGCAGAACCATTTGTTGGTAACACATGGTTTGAACCAACATTATAGTCAGTCATTGCCATAACAGCATATTTTCCCAAACAAATAGATCCTGCATTATTAATTTTAGGAATAAATCGCTTATAATTTTTAACATTTAATTCTAAGTGTTCAGGAGCAATTTTATTTACAATTTCTATGATTTTTTTATCTGAGCTAATTTGAATTAAAATTCCATTACTAAGTAAACTTTTATTAGCAACGGATCCTCTTGGAATTTTCTTTAATTGATTAATTATCTCAACTTTTACTTTTTCTATTAAATGTTTATTTTTTGAAATTAAAATACACTGAGCAAGATTGTCGTGTTCTGCTTGAGCTATTAAATCACTTGCAACCCATTCTGGATTTGAAAATTTATCACAAACAATTGTTACTTCTGATGGGCCAGCAGTCATTCCTTCTATTCCAACATCACCAAAAACTTCTTTTTTAGCAGCTGTTACGTAACTATTGCCTGGACCAACTATTTTATTTACCTTTTTTATTTTCTTTGTTCCATATGCTGCTGCTGCAATTGCTGACGGACCACCAATCGAATAAATTTCCTTAATTTTGCATTTACGAGCAGCATATAAAACTGCTGAGTTTTGTTTTCCATTTATACCAGGATTAATCATTATAATTCTTTTTACTCCAGCAACAATTGCGGGGATAGCACTCATTAAAACACTTGAAGGATACGAGGCCGTTGAACCAGGCACATAAATTGCAACTGAATCTATAGGTATATACTTGTACTCTAATTTATTTTTAAGCTTATCAGTGTAAGAAATATTCTTAAATTTTTGAAAAGAATGAAATTTATAAATTCTTTTGTAAGCAAGATCAATCGCATCTTTAACTTTTTTATCTAGAGACTTTATTGAGTTAGAAATTTGATTTAAATTAGGAATAATAATCTTGTTTTGGTTGAATCTTTTTTCATATTTTAAAAGAGCTTTGTCTCCATTTTTTTTAACATCTTTTATAATATTTATAACTGAAAACGAATTTGATCGAATTTTATTCTTTCTTTGTAAAAGTAAACCATCAAGAGTTTTGTCAAAATTTTTATTTTTACTATATAATATTTTCATTAATCTTTTATTTCATTTTGATCTTCTAATCTTACCTCAATTGTTTCTGCTGTTAAAATAATGTGTGCATTATTATCAAAAATCAAATTAATTTCAAAATCATCTTTATTCTTTAAACAATCTATAGCTATTAATTCCATTACCAATTCATTATTTTTCTGATTAATATTTTTAGATTTTACTTTATCAACAAAATCAAACTTGCAGATGCTGTTTATTCTTATTTTATCCTTATCTAATTCAACTTTTTTTCTCTCAATAGATAATAAAAAAACCTTATTAGAAGAAAGATGCTTAATGTTGCCTATTTTAACTTTTGCCCCAGAACAATAAGCTGAGATTAAATTAAGACCTTCATGGTCAGTTGCTATTATTTTTGCTAAATATTTTTTATCCACTAATTTACTCTTCTAATTTTTGCTCCAATTTTTTTTAATTTTTTTTCAATATTTTCGTATCCTCTATCTAGGTGATAAATTCTATTAATTACAGATTTTCCTTTAGCCGTTAATGCTGCTAATATCAATGATACTGAAGCTCTTAAGTCAGTTGCCATAAGCTCTGCTGCTTCAAAACTTGTATTTCCTTCTACCAATGCTTTGTTACTATTGATTGAAATCTTTGCACCCATTCGATTTAGTTCTGCAACGTGCATAAATCTATTTTCAAATATATCTTCTTTAATTATTGAATTTTTATTTGCTTTACATAACAATACCATAATCTGTGCTTGTAGATCTGTTGGAAAACCAGGATATGGGGCAGTTTTTATATTTAAATTTTTAATTTTTTTATTTCCAATTATGTGAATTTCATTTTTTTTTACACTAATTTTTGTACCAATTTTTTTTAAAGTATTTATTTCATTTTGTATAATTTTGGGAATTACGTTTTGAATTTTTAAATTTCCTACCGTTAATGCTGCTGCTATTAAATAAGTTCCAGCCTCAATTCTATCAAACATTACTGTATAGTTTGCTTCATTAACCTCACTTACACCAAATATTTTAATTTTGCGCTTTGCAATCCATTTTATATTGCACCCTATTTTATTTAAAAAATTGGTTAAATCTTTTATTTCAGGTTCAATTGCACAGTTGCTTAAAACAGTAATTCCTTTTGCTAAACTTGCTGCAATAATTAAATTTTCAGTAGCCCCAACCGAGATTTTAGAAAAACGAATTTTAGAACCTATTAAACCCTTGGGTGCAGATGCATGAACGTAGCCTTGAATAATTTTATAACTAACACCAAGTTTTGATAGGGCTTTTAAATGAATATCTACTGGCCTTGAACCTATAGCACATCCTCCTGGAAGTGATACTTTTGCATTACCAAACTTTGCTAACAGAGGACCTAAAACTAAAATTCCTGCACGCATTGTTTTAACTAATTTATAGGAAGCATAATTTTTGTTTTGTTTAAAATTATTTATAATTAAGTTTTTTTTGTTAAATTTAATTTTTGATCCCAATGATTGCAATAAATTAATCATTGTCTCTATATCTTTAACTTTAGGTAAATTCTTCAAATAAACTTTTTTATTTGACAATAAAGTTGCTGCTAAAATAGGTAATGAGGCATTCTTTGAACCTGATATTTTGACTTGCCCTTTGAGCTTCTTCGCTCCAAAGACTTCTAGCTTCTGCATAATTAAACTTTAGGTAAAGTTACTCCAGTTTGACCCATATATTTTCCATCCCTATCAGCATATGTCACTTCTGGTTTTTCATTTCCTTTCAAAAAAATGAATTGTGCAACTCCTTCATTAGCATAAATCTTTGCTGGTAAAGGTGTTGTATTAGAAAATTCAAGTGTTACATATCCTTCCCATCCTGGTTCTAAAGGTGTAACATTTACTATAATTCCACACCTTGCATAAGTTGATTTACCTAAACATATAACCAATATATCGTCTGGAATTTTAAATTTTTCAACTGTTCTCGCTAAGACAAAAGAATTTGGGGGTATAATACATTCTGATACATTTTTTGTAACAAAATTAGTTGGTTTAAAATTTTTGGGATCAACTATTTCAGAATTTACGTTTGTAAAAATTTTAAATTCATCCGATACTCTTGCATCATATCCGAAGGAAGATAGGCCATAAGATATACTATCCCCTCTAACTTGCTTTTCTTCAAAAGGAGAGATCATATCTTTTTCTTTAGACATTTTTCTTATCCATTTATCTGAAAGAACTGTCATTATTTATTTTTCTTCTTTATTTTTTTTTGAAAAAGCTTTCTTTTCTTTAAGTTTTTTTTTAATGCTAAGCCCAAACGCTCATTTTTATCTTTTGAGTTCATTCTTTATCTGGATTAGTAAGAAAGTCTAATGTAATTGGTTTTGAAGTGTCTAAAGTTTTTACCTTTGGGTCGTCTAATTTAGATCCCTCTTTAGCTAATCTTTTAGCTTTTCTTTCTGCTAACTTTTTTTCTCTTTTAGCCTGTTTCTCCATCAACTTTGCAGACTTTGTACTTTTAAAATCATAATGTATACCAGCAGATGCTAAGGGGCCATTATATTCAAAATATTCCTCTTTGATTAAAAGGTCATTCTTATCATAGATTATTTTTGTATATATTTTCATGGCTCATTTTTAGAAATTATTTATAACCTAATAAAATAATAAGGCAATAATTTGTAAAAAAATGCTTTATTATCAATAAAATAATTTAAACAAAGTGCCCCTATAGTTAAATGGCATAACATGTCCATGGTAAGGACAAATTTCAAGTTCGATTCTTGGTGGGGGCACCATTCACAATTTTTTAACTTTTTAACGATAAAATCAATAAGTTTTTAAGTGTTCTAAAAACTTCAAGTTTTGGGATTTTAGAGTATCCCTCTTTTCTATCTTTAAAAATAATTGGTATTTCCTTTATCATAAAATTTCTTTTTTTAATTTCATATAATGTTCCCATAAAAAAACTATAACCTTTAGTTTTTACAATATCTAAATGAAAATTTTTTAATTTTTTAAGATTAAAGCCTCTATAAGCATTAGTATATTCATTTGAATTAATCTTAAGAAGTTTTTTTATGATTTGATTACCATATCTACTTATTAAAAGTCTTCGACCTTTCATTAAACATTTTCCTCCAGGTACATATCTTGATCCAATAACAAAAGGGAAGCTATTAAGATAATAAATAAATTTTTTAATTTCTTTTGGGTCATGTGATAAATCTGCATCCATTGTTATTAAATATTCATAATTTTTTTTTTTTGCAAAGTCATATGCTAGTTTATGGGCACTATCTAAACCCAACTTTTTTTTTCTTGATATTAAGAATAGATTTTTATCTTTATTTTTTAATTTGAGTACCTTTCTGCCAGTCCCATCTGGAGAGTTATCATCTATTATCAAAATATCTGTTTTTGTAGTATGTTTTTTAATTTTAGATATCAACTTAGCAATATTACTTACTTCGTTGTATGTTGCTGTAAAGACTAATATTTTTTTTTGAGACATGATATAGATATATCAGTCAAAATTTTTACATCAATATTATTTGATAGTGGGAGTTTTAATAAAAATATGATTTAATATAATTCTATGATTAACAACTTTAAAAAATTTTTTTTTTATTATCTTTCACTACTTTTTATTTTTTGCTTCATTTATTTGGTTAAAAAACATGATGTTGGTAACGACTCAACCATCTCTGAATGGATAATAAATTATTCAGGAGGATTTACAAAAAGAGGCATAATAGGTGAAATATGTATATTAATAGCTAATACTTTTAATATAAGCTTAAGAGATACTATTCTTATTTTTCAAATTGCAATTGTTGCTTTATATTTTGTATTATTATTTATTTTAATTAAAGATATAAAAACAAATAGAATTATAATATTTTCAATTTTTTCTCCAATATTTATTTTATATCCTGTTGCTGAAGTTGAAGTTTTAGCGAGAAAAGAAGTATTTATTTTTTGCATTTTTATTCTCTATCTTTTAATAAACAATCCTATTTTTAGAGATTTGTATAAAGTTATATTTTTAAGTTTAGCAGTATTAATTTGGGAACCAGTAGTCTTTTATTTTATATTCTTTCTTGCAGTCGATGTAATAGACAACAAGTGGGAAAGTATTGATAAAAAATTCTTTTTAAATTTAACCTTTTATTTTCCTGCAATATTAATTGCTGGATATATAGCCTTAAATCCAATTTCTGTTGAGAACCATGCAATTTTAGAAAACTTTTTAGAAAAAAACTTTAATGAAACTTGTTACATGTCATGTGGAATGTTAAAATCTAAGGCAAGTCTTTATGCGCAATTTGAAGCTAACTTTGAAAAGTATTCTTTTGAAGTTTTTTTTAGATATTTTTTAATAATTTTATTTGGTTTTGGCCCACTTATCATCTTATCAAAAAATTCAAATCTTACTCTAAATAATATTCTATTCTTCAAATATTTTTCAAATTTATTTATGCCAATATCAATCATGTTATTACCTGTAATAATATTATTTTCCATGGGATATGACTGGGGGAGATGGGTAAATATAAGTTATGTTTTCTCAATAATTTTTTATCTTTATCTTTTTAAAAATAAAAAAATTAACTTAAATAATTTTATTCTAGAAAAAAGATATTTTAAATTAATAAACAATAATAAAATTTTTATAATTTTATTAATTGTTTTTTGTTTTGGCTGGAACCCAAAAACAGTTATGACTGGAGATGTCTCTACAAATCCACTTTGGAAAATTCCTTATAATGCAAGCAAACATATATTTGGATTTGAAAGTTTTAGAATTTTACAAGACTCACCGCTATCTATTTGGCATAAAAAATTTATTGAATAGTAAAAATTATTTGTAAAAAATTCTTCTTAAAAATAGAGTTATTAAAATTAAAATAGCAAAAGCTATTATTGGTAAATATATTTCTTGAGAAGTAAGGAGGTCTATAATAGATGGCGCTTCTAAATTCTGTGATATAATTTTTTCCAATCCACTTCCAATTGAACAAACTAAAAAAAGTTGAGGCAACATCCCAAGTAATGATGCCCAAAAAAAATTTGACGCTTTAACATTAAACATACATGGTAATACATTCGATATAGCAAATGGTATTCCACCTACAAACCTGTAAATTAATAAATAAGTAAATTCAGACTTTTTAAATTTTTTTTCTAAGTTCTGAAATTTACTTAAAAATTTTTGTTTTATGATGTCTTTCAGAAAATAATTTGCAAAAACATATAATCCTGTTGCGCCAATTGATAATCCTATTATTAATAATATAAGACCAAGCCATTTTCCAAAAATAAAACCTGCAAAAATTGCAACTGGAGACCCAAATCCTGCAAACATAACCCAAATAATTGTAAATAAAATAAAAGTTAAAGCTAATATAAAAAAGTTGGCTTGTCTTAATTCAAAAAAATATTCCCTATTATTTTTTATAAAATCATAACTAGTAACTTCCTGAAGACTAAATTTTGAAAAAAAGAAATACAAAAATAGTCCCAAGAAGACCATGTAAAATAAACCAATAAATAATTTAATTTTTTTTGTTTTTTCCATTAATTTTTAAGATAATAATAAAATCTTCCATTTGCTATTTATATATTTAATTACTATAAAGATCGAAATTTATTAAAAATTTATTCACAATTTATGAAAAGAACATATCAACCTTCCAAAATAAAAAGAGCAAGAAAACATGGATTTAGATCCAAAATGAAAACCAAAGGTGGAAAAAAACTTTTGGCAAGAAGAAGAGCTAGAGGAAGAAAGTCATTAACTGTATCTGGTTAAATTGATGAAAAGCAAAATACTTGCTCTTTCGAAAAACGAAGAATTTAAAGACTTACTCAAAAAGAAAAAAGTTTCAAATAAATATGTTACAATTTTTTTTGGTCACTTGGATAAAAAAAATAATAAAAGATTAAATATAAGTTTTGTGACTAAGAAAAAATTAGGAAATGCTGTTAAGAGAAATAAAATAAAAAGAAGATTAAGAGATATTATGAATGATGCTTTTAAGAAAATATCTATAAAATTAAATTATTCATATCTTGTTATTGCCAAGCCAACCATGTTAAACAGTGAATTTAAAGTTATAAAAGAAACCTTATTTGAAGAATTTAATAAAATAAAATAATGAATATTTTGACCTACATACTAATTAAATTAATTAAAGGTTATAAATTTTTAATTAGTCCTTTGCTTGGTCATTCTTGTAGATATTTGCCAACTTGTTCTGAGTATAGCATTGAGGCTCTAAAAACATTTGGTTTAATTAAAGGCACATTTTTAAGTCTAAAGAGAATTTTTTCTTGTCATCCAGTAAAATTTCTAGGAGGTGGTGAGGGATTTGATCCTGTTAACAAAAATATGAAAGTTAAAAAATAATGGATTCAAAAAATGTTATAGCAGCAATAGCTTTATCTTCTGCAGTGATTGTTCTTTATTCATTATTCTTTATCCCAGAACAATCGACTACAAAGCAAAATTTAGCTGAAAAAAATAAAATTGAACAAAATACCGACACACCAAGTTTAGAGGAAAAAGAAACACTGGTTCAAATTTCAAGAGAAGTTGCTTTGAAAGAAAGCAAAAGAGTTCAATTTGAAAACCAAAGTGTAGTGGGATCAATATCTTTAAAAGGAGCAGCAATTGATGATTTAACATTTAAAAATTATAAAATCAGTCTTGAAAGTGATGAAAGAGTTACCCTATTAGGCCCAAGAAATATTGAAGAAGGATATTTGATTGAAAGTGGTTTTGTTACATCTGATAAAAATATTGACATTCCAAATTCAGATACTATCTGGTCAGTGGTTGGAAATAATAAATTGACTGAAAAATCTCCAATTAAATTATCTTGGAGTAACAATCAGGGAATAACATTTGAAAAAGAAATTTCACTAGATGATAAATTTTTATTTTCTATTAAACAAAGGGTAATAAATTCTACAGATAAAAAATACGACTTTTACTCTTATGGTCAAATAATTAGAAACAAAATTCCTGAAGGTCTGTCGAATTTTTATATTCTTCATGAAGGTCCAATAGCTACTTTAGACGATGAACTTATAGAAGAGGATTATGATGATATTCAGGAAAAAAAATTTTCAAGAACTTCTCAAAAAGGGTGGCTTGGTGTTGGTGATAAATATTATGTAGCTTCTTTAATACCACCAAAAAATGAGGAATTTAAAACAACATTTGATTATAAAAATAAATTCAGAGCAAATTTTATTACAACAATTCCACAAGCGTTAAATAAAAATAGTTCGATAGAAAATAACCTGAAAGTAATAGTTGCTGCAAAAAGAGTTGATGTAATAGATGGTTATGCAGATTCCTTAAAAATTGACAAATTCGATTTGGTAATTGATTGGGGCTTTCTATATTTTATAACTAAACCACTATTCTTTGGTATTGATTATTTCTTTAAACTTTTAGGAAATTATGGTTTAGCTATTATTGCTATAACAATTTGTATTCGATTAACCTTTTTTCCGTTGGCTAACTTTTCATTTAGAAGTATGGCTAAGATGAAAGCACTTCAGCCTGAAATGGTAAGACTTAAAGAGCTCCATAAGGATGATAAAATGAAATTACAGCAAGAGATGATGGCACTTTATAAAAAAGAGAAAGTAAATCCTATGTCAGGGTGTCTGCCTATACTGGTACAGATCCCAGTTTTTTTTGCACTATATAAAGTATTATTTGTAACGATTGAAATGAGACAGATGCCTTTCTACGGCTGGATTCATGACCTTAGTGAACGAGATCCAACAAGTTTATTTAATTTATTTGGTTTGTTGCCTTATGATGTGCCTTCATTTCTAGTTATTGGAGCATGGCCTGTGGCGATGGGAGTTTCAATGTGGGTTCAGCAGAAATTGAATCCCGCACCTACTGATGCTATGCAAGCAAAAATATTTATGTTTTTTCCACTTTTCTTAACTGTAATACTTGCACCATTTCCTAGTGGACTAGTAATTTATTGGACTGTAAACAATATTTTAACTATGGCTCAGCAAGTGTTTATAATGAAGCGAACAACAGTTAAAACTGTAACTTAATGCTCAAAATCACTGAGGAAGAGATTAAAAAAATCCTACCATCAAAAGGTCCTTCATTTAAAGAAGTAAAAAAATATCTAGATAAGTATAATGATGAATACATAGTCATTAAATGTGGTGGAAGTATTTTGGTTGATCAGAATTTATTTAATAATTTTATCAATGATATTTCTATACTTAATAAGTTGGGTTTTATTCCTGTCGTAATTCATGGTGGTGGAAAAAGAATTTCAAATAGATTAAATGAAGCTGGAATTAAAAGTGAATTTATTGATGGATTAAGAGTTACTGATAAAAAATCTATAAGTATTGTTGAGGAGGTTTTGAATAATTTTAATAAAGAAATTACAGAATCTTTAAAAAAAAATGCGTGTGATAGCTTATCTATAACTAATCAACAAAATAATATTCTAACAGTTTATCAAAAGAATAAGGAGCTTGGTTTTGTAGGCACTCCTACAGAAATTAATTTATCAATAATAGAACAGATTGTTGAAGAAAAAAAAGTTCCAGTGATAGCCCCTTTAGGACTAGATAAAAATAATCAAGTATACAATATTAATGCTGACACAGCTGCTGGTGCTATTGCAAAAAAACTTAATGCTCGAAGACTAATTATCATTAGTGATGTTGAAGGTGTATTAGATGACAACAAAAAATTAATATCTGAAATCAATTCTAATAAAGTAAAAGACCTAATTAATAATAAAACAATAAGTGGTGGAATGATTCCAAAAATAGAAAACTGCTTAGATGTTGCAAGTAATGGGGTTAAAGGAGTTTGCATTATAGACGGACGATTAGACCACTCAATTTTATTTGAGTTGCTTTCTAACGCTGGATCTGGAACTTTAATTAGAAAATAAATGAAAGAATTAACTAAAATAAAATATTGGATATTTGATCTTGATAACACTCTTTATAGTGGACAAACTAAAGTTTTTTCAGAAGTAGATAAAAAAATGTCATCATTCATCTCAGAAAAATTTAATGTTAGCCTAGTTGAAGCGAAAAAAATTCAAAAAGAATATTTTTATGAATATGGAACAACATTATCAGGATTAATGAAAAAAAAAAATGTTGACCCCAATGAATTTTTAGAATTTGTACATGATATTGATATTTCATGGCTTCCAAAAGATAAACTTTTGAGAGAAGAATTAATCAAAATAAAGGAAAAAAAATATATATTTTCGAATGGTTCTCATGATCATATTAAGAATGTAACAAATCAATTAGGTATTGATGATTTATTTGATGGAGCATTTGATATAACTGACGCAAATTTTGTCCCAAAACCTCATCTAGATCCTTACGAAAAATTAATTGAAAAATTTAAATTAGAACCAAAACAATCAATTTTAATTGAGGATATTGCCCACAATCTTGAGCAAGCAAAAAATTTAGGTATGAAAACATGTTGGCTAGAAAATGATGAGGCTTTTGCAAAAAAAGACGCAGACAAGCCATACATTGATTATAAGATTAATAACTTGCCTTCTTTTCTTCAAAAAATTAATATATTAAAAGACAGTTAATTCAAAAAAACTATGAGCAATTTAGAAAACATTATTAATGAAGCATGGGAAAATAAGGATCAAGTAAATCAAAATTCCGATCAATCTTTAAAAGATGCAATCAATCAAATTATAAATGATTTAGATAGTGGTAAATATCGAGTTGCTGAAAAAATTAATGGTGAGTGGATTACACATCAACATTTAAAAAAAGCAATTATGTTAAGTTTTAGAATTTACCCAATGGAAAACTTAAATGGACCATATTCTAGCTGGTTTGACAAGGCCCATTTACTCAAGGGTAAAACTGCTGGATGGACTAAAGAAGATCACGAAAAAGCTGGATTCAGAATGGTTCCAAATTCCCCAGTTAGAAAAGGATCATTCGTTGGTAGAAATGCAGTTTTAATGCCATGCTACGTAAATATAGGTGCTTATATTGACGAAGGCACAATGATCGACACGTTTGCAAGAGCAGGAAGCTGTTGTCAAATTGGAAAAAATTGTCATATCTCTGCAGGAAGTGGGGTCGGAGGAGTTTTAGAGCCCGCACAAGCACTTCCAACAATTATAGAGGACAATGTTTTTCTAGGAGCTATGTCTGAGGTAGTTGAAGGAGTAATTGTAGGCGAAGGATCAGTTTTAAGTATGGGCATGTATATTGGACAATCAACAAAAATAGTAGACCGAAAAACAGGTAATATTTCTTATGGTAAAATTCCACCTTACTCAGTTGTGGTTCCTGGTTCATTGCCGGACAAAAATAATTCATCTGCACCGTCTTTATATTGTGCAGTAATAATTAAACAAGTTGATGAAAAAACAAGATCAAAAACTTCAGTAAATGATCTTTTAAGAGAATAAACCCATGAAAATTTTAAATGAAGTCCACTTAGCAAAAGAGCTAATAAAATTTCCATCTATTACTCCGGTTGATGCTGGCGTAATGAGTTTTTTAGAAAAAAAACTCAAAAAATTAGGTTTTAAAACAAAAATAATTGAATTTAGAGAAAAAAATTTTAAACCAGTTAAAAATTTATATGCAAAATTAGGAAACAGAGGTCCCAATTTTTGTTACGCAGGACACTTAGATGTGGTGCCACCAGGTAATATAAAAAATTGGACAATCAATCCCTTTAAACCCTCTATTAAAAAAGGCCATTTAATTGGCAGAGGTGCAAATGATATGAAAAGTTCTATCGCAGCATTTGTTTCAGCAGTAAGTGCTTTTTTAAACAAAGGTCATAATTTCAAAGGGTCTATTAGTTTATTAATAACTGGGGATGAGGAAGGTGATGCAATTAATGGTACCAAAAAAGTTGTTGATTATCTAAAAAGAAAAAAAGAAAAAATTGATTTCTGTTTAGTTGGTGAACCTACTAATCCAAATAAATTGGGAGAAATGATAAAAATAGGACGTAGGGGAAGTTTAACTGGAAAACTTACAATAGTTGGTATGCAAGGACATGTTGCTTATCCTAACAGGGCAAATAATCCATCAACTATAATTGTCCAAATTTTAAAAGAACTTAAAGATATTAAATTTGATAAAGGTACAAAAGATTTTCAACCAACTAACTTAGAAGTAACAAAGATAAATATTAATAATACTGCTGATAATATTATTCCTGGAACTGCCGAAGCAACTTTCAATATAAGATTTAATAACAAGCATTCTTCAATCTCTATTAAAAAAAAGCTTAATAAAATTTTCAGTAGAATAAATAAAAAAAATAAATCTAAATTCATGATTGAATATAGAGTTTCTGGTGAAGCCTTTTTAACTAAACCTAATTCAACAACTTATATGATACAAAAAATCATTAAAAAAATTACAAAAATAAATCCAAAATTGTCCACTACTGGAGGAACTTCAGATTTAAGATTCATACGCAAACTATCGCCTGGTTTGGAATTTGGTCTAGTTGGAAAAACAATGCATAAAGTAGATGAGGCTGTATCCTTAAAAGATTTAAAAAACCTTACTAAAATTTACAAAAATATTTTAATAAATTATTTTAAGTGAAAACTGGATTAATAACCTCTGATACATTTCAAAATCATAATACTGGGCCAGGACACCCTGAACAAATAGCAAGAGTATCCGTAATTATAGAAAATTTTAAAAAATTAGATAACAAAAATCTTTTTTGGAAAAAACCTGCAATAATCACAGATAATATTATTAAAGGTACTCATGATGCAGATTATATTGATTTAGTCAAAAGTTCATTTCCCAGCAAAGGTTTTTCATCATTAGATGGGGATACTATTATTTCACCCGGAAGCAAGGAAGCTACATTTGATGCGGCGGGTTCAATCATTGCAGCTATAGATGGTATTCAAAATAAAGAATTCAAAAATGCTTTTTGTTCAGTGCGTCCACCTGGGCATCATTGCAATCAGAACAAAGGTGCTGGTTTCTGTATTTTAAATAATGTTGCAATCGGTGCTAGTTATCTATTAAACAAATACAAATATAGTAAAGTTGCTATTATAGACTTTGATGTCCATCATGGTAATGGAACACAAGATATATTTTATGAAAATGAAAATGTTTTGTTTATATCAACTCATCAATATCCTTATTACCCGGGAACAGGCTCTGAAAAAGAAAAAGGGAAATTTAATAATGTTTGCAATATACCTTTACCAGCTGGTACAAATTCAGAGGAATATTTAAATGCTTTTGAATCTGCTCTAAAAAGATTAAGAAAGTTTCAGCCTGAGTTTGTTCTTATTAGTGCTGGATTTGACTCTCACATAAATGATCCGCTTGCACAATTCAAGCTTGAAACAGAAGATTTTTACATTATTACAAAAAGAATATTAGAAACTTCAAAGAAGTTTTGTAATGGTAAAGTTGTTTCAATTCTTGAAGGTGGATATGACTTACAAGCACTTCAAGATAGTACTAAGAGGCATGTTGATGCATTAATAGAATTCGATTGACTAATATCTAATCCATTATAAGTAGCCTCCATGAAATTATATAAAATTAAAAAATCTAAAATTGATAATAAAGGTCGAGGTCTTTATGCCACAAAAGATATCAGGGAGGGTACTAAAATAATTAATTATATAGGAAAAATTGTAACTAATAAACGAGTTGAAGAGTCTAGTAAATATGACAATAACAAACCTATATATCTATTTACTCTAAATAATAAATACACTCTTGATGGTGATTTTTCGTGGAATACAGCAGGATTAATTAATCATTCATGTGATAATAATTGTGACTATGACGGTAAAGGTTTAAAAGTATGGGTTACAGCAATAAGAGATATCAAAAAAGGTGAGGAATTTACTTGTGACTATGGTTTTGGATTTGATGAAAATTATAAACAATTTCGATGCAAATGTGGATCTAAAAATTGTTGTGGATACATTGTTAGAGCCGAGTCTAGATGGCGAATAAATAAAAAATTTTCAATAAGTAATAAAAAAATTAGTAGATAATTTTCATCAAAAATAGACCTTTTGCTGGTGCTGGAGGTGCACATAAATCTCTTTTTTTTGAATTCATTACATTTTCGAATTTTTTTAAAGACCATTTTTTTTCACCAAGATATTTTAAACAACCAACCATAGATCGCACTTGTTGTTGTAAAAAAGACTTAGATTTAAATTCTATTTCAATGTTATTTTTTAAATATTTAATTTTAACTGATTTTATAGTTTTAACTGGGCTTTTAGCTCTACAGCTTGAAGCTCTAAATGTAGAAAAATCTTTAGTTCCAATTAACTTTTTTGCTCCTTTTTTCATTATATCTAAATCAAGCTCTTTCATAATATGCCAACCTCTGTTTTTTTCTAAAACTGGTCCACTTAAACGATTGATAATTATATATTTATACACTCTCATTTTAGCAGAAAATCTCGCATGGAAATCGTTATTTCTTTTTTTAATGTTAATTATTGCTACATCTTTATTGTTTAAAAAATGATTTATCGATCTTAAAAATTTATACAATTTTATGATTTTAGTTTTACATTCAAAATGAGCGGATTGTTCAACAGCATGTACCCCTGCATCAGTCCTTCCTGACCCAAATAATATTATTTTTTCTTTTAAAAGTTTTGAAATCTTTTTTTGAATTAATCCTTGTATAGTTCTTCCTTTTTTTTGAATTTGCCAACCTATAAAATTGGTTCCAACATATTCAATTAATATTTGATATCTAAACATTAGGTAGTATTGAGCCTTTTCTAATTTGTGAGCCAAGCATAAATTCACCTATTTTTTGTGGCTTTTTTCCTTGTCTTTGAATTTCAAGAACTTTAATCGACTGATTATTGTTACAAGCAATTTCTAATTTATCAGATAATACCTCTCCTGATTTACCTAAACCATTTCCAATTTCTGCTTTTAAGATTTTATATCTTTCTCCATTAAAATTAAAAAAAGCACCAGGCACTGGGAATAGTCCGTTTATTTTTCCAATAATATTTAATGCTTTATCGTGCCAATTAATTTTACCCTCTGTTTTATTTATTTTTTTTGCGTAAGTCGCTTTAGAGTGATCTTGATTAATAAATTTAGCTTTATTTTCAAATATTTCATCAATGTTATCTGCAATTTTTTCAGCAGCCAAAAGTGATAATTTTTCAGAAATTTGTTGAGAATTATAACTATTATTTAATTTAATCTTGTAAACATTACTTACGGGTCCACTATCTAATTCCTCAGCAATTTTCATTATACTTATTCCTGTCTCACTATCTAAATTCATAATTGATCTTTGAATAGGCGCTGCTCCTCTCCATTTTGGAAGAATGGAACCATGAATATTAATAAAACCATTTTTAGTTAAATTTAAAAATTCTTTAGGAATAATTTGTCCATATGCAACTACTATTGCTAGATCTGCTTTTAATTTTTTTATGAAATCATATTCTTCTTTATTATTTTTTAAAGTTTTTGGTGATCTAAAATCTATATTTAAAGTTTCTGAGATACACTGAACAGGTGATTTATTTATTTTATGTCCACGTTGTGATTTTTGTGGAGGCTGAGTATAAACAACAGATATTGTATAACCGTTTTGATATAAAGATTTTAAAATTGGTACAGCAAAAAAAGGTGTACCCATAAAAATAATTTTTTTAAGCATTTATCAAACAACTATCCGAGTAGATTTTGTTTTTGATAGTTTTTTAATAATCATAGATTTTTTTAATTTTGATAAATAATCAATAAAAAGTATTCCCTCTAAATGGTCCATTTCATGTTGAATGCATGTAGCCAATAAGCCTTCTGCATTTAGAATTTTTTTTTCTCCATCATAATCTAAATATTCAACTTCACATTTTTTTGGTCGATTTATTTCTGCAAATTGGTTTGGAACTGACAAACAGCCTTCTTCATAAGTAGACTTTAAAATATCCTTATTTTTTATGACCGGATTTACAAAATATAGTGGTTCCTTTTTATTTTCATCTTTACTTAAGTCCATAACAATAATTCTTTTTGGTATGCCAATTTGAATAGCTGCAAGACCTATTCCATTTGCAGCATACATCGTTTCAAGCATGTCATCCATCAGTTGACGCTCTTCGTTTCGCACTTCTTTAACAGGTTTAGACACTTGTCTTAATAATGGATTTGGTTCAGTGAGTATTGATTTGACTGTCATAAAAATATTATTTTAATATAATTTTTAGACTTTTAAAGGAAGAACTTTAAGTAAAATTTTATTTCTTATAAAATCAATATTCAATTGATTTAGTGCACTAATAATAAAATATAGAGTGTCATCATCAATTTTTTCCAATTTATCTTGACCAATAACCTCAACTATTCTCAGTATTGTCGCTCCAATATCTTTGTTATTAATCATAATTTGAATGTCTGATGGGATTTCGGACTCACTGATGCTGTATAGACCATTATATTTTTTTGAAATTTCAATTCCGTCTGACTTTAATGCTTCAAGGAATATTATATCCTTTTTTGAAAGGAAATATTTTTTATCTTTTTTTATTTTTTTTAAAAAATTATTTAAATCTTTTTCTATTTTCGATTTTGCATAATCACCATTAAAATAATTGATCAGTTTTGACTGGTGTAAAATATTATTATTAAATTTTACTTTGTCTTTTAAATCTTTTTTTATTTCAACATTAGTATAATAAAAACTTGTTAAATTATCTGGAACATCAGCTGGATCAATTTGATTTAAAAAAAATTTTAGTTCAACATCGAATGCCTCATTTAAGTCGTCATCCTTAAATAATTTTTTCAAAGTTTTTAATAACTTTAATTTTTTTACTAATTCAGACTCAAGAAGAATTCTTTGGTATATTAGTGCTCTAGCTTCTATGTTTGATAAAGATTTGAATGAAGAATCTGCATTAAGAAGTTGATTAATATTGAATTGAAACCTCTTATATAATTCAAACAAATCTTTTTCTGGATAATTTTTGTCATTAACTGCTTTTTCTATTTTTGAAATTTTTTCCAACTCTGTAATTTCAATCTTTTGAACATCATAAAGTAAATTTGATGAAGCAAGATATTTCCAAATTATCTTGTTAGTGTTTTCTGTTGGTTCGAACACAAAGTTTGGATTAGTTTTATGAGCTAGATGAAAATCTAAAATGGAATTTTCCGATATCTTTTTATCAATTTTATTATCATAACCTAATAAAAAATTTATTTTTTTTTCAAAATATTTATTTTTAAAGCCTAATTCTTTTTTTAAATCTAAAATTATTTGAGCTTCATCCTTTTTATTGTTGTTAATTAAACAGTAAATATTGAACTTAGAAAGATATTCATCATTTAAAGATTTTAAGTTTTTTGAAAATATTTCACACGCTTTGTTTACATTAGATTGGGACAAATACTCATCCACTAAATATTTAGTTAAGTTTGGATGCTGATCAAAAATCTGATTTTTTATTAAAAAATTTTCAATTAGATCTAAATCTGAATTTTTTATTAACCAATTAGACTTAAAATTTAGAAATTCTTTTTCTGTTATATTTTTATTTGGATAATAAGCATTGGTTAACATAGAAATATTCATAATATTAGCTGCATCTTTTGATAAATTAATTTTACTCAATTTAGAAAAAATATTTTTTAATTGATCTCCATCAGAATTTAACCACATACTAATACTTAATCCATAATCTTCTGGATCGTACAAGCCAACAATTTGAATATCATTAGAATCTAAAGTTTCATCAAGCTTAATTTGATCTTTTTGTTTTTGAGATTGCATATTATAAATATCAAATTTAGGTAAAGATTCATCTTCTATATTTTTTAATACTGACTCTTCTATTTTTGTAGTCTCTTTTATTTTCTCATCATCTATGTTCCAAATATCAACAGGCTTTTCTTCAGCGTATAAATTACTCAAACATGATAGAATTACCAAAACTATTGAAAAGTTTTTTTTACTTAACAATTTTAAAATTTTCATTCGAAATTTTTTTTTCAATTTCCTTTATGGGTGCAGGAAAGTCAATTTTATTTAACAAAAAAATAGTTACAAAGATTATTAACAAAACTAATACTAATTTAATTATTAGTTTAATAAAAGATACGCTCGAACTTGTTTTTTTAGTAAATTGCATATAACTTTAGTTAATTTCAAATTAAGACATATTTGTGTTTTTTCAATATAGAAACTTATGAAATCAAAAGAAAATATTGTTTTTTTAGGTATGATGGGGGTAGGAAAGACTTCAATAGGCTTTTTAGTTTCTAAAAAACTCAATTTAAGTTTTCTTGATATTGATCAACTAATAGAGAAAGAGTTGGGTATGAAAATCTCAAAAGTTTTTGAAACAAGAGGTGAAAAATACTTTAGAGAAATTGAAGAAAAAATAACTCTTAAAAGTTTAAAATTAAAAAAAATTGTGATTTCTTTAGGAGGTGGTGCTTTTTTGAATAAAAATATAAGAGATGAAATTTTAAATAATCACTCATCATATTGGTTAAAATTAAATCCAAAAATATTAATTAAAAGATTGAGAAATAACTCGAAAAGACCAATTGCTTTTAAGCTAACAAATAATGAGTTGATAGACTTAACAAAAAAACGATCTAATATATATTCGAAAGCATTGTATAAAATTGATTGTGATAATCGGTCAAAAAATGAAATAGTTAATGAAATTTTAAATATTTATGAAACAAATAAGATTAATAGTAAATACTAAAACACAAAAATACCCAATAATAATTGGGAATAATTTAATTTCAAAATTATCAAAAATTATCAAAGATAACTCAATTGAATTTAAACAATGTTTATTAGTTATAGATAAAAAAATATCAAAAAAGATAATTAATAAAATCAAAAAATCTTTAAATAAGAAAAAGATATATCTTCATTTTATTAGAGCAAATGAAGTTAATAAAAATCAAAAAAGTTCTAACAGAATTATTGATATTTTATTGAAAAACAATTTTTCAAGAGAGGATTGCTTAATTTCTGTTGGAGGTGGAATAACAGGAGACATAAGCGGTTTTGCAGCTAGTCTTTTTAAAAGAGGTCTAAAATTTATTAATATACCAACTACCCTCCTATCACAAGTTGACTCATCTATAGGTGGAAAAAATGGAGTCAACACAGTCTTTGGAAAAAATCTCATTGGAACTTTTTATCAACCAAAACTAGTTATAAGTGATAGTGATTTTCTTAAAACTCTTCCCAGAAGAGAAATTATTTGTGGATATGGAGAGGTTTTAAAACATGCTTTAATTTTAAAAAAAAAATTTTTTATTTTCCTTAACAAAAATTATAATGATATTTTAAATTTAAAAACTCCTTATATAGAAAAAGCAATTTTTGAAAGTTGTAAGATAAAAAAAATAATAGTTGAAAAAGATGAAAAAGAAAAAAATATAAGAAAAATTTTAAATTTTGGACATACTTTTGCTCATTCATATGAAGCTTCACTTGGTTATTCTAAAAAATTAAATCATGGTGAGGCTGTCATTTTAGGAATGAATACAGCATTAAAGTTTAGTTTTAGGAACAAACTTTTAAAAAAAAATGAATTTTATTTTATTAAAAGACATTTTGAAAAAAAGAATTTACCTCACAACATAAAAAATTATTTTTCCTATAAAGATTTAAACAAAATTTTAAATTTTATGAAAAAAGACAAAAAAAACACCTCAGATAAAATTAATTTGATTTTATTAAAAAAGATAGGTTCAACAGTTATACATAACGAATATAAAAAGAGTCATATAAAAGCATTTTTAAAAAAAGAGTTAATCAATTGATATTTGAATAGAATGAATATGTTTTTTCAACTCTTCATCTAAAATTTTATATATCTTTTTAGTGCTTTCAATCTTATTTATATTTTTTAACTCTTTTGATTTTAAAAAAATTTTTAAATGAAATTTACCCTCCTGATGACCCGTATGTTTTTTATGTAGAAAAGATTTATCTTCAATATTAATACTTTCAATAGCGATTTGGCTTTTTAATTTATCTTTTACAATTGCAATTAGCTCATTTATATCCATAAATATAATTTATAATATACCATGAAAAATATTTGTGACTGGAATAATTGTAAAAATATAGGAGATTACAAGGCTCCTTTAGAAAAAGATAATAGTAAAAAATATCGAATGCTTTGTTTGGAGCATGTAAAGGAATTTAATAAAAATTGGAATTATTTTTCAGGTATGAATGATGAGCAAGTAATAAATTTTCTAAAATCAGATATGATATGGCATAAACCAACTCAAAGTTTTAGCTCCTCAGATAATTTTTTTAAAGTTTTATGGAATGATACTTTAAAGGATGAACTGGATCGAGAAAAATTTAAAAGTGAATATAACCATATGCGTCAATTTAAATTTGATCACAAAGACATAAAAGCATTTAGCTTATTAGGAATTTCCGTTGGTTTAAAGTGGAACAAGGTTCAAGAAAAGTTCAAAATACTTGTCAAAAAATTTCACCCTGATATGAATTCAGGTAATAAAAAATACGAAGAAAAACTAAAATTAATAACGTTGGCTTATACACAATTAAAAAATACTTATAAGGAAAAAATTGACACCTAATATTAATATACAACCAGATATCAAAGTCTCAATTAAACAAACTTTTGGAATTGAAACTGAAATGGAAGTTGATGCTTTTTCAAAAAAAAGTGATTATGTTCCAGAAATTGATAAAAATTATAAATTTGATAAAGACACTACCCTTGCAATAATTTCAGGATTTTCATTTAATAAAAGAGTTTTAGTTCAAGGTTATCATGGTACAGGGAAATCTACTCATATAGAGCAAGTCGCTGCAAGACTAAATTGGCCATGTATTAGAGTCAATTTAGATAGTCACGTAAGTAGAATTGACTTGATTGGAAAAGATGCCATAATTTTAAAAGATGGTAAACAAGTAACTGAATTTAATGAAGGAATTCTTCCATGGTCAATTCAGAATCCAGTTGCTTTAGTTTTTGATGAGTATGATGCTGGAAGACCAGATGTAATGTTTGTAATTCAACGAGTTCTTGAAGCAGAAGGAAATTTTACTCTTCTGGATAAAAACAAAGTAATCAAACAAAATAAATTTTTTAGGCTTTTTGCAACTTCAAATACAGTAGGTCTAGGCGACACAACTGGTCTTTATCACGGTACTCAACAAATTAACCAAGGCCAAATGGATAGATGGAATATTGTAACAACTTTAAATTATCTTAGTCTTGATAAAGAAATGGAAATTGTATTAGCTAAAAATAAAAATTTTAATAATCCCAAAGGGAAAGAGAAAATTGCTAATATGATTAAAGTTGCTTCTTTGACTAGAAAAGGCTTTGTTGCAGGAGATATTTCAACAGTAATGAGCCCAAGAACAGTATTGCATTGGGCAGATAATACTGAGATTTTTAAAGATATTGGTTACGCATTTAGAGTTACTTTTTTGAATAAATGTGATGAAATTGAAAAAAATATAATTGCTGAATATTATCAAAGATGTTTTGGTGATGATCTACCAGAGTCTCTCGTAAATATTAAGATCTAAATGAATAATAGCAACAAAGATGCTAATTTAAAAGAAAAGCTTAGACAAGCCCTTGCTTCAACGGTTAAAGTTATCTCAGGTGACCTTGAAATAAATAATAAAGTAAATGAGAATAAAAGTTCAAAAAAATTTGATTTTTTCGAACTCGATAACCTTAATTCAAAAACAGATTTCATAAAAGCTAGGGCAGAATCTGACTCATCTGCTCTAAAAAAAAAATTTTCTAGTGATGAAATTTATAAAAAAAATTTGCCATTAAATTCATCTTGTAAATCTTTATATTTGATAGCAGAAAAAATAAGATATGAAGCCTTGGGTGGAAAAATGCTTAAAGGCATAGAAAAAAATTTAAAGGATAACTATAATCAAAAAATTAGTTTGAAGCGAAAAGATCAACTTGAAACTAAAGAAGATGTTCCAGTGGTTGAGGCATTTGAATTATATATGCTTAAAAAATTTCTTAATATTAAATTAGATCCACTTACTAGTAAAATGTTAAACTTTTGGGAAAAAGATTTTGATTTAGCAGTTAATGAACATATTAAATTTTTAAAGGAAAATTTAGAACATCAAAATGAATATTCTTCTAAGTTCTCTAAGATATTGCAAGATATGGAGATTTTTCAAACTGAAGAAAATGAAGATACAAAAGAAGAAAGTCAGAATGATGAACAAAACAACCCATCAAATGAAGATCAAGAAAGTGATTCTGAAGACAAAAAAGAAAAGAATAAAGAAGAAGAAACCGAAGCTGGCCTTGATTCTGACTATGACATTGATGAATATAAATTAGATGAACAATTAGTTGATACTGATTCGGATCAACCAAGTAATGAAAAAGTATTACAGAAAAGAATGAATGAAATTCATATAGATTACAAAATATTTACTAGTAAGTTTGATGAGGTAACTAAAGCAGAAAACTTAGAAAATTCTGAAGAAGCTCTAAAACTTAGAAAAACTCTAGATCAACAACTTATTGGATTTCATGATATAATTACTAAACTTGCAAATAAACTTCAAAGACAATTATTAGCAAAACAAAATAGAGCTTGGAAATTTGATCTAGAAGAAGGTTTGTTGGATAGTTCAAAATTACCAAGAATTATTATGGATCCTTATAATTCTTTATCATTTAAAAAAGAAAAAGATCTTGATTTTAAAGACACGATTGTAACTTTATTAATTGATAATTCTGGCTCAATGAGAGGAAGACCAATTACAATCGCAGCAATTTGTGCAGATATATTGTCAAGAACTTTGGAACGTTGTTCAGTGAAGGTTGAAATACTTGGTTTTACTACTAAAAATTGGAAGGGAGGACAAAGCAGAGAATATTGGAACAAACACGGTAAACCAAAAACACCTGGAAGACTGAATGATTTAAGACATATAATTTACAAAGGTGCTGATACCCATTGGCGCCAAGCCAAAAATAATCTTGGATTAATGCTTAAAGAAGGGCTGTTAAAAGAAAATATTGATGGTGAAGCAATATCATGGGCTTTTAATAGGCTTAAAAAAAGAAAAGAGGAAAGAAAAATTTTAATGGTAATTTCAGACGGTGCTCCAGTTGATGACTCCACTCTCTCAGTTAACTCGGGTGATTTTTTAGAAAAACATCTAAAAAAAATAGTTAAATTTATTGAGGATAAATCGGAGATAGAGATCCTTGCAATAGGAATTGGTCATGATGTTTCAAGATATTATAATCGAGCAATTAAGATTACAGATGTAAATGAACTAGGTGATGTAATGATTTCTCAACTAAGTACATTGTTTGACCAAAAAAAATTGCACTAAATTTTAGATAAATCCTTATTTTTCCATCTAATTATTATTTCAGCACCTTGCCTAGTTTTTGAATTTCTACAATTGACAGATGCAAAATTCTTTTCGAGTAAATTTTTACCTATAAATATTCCCAGACCTAAACCAGCTTTTGAGCCATCTTGTTGACTAAAAGATTTTAAATAAGGCTCTCCAATTTTGGACAATACGTCATATGGGTATCCTTTACCATCATCTTCAATTATAATTTCTGTAGATTCGTTGTCACTTTTTAGTGTTATAAATACTTTACTTGAACTATATTTATTTGCATTACCAATAAAGTTTCTCAGTCCATAAACCACTTCAATAGATTTTGTAATTTTTTTTAAGTTAGAATTTTGATTAAAATTTAAAATAAATTTTTTTTTACTAGTTTCTTTAAATGAAGAGACAATTTCTTTAAGATAATCCTTAATACTTAAATCCTCATCAATAAAATCATCTTCTTCACTGGGATTTAATGATAATCTTGTTAAAATTTGATTACATCTTTCAACTTGGCTTGATAATAATTCTATATCTTGAATAACATCCTTTTGATCCTTTAATTGATTTTTAAGTTCTTGAGAGATAATCTTTATAGTTGATAAAGGAGTTCCAAGGGAATGGGCAGCTGCAGCAGCTTGACCACCTAAAGATAACATCTCGTGTTCTTTAGCCATTATTTCTTCCATTTTGTTTAAAGCTTCTTTTCTAATCCTCGACTCTGACCCAAAAATAATAGCAAAAATATTTAAAAAAACTAAAGCAATAATTAAAGCTATTGGTATCGAATAAAAATAATATGGATCGATATGAAAATGATCATTTAAAGGAGATGGTAAATCTCTGGAATAAAAAGTTAAAAATACTATTACTAATACAGTAGTGAGCACTAAAAATATATTAGTCCTTAAACCAAGATTCGTTGAAGCAAATACACTTGGAATTATTATAAAAATTACAAAAGGATTTACTATGCCACCTGACATATAAACTAAAGCACCAAGTTGAAAAATATCAATTAATAAAAATATTAAAGCTGACCTATCTGATAATTGTGTTTTTTTATAAATAAAAATCAAATAAAAATTACTCAAAATTCCTACTAGAATAATTATATTTGAAATAATGAAGTCAAATTCAAATTTTAAATAAAAATAAACAAAGTTTACTGAAATTAATTGACCAATTACTCCTATCCACCTTAAAGTAATATAAGTAGATTTTTTTAAACTATAGTATTTTGAAGTTTCAAAAAACTTCATCTTTTAAATATCTAGATTTTGAACATTTATAGCATTAGAAATAATAAAATCTTTCCTTAATGCTACATCATTCCCCATTAGTGTATGAATTAAACTTTGATCTTTCTTGAAATCTTTTGAGTATTGAACTTGTAATAAATTTCTAGTTTCAGGGTCTAAAGTAGTGCTCCAAAGTTCTTCTGGGTTCATTTCACCCAGTCCTTTAAATCTCTGAATATTTATTTTAGATTTTTCATTATCAATTAACTTTAAATATTCTTTTGAGCCTCTCTTAATTTTTTTAAAATCTTTGTTACTTTGGATAATATAATCTTCTAATTCTTTTTCATCTTTTATGTAAATCCCTTTTGACCCTTTATTGATTTTAAATAATGGTGGTTGTGCTAAATATATATGACCATTTTCAATCAACTTGTTGAATGGCTTATTATTAAAAAAAGTTAATAGTAGCGCTCTAATGTGAGATCCATCAACATCAGCATCAGTCATAATAATAATTTTTCCATAACGTAAATCTTTTAAATCAATCTCATATGCTTTTGGATCTAAACCAAGAGCATTTATTAAAGTTACAATTTCGTTTGAAGAAATCATTTTTGACAATGCTTTTGTTCTTTGGTCAGAACCATTTTTTACACCATTGCCATTTTTGTTAATTTTTAAATCCTCAACATAAGTATTAAGTATTTTACCCCTAAGTGGTAAAACCGCTTGGTTTGCTCTATTTCTTCCTTGCTTTGCTGATCCACCAGCAGAGTCCCCCTCAACAATAAATAATTCTGTTCCCTCCTGCTTACCAATTTGACAATCAGCTAACTTGCCAGGTAGTCCACTTAATTCAAGAGCTCCTTTTCTTCTCACATTTTCTCTTGCTTTTCTTGCAACATCTCTTGCTAAAGCAGCTTGTATAACTTTAGCTAAAATAATTTTAGCTACTGAAGGATTTTGATCAAACCACATAGATAATTTTTCATTAATTAAGGTTTCGACAATCATCCTCACTTCTGATGAAACAAGTTTATCTTTAGTTTGTGAAGAAAATTTTGGGTCTGGAATTTTCGTTGAAAGAACACATGTTAAACCTTCTTTAATATCGTCTCCTGAAATAGAAAGTTTATTTTTTTTTAATAGATTGTGCTCACTCGCATATTTATTAATAACTCTCGTTAGTGCGCTCCTAAAGCCTAATATATGAGTTCCACCATCTTTTTGAAAAATATTATTTGTGTACGGAAGCACATCTTCAGCATAACTTGCATTCCATTTTAAAGCGCATTCTAATTCAATATTATCTTTTTTTCCCTCAATATAAATTGGTTTTTTAAATAAATTGTTTCCATTTTTATTTTGTAATTTTTCTCTTTTTTCATCTAAAAATTCTACAAATTCTAAAACACCACCACTAAATTTAAATTGATAAGTTTTTTCTTTTTTTTGACTGGCATCCGTAAATTCAATATTTATTCCTTTATTTAAAAAGGCTAACTCTCTCATTCTTTTAATAAGAATATTTCCACTAAATTTAATAGATGAAAAAACTTCTTTTGAAGGCAAAAAAGTTATCTGTGTACCCGTATCATTAGATTTTCCTTTAATTTTTAAAGGTGCTTTTGCTTCTCCATTATTAAATTCAATAAAATATTTTTTACCGTCTCTGCTAATTTCAAGTTTTAACTTTTCTGACAATGCATTTACAACAGAAACTCCAACACCATGTAATCCTCCAGAAACTTTATATGAATCATGATCAAATTTTCCACCAGCATGGAGTTGAGTCATAATTACTTCGGCTGCAGATTTTTTTTCTCCTTTATGCATATCAATCGGTATGCCTCTTCCATCGTCTCTTACAGTAACTGTTCCGTCCTCATTAATTCGAATTTTAATATTTTTACAAAAGCCTGCTAAAGCTTCATCAATTGAATTATCAACAACTTCATAGACCATGTGATGAAGGCCTGTACCATCATCAGTATCACCTATATACATTCCTGGTCTTTTTCTGACAGCTTCTAATCCCTTTAAAACCTTTATTGAGTCAGCTTGATATGTATTTTTATTTGTCATTTTTAAATTTAGGAAAAATAATTTATAACATTTTTTGTATGAAATTGCTCACTTTTAATCATTAATCATAATATAAATTAAGCTATAATACTTGTTATATAAGCCTTATTTGATGGCGGAGAGAGTGGGATTCGAACCCACGGTACCTTTGACAGTACACACACTTTCCAAGCGTGCGCCTTAAACCACTCGGCCACCTCTCCTCTAATTTTTAAAATATTTATTTTTATACCTATTAAAAGTTCTAATCTGTCTATTAATAAATCTTCTAAATATATTATATTCTAAATCTCTTTTTGCTAAGATAGGATTATCAAAATTATGATCCCACGTTCTTTTGTTATTTTTTTCGCCCCAATCACATTCATATGCGGATAAAGATTTTATAGAATATTTTTTACACAACAATGAAAAAACACTTTGATCATGACGATTATTAATAAACCCCTTTAAATTACTTAAAACAGAGTCAGAGTCATCAATTAAGTTAAATTTTTTATCAAAAACTTCTATCCATTCTCTAATGAAGTTTTCTGTTTCTTCTTGTTTTTTAATGAAAAAACTTCCTGCCCAAAATTGAGGTGAATGTGTTATATTCTTATTATTTAAGAATTCAAAATTATCAAGTAAATCTGCTTTTGTATATTTAAACTCCTCACGTTTTGAAAATAAAATATCCTTTGGAAATTCAGTATTATCCAAATGATATTGAAATGGTAAAATAAAATTTTCAGATTTTATCAATAAATCTAAATATTCATAAAATTTAGAATTTTTGTTCTGTATATGGCACCCAACATCAATATAATGGATAATATCACCAAAATTAACTTCTTTCATAATCTTCATTAAAAAAATTGGTTTCCAAAACCAATAACCGTAACCTCTTTTTTTCCCTACATCTTTAATCAAATCAAATTTTTTGACCATTTCATCATCAAAATTTTTTGGACTCAATACTTTAATTTCATCATAATAATTTGAACTTTGTGCTTGTTCTTTTAATCTATTGGCACTTCTATATAAATCTTGAGAAGCAAAAGCAAAAAGGGTTATTTTTTTATTTTTATACACCTAAATATTTTTTATTATAAAATCTTTTTATAAACCTATTTTTCAATAAAAGCCCAAGGTTGTTCTTTAAATTTTGTATATTTTTTAAACCAAAATGACAAATACCTTTCAGCTAAATAAGCATATATTCTTGTCATATCGTATCCCTTAAGATTTTCAAAACCAAATTCTTTTTCACATCTTTCAAGCCAAGGAAATAAGGCATCAAACCATTTATTAATAATTTTTTTTTTAGAGATGAACATAATATGTGGATTAAATTTATCATTAGATTTTACATAATCATTAAAATCATTTCTATCTTCAGAGTCTAATAATTTAATTGCTTTGTTCAAATTCCCAAAACCATGGTGCATATCAAAATGTACAGCAATATTTTGGGTTTTTGTATTAAATAAAATGTTTGGTTTTTTTAAAATATTTCGCCATCCTCTTTTAATAAGTTTAATTTTTTTTGCTCCTGAAATCTGAATAGGATTACAGATTAATGAGTCAAAATTTTTCCATTCTTTTTCAGTATCTGTTAATAAATATTTATTTAGATTGGAGCTATCTATTTTTTCTGATGTATTTTCTTTAATCCAATATCTCCTTTTTTGACAAAAACCTATCCAACAATCATCTTTTTCATGTTTTAATAAATTTTTCCAGTACCAATAATGAAAGGTTAATTCTGAATAATATTTTTCTTTATAGAATATATTTTCTTGTGAATCACACTTAAAATAATTTTTTGGTGATTCCTCTTTACCTACCCAAGCTAAATTATATTTTGTATCATTCAAAAAGCCTATTGGTTTATTCGTTACACAATAAATTTTTATTTTTTCCATCTCTTATTCAATTTAATAAAAACAAAACATTTTATTTTTTTTTTAATATCTTTTTTAGTTTTGAGATATTAATTGATGAATTAATTGGCATATCTAAGTTCGATTTTTTTTTTAAAAAAACTTTTTTAACTTTTGGATTATCTTTTTTAACAAAATCATAAATATTTTTTACATTACCTCCAACATTTATAACTCCTTTGCTTTTTATTAATTTAAATAAAATCCTTACAACTTCATCATGATATAAAAAACTATTTTTTACGTTTACAAATGCTTTTTTATGAACGAATGGTTTTTCGGTCATGCTTAATCTTAATATAAGAGAATTTTTATAAAGTTGCACTGATGCCTCTCCACCAAGTTTTGACCAGGCATAATTATTCACTGGTAGAACTGGATCAGTCTCTAGATAATTCCCCTTAATGCCTTGATAAACATAATTAGTAGAAAAATATATTAATTTAACATTATGTTCAGCGCACACTTTTGTAATATTTGCAGTGCCAATAATGTTTAAATCAATACTTTTATGAATATTAGTTTTATGTAGCTTCATAGGTCGAGATAACCCAGCCAGATGGATTAAAATCTTTGGTTTAGTTTTTTTTAAGTATTTTTTAATATTTGTTATATTTAATATATTTAACTGATTTTTGGTTGGAAAAAAAAGTTTATGCTTAGTTTTGTATTTTTTTAAAACATTTCCAAATCTTCCTGTTCCACCTGTAATAATTATTTTTGTCATTTTATTATTGTAATCTACTTATAGATTTAATTTTTTTTATTACTAATCACAACAATTAAATTATATAGTTATCTTATGCGTTATAAATTCATAAAAAAAATCGTTGAAGCTTTTGGTTTTAAGCTAATTGATAAGAACATTATTAAAAATGAGCGATTAATTTCAAAACATTCCTTTGTTTCTGTCGATAAAGTCTTAAAAAATTTATTCTTAAATAATGATGTAAAATTTCTTGTTCAAATAGGTGCAAATGATGGACAACGATTTGACACAATTAATAAATTTATAAAGAATTTTAATCCATCAGTAATTTTTGTTGAACCGATCAAATCTAATTTTGATAATTTAAAAAAATTTTATTCTAATCAAAAAAATTTATTTTATGAAAATGTTGCAATTTCTGTAAATAATGAAATTAACGAACTTTATAAAGTTAATGAAAATTATCTTCATTTATATGATGAACATATAGTGGGTATTACATCTTTTGATAAAAATCATTTAATTAAACACGGTGTAAAAAATAAACATATAGTTAAGGAGAATGTAAAAACAATTTCTATTACAAGTTTACTGAAAAAATATTCTATTCAAAATTTTGATTTATTACTTATTGATACTGAGGGTTATGATTCCTTAATTGTCAAAGATTTTTTGATAAACACAAAAATTAGACCTATTATAATTTTTGAATATATTCACTCAAAAAAAGAGTATTTTTCTGAAGCCATTAAAATTCTTATAAGTAATAAATATGTACTATTTAGGATAAATGAAAATGTTATTTGTTTTCCTGAAAATAAAAAAAATAAAATAAATTTTATCTAGTCAATAATCCAATTTTTTAAATTTTGTTTATTTTTTATTATATAATCTGGAAATTTATTATCTAAAATAATCGGATTATAGTTTACTTCTCTTCCAATTATATCTTCACCACTATTCATTCTTTTTTTTATTTCATCTAAATTTAAAAATTTTTCATCAATTTTTTCATTAAAAACGTGTGGATCATTCGTTTCACATAAATTCTTATATTTATATAAGATTTTTTCTGGCTCTTTTAAATTACAAAAATGCCAACCTCCATCTTCAATAATATTATTTAATCTAAACTTATCTATCCGCCAAAATGGTCTCTTCTTAAACTTTAAATTTCTTAGCCATTGAGGAGATTTCAAATATTTCTTCACACAAATTCTGCTTCCAAACCAATAAGGATTTTTTTGACTTTGCAAGTTTAGTTTGTAATAAAAGTGAAGCTGTTGAAAAACTGCATATCTCATATTTTTCTGAAAATTTTTTATTTTTTTTGGGTTTGGAATTTCATCCAAATCAGAAATAATTATTAAATCGTCTTCATTTGCATCTTTTATCCCTTTAACAATTGCATTCCTTTGAAAATTTTCTCTTATATATGGATTGTCCCCTCCTGGCATATCCTCTACAGGAATATAGATTATCTTATTTTTAAATTTTTCAAATTTATTAATTTCAAATTGAAGAGGTTTGATATTATTTTGCCATGTTTTATTGCCCTCTATTACTACAAAATAATCTACGTATTCATCTAATATATTTAGCCTTATGTCTAATAGTAAATCTTCATCTAAGTAAGAAAAGCAATCATATATTTTCATTATTTTTCCTTGTTAATTTTTAAAACTCCAATAAAAGCTTCTTGAGGTATTTCAACTCTACCAAATTGCTTAGATCTTGCTTTTCCCTTTTTTTGCTTTTCTAAAAGCTTCCTTTTTCTGTCAGTTGCTCCGCCACCATGTATTTTTGTTAATACGTCTTTCTTAAAACCTTTAATTGTTTCTCTTGCAATAATTTTTCCACCTATTGCCGCTTGAACAGGTATCATAAAATTATGTCTTGGAATCAAATCTTTTAATTTTTCACAAACTTCCCTACCTGTCCTTTGTGCGAAATCTTTATGTATCATCATTGCTAATGCATCAACTGGCTCACCATTAACCAAAATCCCAAGTTTAACTAAATCTCCCTCTCTATGCTCAATAATTTCATAGTCAAAACTCGCATAACCACTGGTCATTGATTTGATACGATCATTAAAATCAAACACAACTTCATTCAAAGGAAGTTCATAACTTAAAACAGCTCTATTTCCCGAATAATTTAAATTTTTTTGAATACCTCTTTTATCTTGGCATAATTTAATGATCGATCCCAAATACTCATCTGGTGTTATTACTGTTGCATTAATCCAAGGTTCTTCAATAAATTTTATTAATGTTGGATCAGGAAGACTTGAAGGATTTTGTAAATCAATTAAGCTTCCATCATTTAAGCTTACTTTGTAAACTACACCTGGGGTTGTTGTAAGTAAATTTACATCAAATTCCCTTTCTAATCTTTCTGTGATAATTTCAAGATGTAGTAATCCTAAAAATCCACATCTGAAGCCCAATCCTAAAGCTGATGACGACTCAGCCTCAAATGAAAAACTTGAGTCATTTAATTGTAATTTAGCAAGTCCATCTTTTAATTTCTGATACTCTGAGCTGTCAACTGGGAAAAGTCCACAAAAGACAACTGGTTTACTAGGTTTAAAGCCTGGCAAAGGATCTAGCTTTGGCTTTGATGCATCACAAATTGTATCACCCACTTTTGTTTCCGATAAAACTTTAATACCAGTAGTAATGAAACCAATCTCACCAGTATTTAATTCGTTTATATCCTTAGCTTTAGGTGTAAAAACCCCAACCTTTTCAACTATATAATCTTGGTCAGTCGAAAGCATTTTAATTTTCATATTTTTTTTTATTTTACCATTTATTACCCTTACTAAAATAACTACTCCTAAATAAGAATCGTACCAACTATCAACTAATAAACATTTTAAATTTTCATTTGGATTTCCTTTTGGACTAGGTAGCTGATTAATAATTTGTTCTAAAATTTCTTCAATACCTTCACCAGTTTTTCCTGAACATGGAACTGCATTTTCTGTATCAATTCCGATTACATCTTCGATTTGTTTATTTGTTTTTTCTAAGTCTGATGCTGGTAAATCTATTTTATTTAATACTGGGATAATTTCATGATTTATATCTAATGCTTGATAAACGTTAGCTAATGTTTGAGCCTCCACACCTTGAGTGCTATCCACAATTAATATTGATCCCTCACATGCATAAAGAGATCTACTAACTTCATAACTAAAATCTACGTGTCCTGGTGTATCTATTATATTTAAAATATAATCTTTTCCATTTTTAGCTTTATAGTTTAATTTTACTGTTTGAGCTTTAATAGTTATCCCTCTCTCTCTTTCAATATCCATAGAGTCTAAAACTTGTGCTTTCATTTCTCTCTCGGTTAAACCACCACACTTATGAATAATTCTATCAGCTATTGTTGATTTACCATGATCTATATGTGCAATAATTGCAAAATTTCTTATATTTTCAATACTGCTCATCTAATTTTTAAGATCTAATTTTAGCACCAGTTTTATTTTCTACTGACTCAATAATTAATTTATTTATTTTTTCTAAATCATTATCGTTCAATGTTTTTTCTGGTGATTGTATTGTTACATTAATTGCTATTGATTTTTGGTTGGCAGGTATCTTTTCACCTTCATAAACATCAAAAACATTTATATTGCTAATCAACTTTTGATCCACGCTAGAAATTACATTTATTAGATCTTGAGAACTGAGCTCTTTATTTACTATAAATGCAAAGTCTCTTTCAGATTTTTGATAATCAGAAACAGTAAATTTGGTTTTTTGATCATTTAATGTTTTCTTTGGTAATTTTAAATGGTCTAAAAAAATTTCAAAACCTACTAGAGACTCTGATTTTAAATCTACCTTTTTTATAATATTAGGATGAATTTCACCAAAGTAGGCAGCTATTTGGTCCTTTCCTTTATTTAGAAACAATCTACCAGATTTACCAGGATGATAATAATCAGGTGTTTCGCTATCTATAAAAAATTTATCTGAATTATAACCTGCTTCAACTAAAGTTTGAACTACATCTCTTTTGACATCAAACACATCCACATTCCTCTCATTGTCAATCCAGGATTGTCTAAATTTTTTACCTGCTGATAACCCACAAACTACTGTTTTTTGCTCTCCTGGATTCGAGCCAATGAAAATAGGACCAATTTCAAAGATTGATAAATCTTTAAAACCTCTATCAAGATTTTTATTCATATGTATTACTAAATTTGAAAATATTGAGTTTCTTAGAACCCCCAACTCTGAGCTTATTGGGTTTACAATTTTAATTTCTTTATTTTTGCCTTTAAAATAATCATTATAATTAGAATCTGTAAATGACCATGTGATTACTTCTAAATAACCTTTTGAAGCTATTGATCTTTGTAAAAAATGAAATAATTTCTGAGTTTGAGTTAAAGTAGATTTGGTTCTTTCTTTAATTGGGTTAACAATTTTTATTTTTTCATAACCACTTATTCTAACTAATTCCTCAACAATATCTATTTCTTGTGAAATATCAGGCCTCCAAGATGGGATCGTTAACTCTAAATGTTTTTTATTTTTTTTATATTTAAAACAAAGATCATCTAAAATTTTAAGCATTTCTTTAGTTGAAATTTTAAAACCAGATATTTTTTCAAATAAATTGGGATCAAATTTAATAGTTTTAGACTTATAAGTTTGAATTTTTTGAATATCTATTTTACTGATTTCACCACCACAAATTTCCTTAATTAATAATGCAGCTTTATTTAATCCATCTTCAATGGATAATGGATCTATACCTCTTTCAAATCTGAACTTAGCATCAGTATCAATGTTTAACTTTTTTGCAGTGCCCCTGATTGATTTAGGCTCAAAATAGGCAGATTCCAACAATATATTTTTTGTATCAAATTCTGTGCCTGATCTTGTGCCTCCAATTATTCCACCCAAACCTAAAACACCTTTACTGTCAGCTATTACACACATGTTATTTTCTAATCTATATTTTTTATTATCAAGAGCAGTAAATTCCTCCCCAGATTTTGAATTTCTAACTATGATACCTTTTTCAATTTTATCTGCATCATAAGCATGTAATGGACGATTGATATCTAACATAACATAATTTGTAATATCAACTATTGCTGAAATTGGTTTTTGACCAATTGAAAGTAATTTATCCTTTAGCCATTGAGGACTTTCAGTATTATTAACATTAGTTATTAAACAACTACCAAAAGCAGTACAGCCTTGAACTTTATCTTTAATAATTTTTACTTTTAAAGTTTGTTTTTTATTTGACTTTATTTTTTTTTCTTTTGTAGGAATCAATTTTCCAAAACCTGACGCAGCAAGATCTCTTGCTATTCCTTTTATTCCTAGACAGTCTGGTCTATTGGGTGTAATTGATAGATTAATGAGATTTGAGTTTAATTTTGAAAAGTAACTCTTTCCAATTTTTTTTTCATACTTAAGTGTTGGCAATTCTGATATTCCATCACTTTCATCAGATAAATTTAATTCAGACTCCGAGCAAAGCATTCCATAAGAGGTGACTCCCCTTATTTTTGCTATTACTAATTTTGTTTTGTTTTTAGGAACTACAGCCCCTGGCGGTGCATATATAGTAATCAGTCCTTCTTTTGCATTATCAGCACCACATACAACTTTTTTTAGTTGTTTTTCACCTATATCTACATCACAAACTTTTAGTCGATCTGCATTAGGATGTTTTTCTGTTTTTACGATTTTTGCTACTTTAAATAATTCTTTTCCAGCAGATAAACTTTCAACAGTTTCTACTTCAAGGCCAATATTAGTTAGTTGCTCTAAAAGTTTTTCTTCTTTTAAATTAGTATTTAAATGATCTTTCAGCCAATCAAATGTAATCTTCATCTGCTTAAACCCCGATAATTTGTTGGTACATCTAAAGGATCAAATCCAAAATGATTCAACCATCTATAATCACATTCAAAGAAAGCTCTTAAATCATTAATCCCATATTTGAGCATAGCTAGTCTATCAATCCCAATTCCAAATGCATATCCTTGAAACTTTATAGGATCAACTTTCACATTTTTTAAAACATTGGGATGAACCATTCCACATCCTAAAATTTCAAGCCACTTATCACCCTCACCTATTATTATTTTTCCATCTTTTATTTCATATCCAATATCAACTTCAGCAGATGGTTCAGTAAAAGGAAAATGACTAGGTCTAAATCTCATTTTGATTTTTTTCACTTCAAAAAACTCTTTTATAAAATAATCCAAACAACCTTTTAGGTGACCCATATTTATATCTTTATCTATATGAAGACCCTCAACTTGATGAAACATAGGTGCATGTGTTTGATCACTATCTGACCTATAAGTTCTACCTGGTGCAATTATCTTAAAGGGCGGTTTATCTTTCAACATAGTTCTTATTTGAACAGGAGAAGTGTGAGTGCGTAATAATTTTTCTTTTTTTTCATCAAGATAAAACGTATCATGCATGTCTCTTGCTGGATGATGATCAGGTGTGTTTAATGCAGTAAAATTATTATATTCATTTTCAACATCAGGACCTTCTTCAACACTAAAACCTATTTCAGAAAAAATTGATGATATTTCATCAATTGTTTGTGATACTGGATGAATTTTTCCTATTATAAAATTTCTTTCAGGTAATGTAACATCAATTCTTTCTTTTTCTAATTTTTCGTTGATTTCAGCATTTTCAATTTCTTTCATTTTAAAATTGATTAATTCTTGTAATTCATTTTTAATAATATTTAAATCTGAGGCAAATTTTTTTCTATTATTTTCTGCAATAGAACCTATTCTCTTAAACTGTGATGAGATCAATCCATTTTTTCCAAATAGATCAGATTTTATTTTATTTATTTCTGAAAGATTCAACTTTTGATTAAGTTTTGTCAGAAATTCATCTTTTATTTTTTTAAGATCAGACATCTTTACAGATTATTTCTTCGGTGAAATAAAACAATAGTGAAGATTAATTTAAAGCAGATTGTGCCTTCTGAACAATAGTTTTAAAGGCTTCTGGGCTATCATAAGCTATCTCTGCTAGAATTTTTCTATCAATTTTAATTCCACTTTTATTTAATCCATTAATAAACTTAGAATACGTTAATCCTTCTGCTCTTACACCTGCATTTATTCTTTGTATCCAGAGAGATTTGAAATCTCTTTTTTTATTTCTACGATCCCTATAAGCATATTGCATAGCTTTTTCCATAGCTTGCTTTGCAACTCTAATTGTATTTTTTCTTCTACCCCATTGACCCTTAACAGCTTTTAAAACTTTTTTATGTTTAGCTCGACTGGTTACACCTCTTTTTACTCTTGCCATTTTAACCTCTTAAACTGTATGGCATGTACGATTTAACAATTTTTCCATCTTGTTTTGACATCGTTGTTGTGCCTCTTAATTTTCTAATTTGAGAATTTGTTCTTTTAATCATGCCATGTCTCTTCCCAGCTTGAGCCATCATCACCTTGCCTTTAGCTGATATCTTAAATCTTTTTTTTGCTGAGCTTTTAGTTTTAAGTTTTGGCATAATTGTGCGAGGTTATACAAAGAATGGTTAAAGTTTACAACCAATATTAAGGCCTATAAAGGCTGAATTACCATTATCATTTGCTTCCCATCAAACTTTGGGTGTAATTCTACCTTGCCAATATCTTTCATATCTTCTTTAATCTTACTCATTAGTTCATTTCCTAAATGAGAATGTTGTAGTTCACGACCCTTAAATCTTATCGTAAATTTTACTTTATCCCCCTTAGCAATAAATTTTTTAGCATTTTTTACTTTAAACTCATAATCATGAGTTTCTGTAACAGGTCTCATTTTTATTTCTTTTAAAGCTATTATTTTTTGTTTTTTTTTTGCAAGATTTGCTTTTTTTTGAGCATCATATTTAAATTTTCCCATATCCATAATTTTACAAACAGGGGGGTTTGCATTGGGAGCAATTTCTATTAAATCTAGTCCTTGGTTTTTTGCCATTGATATTGCTTCGTTTGTATTAATCGTTCCTAAATTTCCACCATCACTTGCAATAACTTGGACTTCTGGAGATGAAATTCTGTTGTTAGATCTTGGTCCTCGATCTTTAGTTCTTCTCTGAAAATAATTTTGTTTAAAATCTGCCACTTAATTTGAAGATGCTTTATTTAAAGCAGAAAATTTTTTTAGAAATAAGTTAAGTTCCATATTTTCTTGTTTATTAGAGTCCAATCTTCTAATGGTTACTGAGTTACTGTCAACTTCTTTTTTACCACAAATTAATAAAAGAGGGATTTTAGCCAAAGAATGATCTCTAATCTTATAATTTAAATTATGATTTTTTAAATCAACTATTGAGCTTATCCCTGTTTTTTTAATTTTATTTGAAACTTTTATAGCATAATCTTCAAAATCTTCTGAAATTGGTATAACAACTGTTTGTAAAGGAGAAATCCAAAATGGAAATTTACCTGCATAATGTTCAATTAAAATTCCTATAAATCTCTCAAGTGAACCAAATAAAGCTCTGTGTAACATTACTGGAACTTTTTTTGTTCCATCTCTATCAACATATGATGCATCTAATCTACCAGGTAAATTTAAATCAACTTGTAAAGTTCCACACTGCCAATCTCTTCCAATCGCATCTCTTAATACAAATTCAACTTTTGGTCCGTAAAAAGCTCCTTCGCCTTTATTAATGCTATATTCTAATTTAGAGGCCTTGACTGCTTCTAGCAATGAAGCTTCAGCCTTGTCCCAAACTTTATCATCACCAACTCTTATCTCTGGTCTATCTGCATATTTAAGAATTACATTTTCAAATCCTAAATCTTTATAAATATCTAAAATTAGATTTGTTACATTTAAACATTCACTTGTAATTTGTTCCTCTGAACAAAAGATGTGGGCATCATCTTGAGTAAATGCCCTAACTCTTAAAAGTCCATGCAAAGCACCCGAAGGTTCATAACGATGAACTTTTCCAAATTCAGTTATTCTTAAAGGTAAATCTCTATAGCTTTTTAAACCTTGATTAAAAACTTGAATATGACCTGGACAATTCATTGGTTTAATTGCAAATATTTTTTCATCAGGTGTTTGGGATGTATACATGTTCTCTCCATATTTTTCCCAATGACCAGACTTTTCCCACAATAATCTGTCTAAAACTTCAGGTGTATTAACCTCTTTATATCCTGCAGCATCTTGTCTTGCTCTCATATAATTAATAAGTTTTTGAAACAATGCCCAGCCTTTTTCATGCCAAAAAACAGATCCTGGACTTTCTTCTCTAAAATGAAATAAATCCATTTCTTTACCTAACTTTCTATGATCTCTTTTTTCAGCTTCTTCAATTCTTTTTAAATGAGTATCCAAATCTTTCTGGCTGGCCCAACTTGTTCCATAAATCCTTTGTAACATTTCATTGTTTGAGTCTCCTCTCCAGTAAGCACCTGAAACCTTTGTTAATTTAAAAAATTTACCGATTTTGCCTGTTGAAGAAAGATGTGGCCCCCTACATAAATCATGCCATTTTCCATGAAAGTAAATTGATACCTCTTCTCCTTTCGGAATGCTTTCAATTAGTTCAGCTTTATAAATCTCTCCTTTATTTTTGAAATGTTTAATAGCTTCATCTCTACCCCAAACTTCTCTTTTAGTTTTTTCATCTCTATCAACTATCTCTTTCATTTTTTCTTCGATCTTTTTTAAATCTTCTTCGGTAAAAGCTTCTTTTCTTGCAAAATCATAATAAAAACCATTTTCAATTACTGGACCTATTGTTACCTGTGTTCCTGGAAACAATTCTTGAACTGCCATAGCTAAAATGTGGGCAGTATCATGTCTAATTGTTTCCAGACCTTCAGCATTTTTAGAGGTAAAAATTTTTATAGAACAATTTTTTTCTATTAAAGAGTCTAAATCTTTAAGTTCACCATCTATACTAATGATCATAGCTTGTTTGGCTAATGATTTACTAATTTTTTCAGCTACTTCTAGTCCTGTAACTTTTTTTGGAAAATTTAAACTATTTCCATCTGGTAAAGTAATTATAGGCATTTAATTTAGTAATCTTTTATACTCTGAATAAGTAGAAAAACACATTTTTTCAACATTAAATTTTTTAATTACGTTTTTTCTTCCTTCTTTGCCCATTAAATGAATAGATGTTTCATCCATAGTTATTGCTCTAATAATCTTTTTACTTAAATCATTAGTATCACCTGCTTCAAACAAAAAACCAGTTTTTTCATTAATTATTGTTTCATTCGAACCACCAATATTACTAGCAATAATTAATTTTTCCATTGATTGTGCCTCCACCGAAACTCTTCCAAAAGCTTCTGGTTCTATCGAAGGTGAAATAACAATGTCTGAAACTTTGTAGGCTAATGCCATGTCTTTACAATGATCAATAAATTTTATTTGATTTGTTAATCGATACTGTTCTGTCAGTCTAATTAATTTTTTTTTATATAAATCTCTACCTTGATCATTGCCTAATATTACAACGTGGAAAGCCTCATAGCCTAATTCAATTTTCACTAAATTAATTGCTTCAATTAGCATTTCTTGTCCTTTCCAAGAAGTAAGTCTTCCCGGTACCAAAATAATTTTTTTTTCTTTATTAATTTCCCATTTTTTAAGAAGTTTTTTTTCATCTGACTCTATTTTTGTTGAAGGATCAAAATAATCTACATTTATTCCTCTAAAGACTACAAGAAATTTTTTTTTAAATTTAAAAAATTCAGAGTAATTTTCTTTAATGTGAGAAAAAATAAAATTTGATCCAGCAATTATCAAATCAGACCTAACCATTATAGAATTATAAAATTTTTTTAATTTTCCACTAAAATTATAGGTGCCATGAAATGTTGTAACAAACTTTCTTCTTGTTAATTTTGTTGCTATTAAAGAAGACCAGGCTGGAGCACGACTTCTCGCGTGTACTATAGAAATATTAAAAAATAAAATTATTCCTATGAGAATAATTGAATTTATAATTATCAATAATGGATTTTTACTGTGAACAGGTAATCTAATTAATTTAACTTTTTCTTTATCTATAAATTTAGTTAACTCTCCACCGCTAGTGACTATAAAAGATTTACAATTATTTTCTGGTAAGTAATGTGCAATGTCATAGCATCCAGTTTCTGCTCCTCCATAACCTAATTTTGGTATTACTTGTAAAACTTTTATATTAGAAGTCATCTGATAAGATTATATAATAATAGACAAAACTAATAAACTTTAATGACAAAATTTAATTATTTAAAATTAAACAAATCTAAAAGAATTCGCTATCTAAAGCATGCCCTAAAAAATAGAGACTACATTGTTTTTTTACATGGTTTTATGTCAAATTTAGAGGGGGAAAAACCAAAATTTTTTTTGAATTTTGCCAAAAAAAATAATCTAGGTTTTCTTGCTCTAGAATATTCTGGTCATGGAAAATCTTCTGGAAAATTTACAAGTGGTAATATCTCAAAATGGACTAAGGAAACAAATCATTTAATTAAAAAAATTGTTAAAAAAAATAAGATTATTCTAATTGGTTCAAGTATGGGGGCATGGATTTCTATAAATCAATTTAAATTTTTTAAAAAACAAATTATTAGTTTTTTAGGAATTGGTTCAGCGCCAGAATTTTTGGAAGGGTTAATGTGGAATAAATTTTCAAAAAAAATGAAAAAAGAAATAAAAAAAATTGGTATAATTAATTTAAAACATGGTGATTATGAATATCCAATTACCTTTCAGCTAATTAAAGATGGGAGAAAAAACAAAGTTTTTAAAAAAAAAATTTATCAAAATATCAAAATAACAATGATACATGGCAGTAAAGATAAATCTGTACCAGTAAGCTATTCTAGAAAAGTTTTAAAGATTTTTAAAAATTCTAAAAAAAAATTGGTGATTATTAAAAATGGTGATCATAGTTTATCTTCACCTAAATGGTTAAATATATTAAAAAAGGAATTAAAATTAATCATTAACTAACTTCTTTTACTTTAGGCTTTAAGGTAAGAGGATTTTTAAGTTTATCAATCATTTCTTTTGGACAAACCTGAATAAAGTTTTTTATTTCATTATCAAAATTTTTAATTATATTTTTTGATAATATCGAACCAGTCTCTTGAGAATGATCTAAAACCATTTCTTTTAAAAAATTAATCCAATATTCTGTTTCAACATTCTGCCAAACAACTGACTCTGGATTTACTTTTTTTTCAAATTCTTTAGATTTGTCATAAATGAAAGCTAAACCTCCCGTCATGCCAGCTGCAAAATTATCTCCAACTTCACCTAAAATAACAACTACTCCTCCTGTCATATATTCACATCCATTTGAATCACATCCTTCAATTACTGTAATTGCCCCTGAGTTTCTGACTGCGAATCTATCGCCCGCTTGACCAGCAACAAAAAGTTTGCCTGATGTAGCCCCATAAAGAACTGTGTTTCCAATAATTGTATTTTCGTTAGAAACTAAATTACTTTCATCCGAGAGTTTTATTGAAATAGTAGCTCCTGACAATCCTTTTCCAACATAATCATTTGCATCACCCTTAAGATTTAGTTTTAACCCCTTAGAAGAAAATGCTCCAAAAGATTGTCCCGCAGATCCCTTGAAATTTAAAGTAAGAAAATTTTCATCTAATTTTTCATAGCCATATTTTTTGTAAAGATGATGTGAAATCCTTGCACCAACAGCTCTATTGGTATTTTTAATAATAAATTCTTTTTCAATTTTTTCAGAATCATCTAAAGATTTTTCAATTTCTGGCCAAATTTCTTGATCTAATGTATCAGGCACTTTATTAATTTCTGGAACCTCACAATATCTTTTATTATTTCCAGGGTCAGCTTGAACAAATAATGGATTTAAATCTAAATCATCTAAATTAGGTGATGCTTTATTAACTTGCATTAATAAATCTGTTCTTCCAATTATATCGTTCATGGATTTAAATCCTAATTCAGCTAAAATTTCTCTTACCTCTGAAGCTATAAAGGTAAATAAATTTACTACTTTATCTGGTGTACCAGTAAATTTTTCCCTTAATTTTTCATCTTGAGTACAAACACCAACTGGACAAGTATTTGAATGACATTGTCTTACCATAATACATCCCATTGCAACTAAAGCAGTTGTTGCTACTCCATATTCTTCTGCTCCCATCATTGCAGCAATGACAACATCTCTACCCGTTTTAATGCCCCCATCAGTCCTTAGAGTAACTTTATGTCTTAAGTTATTTAGCGTAAGAACTTGATTAGCTTCTGTAAGGCCCATCTCCCAAGGTATTCCAACATATTTTACACTTGTTTGTGGTGTTGCTCCTGTTCCTCCATTATGACCTGAAATTAAAATAATATCTGCTTTTGCTTTAGCTACTCCAGCAGCAATAGTACCCACACCTGATGAAGCAACAAGTTTAACACCAATTCTAGCTTTTGGATTTATTTGTTTTAGATCATAAATTAGTTGAGCCAAATCTTCTATTGAATAAATATCATGATGTGGAGGTGGAGATATTAAGGTAACTCCAGGAGTTGAATGCCTTAGTTTTGCTATTTCTTGTGTAACTTTAAAACCTGGTAACTGACCACCCTCACCAGGTTTTGCACCTTGTGCAATCTTTATTTCTATCTCATTACAATTATTTAAATAATTTACAGTTACTCCAAACCTTGCTGATGCAATTTGTTTAACTCTAGAATTTGCACTGTCACCACTATCCTTTACCTTAAATCTATTTGCATCCTCACCACCTTCACCACTACATGAGGCACCTTTTATTCTGTTCATCCCTATCGCCAAGGTTTCATGTGCTTCTTTTGATAAGGCTCCATGAGACATACTTCCACTACCAAATCTTTTTAGTATTTTTTCTAAAGGCTCAACTTCAGATAATTTTATTGGTGGACCTAGTTTTTTCTTTCTAAAATTTATTAAGTCTCTTAAGTTAATAGGTGGTAAATTATAAATTCCTTCAGCATATTTTTTATAAGCTGAGTAAGAGTTTGAACCTACTGCACTTTGTAATAAATGGATTAATGTACCTTGATATTGATGAGTTTCACCATTTTTTCTATATCTATAAATCCCACCAATAGGTAAAACAGTGTCAGTACTTTCAAATGCTTCTCTATGTATCTGCCGTATTTTTTTTTCTATACCTATCAATCCAATTCCAGAAATTTTAGATGTTACCCCTGGAAAATAATCATTTACAATAGTTCTACTCAATCCAACTGTCTCAAAATTACATCCTCCCCTATAAGAACTTAAAACTGATATGCCCATTTTAGACATTATCTTTAACAAACCAGCATTTACTGATTTTATATATCTCTTTATACAATCATCAAAACTATACTGGCCAAATAATTTTTTTTCATGTCTTTGGTATAAGCTATCAAAAGCAAGATATGGATTAACTGTTGTGGCGCCTACTCCTATTAATGTAGCAAATGAATGCGTATCTAAAGCTTCACCTGATTGAACATTAATTGAAACATACCCTCTTAATTTTTTTTCAATTAAAAATGTATTGATTGCTCCAACACACAGCAACATTGGCATTGGTAGCTTTTTCGACGAAAGTTCTTTATCACTTAAAATTAGTTGCGTTACACCTTGTCTTACAGCTATCTCTGACTCTTTTTGTATTCTTTCAATTGCACTTATTAAGTTTTCCTCATTTGAAAAAGTACAATCAATAATTAAAGAATTTTTACCAAAAAAATTTATAAATTTATTAAATTGGGAATTTGACAATATTGGACTATTTAAAACATAAATATTTTCTTTAGTTAAAGTATCAAAATCTAAAATATTTCCTAAATTTCCAAATCTTGTTTTTAAACTCATAACTTTGTTTTCTCGTAATGAGTCAATTGGGGGATTAGTTACCTGGCTAAAATTTTGTCTAAAAAAATGATAAAGAGGTCTATATTTATCTGATAATACAGCTAATGGTGTATCATCGCCCATTGAGCCTATTGCTTCTTTTGCATCCTCAGCCATAGGATGTAGGATTAACTCTAAATCCTCTAAACTAATTCCAAAAGTATGCTGTCTTCTTCTTAGATCTTCTCCAACAAAGTTATGTTTTTCACTGGAGATTGATAATTTTTCATCTAGATCAATTATTTGCGAATTAAAATGTTTAAATTCTTTTGCTAAATAATCTTTAATTTGATCATTTGAAAAAACTTTTCCTTTCTCAATTCTAACTCCTATAATTTCACCTGGACCTAGTCTTCCCTTAGATAAAATCTTTTTTTCATTAAGTTCTATCATTCCTGTTTCCGAACCAGCAAAAAGAAGTTTGTCTTTAGTTATTGCATATCTTAGCGGTCTTAAACCATTTCTATCATTTGCAGCAATAACCCATTCGTTATCTGTTGCAGCTATTGCCGCAGGACCATCCCAAGGTTCCATTGTACTGTTTAAAAAATTAAATAACTGTTGATGACTTTTTGGAAGAGTCTTGTTTTTTTTGGACCACGCGTCTGGAATTAACATCAATTTAGCTAATGGCGCTGGTTGACCAGACTTATTCAATAATTCAAAAACGTTATCTAATGCAGCTGAGTCAGACACACCTTTTTGAATCACTGGTTTTAAATTATTTACATTTTCAAAAAGTGGACTACTCATTTCTTGTTCATGAACTTTCATCCAGTTCTTGTTTCCTTTGTAAGTGTTAATTTCTCCATTATGCGCAACAGCTCTGAATGGTTGAGCTAAACTCCAACTTGGTGCAGTGTTAGTTGAGAATCTCTGATGGAAAATAGCATATCTAGATATAAATCTTTCATCTTTTAAATCTAAAAAGAAATCGGAAATTGCTTCAGCTAAAAACATTCCTTTATAAATAATCGACTTAGAGCTGATTGAACAAATATAAAAGTTATTTAGTGAAAGATTGAAGGCCTTATTTTCTATTTTTTTTCTAGTTTCATAAATTTTTCTTTCTAGCTCTTTATCTAACAAATTGGGGTTATTTGATTTGAATAAAACCTGAATAATTTCAGGCATTGTTTGGAGGGCTTTTTCACCTAAAACTTTTGGATTTACTGGGACTTGCCTCCAACCATAAATACTAAAATTATTTTTAGTTAATTCACTTTCAACAATAGTTTTGCAAATTTCTTGTGATGAATAATCATTTCTTGGTAAAAAAATCATACCCACACAAATCTCTGAACTATCATAATCATGTCCTGTAACTTCTATTTTTTCTATGAAAAAATCTTTTGGTATTTCCAAGTGTATTCCTGCACCATCACCTGTCTTACCATCAGCATCTACGGCTCCTCTGTGCCAAACAGCTTTCAATGCTTCAATTCCATGTTCAACAACAGCTCTTGATTTTTTTCCCTCTGTTGAAGCAATTAATCCAACTCCACAAGCATCGTGTTCCATTTCTTTAGAATAAACATGATTTTTAGTTAGTAATTTAAGATTATTTATATAATTCTTCATTATGCTACTTTTGATTTTTTAATTTCAATATTTTCTAAATAAGTTTTCATAGCAGAAGCAGCATCTCTTCCATCTTTGATAGCCCATACAACTAATGATGCTCCTCTAACAATATCTCCAGCAGCAAAAACCCCTTTTAAGTTAGTTTCCATTGTGTCAAAATCTGTTTTTATTGTTCCCCATTTTGTAACTTGTAGTTCTTTTGTATCAAATAAATATGGAAGATCCTCTGGATCAAAACCAAGGGCTTTAATAACCATATCAGCTTTGATTTCAAATTCAGATCCTTCTTTTATTTCGGGTCTTCTTCTACCTGAGTCATCAGGCTCACCTAACTTAATTTGATCAACAACTAAATTTTCAATTTTACTTGTACCTTTAAATTCTTTTGGACTTGACAACCAGACAAATTCAACTCCTTCTTCCTCTGCATTTGCTACTTCTCTTGCAGACCCTGGCATATTTTCTTTATCTCTTCTATAAAGGCATTTAACTGATTTTGCTTTTTGTCTTACTGATGTTCTGACACAGTCCATGGCAGTATCACCTCCTCCAATAACAACAATATCTTTACCTTCGGCGTTTAAAATACCTTTGTCAAATAATTCAACTTTATCCCCTAAACCTTTTTTATTTGAGGCTATTAAAAATTCCATAGCTGGAAAAATATTTTCTAAATCATTTCCAGGTAAGCCTATTTCTCGTGGCTTATAAACTCCTGTTGCAATTAAAATTGCATCATGTTTTTTTCTTAATTGTTCCAGGTTAATGTCTTTGCCTACTTCAAAATTCTGAATAAACTCTATGCCACCATCTTTTAAAAGCTTTGTCCTTCTTTCAACTACATGTTTTTCTAATTTAAAATTAGGAATACCATAAATTAATAATCCCCCAGCACGGTCATATCGATCATAAACGGTGATCTTATATCCATTTTTTCTCAATTGTTCTGCTGCTGCTAATCCTGCAGGTCCAGCACCAATTATACCCACACTTTGGTTTCTTTCTTGTTTTACTTTAATTGGTTTTACCCAGCCTTGTTCCCATGCATTATCAGTAATATATTTTTCCATAGAACCAATAGTTACTGTTCCATGTCCAGATTGCTCTATAACACAATTACCCTCGCACAAACGATCTTGTGGGCATATCCTTCCACAAACTTCTGGCATATTGTTTGTGCTTTGAGATAACTCGTATGCTTCCTTAAGTCTGCCCTCTGCAGTTAATTTAAGCCAGTCTGGAATATTATTACTCAAAGGACAATGGACTTGGCAGAAAGGCACTCCACATTGAGAACATCTGCTAGACTGTTCTTGAGCTCTTTGTTTTATAAAATCATCATAAATCTCATTAAAATCCTCTTTCCTATTATCAACTTCCCTTTTAGGTGGGGTTTGTTGACCTATATTTACAAATTTTAACATTTTATCTGTCATAATATTTTTTAGAATTAGAGTAAAATATACATTGTTTTTATTAGTAAAAGAATTATATAGGTCAGTATATATGACTTATATTTTATGAAAATCAGCTTAAAATATAGTAATTTTAATTTTTGCATGTCTATTATGACTTAATGGAATTGTTTTAAAAGGAAATTTTTTAAGTTACGACACTTATATGTCTCAAGATTTTATAGAAATCCTAATTCTATCTGCTGTTCAAGGAATATCAGAATTTTTACCAATAAGTTCGTCTGCGCACCTAATTATAGCTTCAAGCTTTTATGATTTAAAAACAAGCTCATTATTAATAGATATAAGTTTACATTTAGGTTCATTATTAGCGATAATATTCTTTTTTAGAAAAGATTTATTTGATCTTAAAAATAATCAAAAATTATTAAGTTTAATTGTAATTGGCTCAATACCACTTATTATTTTTGGCTACATATTACACACAACTGAATTAATATATCTTTTAAGAAATATAAAAATTATAGCTTGGACTACATTATTTTTTGGAATTATTTTGTATTTTGCTGATCAAAGAAAGATTGATCAAAATATATCTACACATTTAAATGTAAAATCAATTATATTTATTGGGTTATTACAAATTCTTGCTTTAATACCTGGTGTAAGTAGAGCAGGGATTACAATGACTGCTGCTAGATTTTTAAAATTCAATAGGGTTGACTCTGGTAAAATTTCATTTTTACTTTCTATTCCCGCGTTGGCAGGAGCAAGTTTTCTAGGTCTAAAAGATGCATTTAATGAATCAATAGAGCTAAATTATCTAATTATAATTGCAATAATATTATCTTTTTTATTTTCATACACTACGGTTAAATTTTTTTTAAATTATTTAAATAAATTTTCTTTAAATATTTTTGTTATTTATAGAATAATTATATCTTTAATATTATTTGTAATAATTTATTCTTAGTTAGCTTTTTTAATTATAGGTAATAATTGTGATAGCAAAACTCCACATAATATAAAAAAGCAACCTAATAAATTATTAATTCCAAGAACTTGATCAAGTAAAAACCAAGCAGCGATAGTTGCGAAGACACCTTCTAAGGAAAAAATAATAGCAGCTGGTGCAGGTGATATATTTTTTTGTGCATAAATTTGTAATACAAAAGCAAAACCACCAGATAAAATCCCAGCATATAAAATAGAGTCAATTTCCTTCAAAATATTTTCAAAGATAAACTCTTCATAAATAAACCCCACAAAAAAAGAAAATAAAGCTACAATTAAAGTTTGCACAGCTCCAAGAGTGAGTGGGAGGTTATATTTAGTGACAATAATACCAGTAAAAATAATATGTGTACTCCAAAATAAAGCTCCCAACACTACAAGGGTATCACCAAGTCTTACTGTTGCATCATAAAAATTTGTTAATAAATATCCACCTATTAAACATAATATTACTGATGGCCATACACTCCAATGAATAAATTTTCTTCTAAATAAAAAAATAATAATTGGAACCATAGGAACATAAAAAATGGTAAAGAAGGCTGCATTTGCTACATCTGTGTATAATAAAGCAACCTGTTGTAAGGCGGACCCTAAAAAAAGAGATAGACCAATTAAAAGAGAGAGAATAGCAAATGTTTTAAAATCTAATTTAAACTCTGATTTAAATTTTTTTATCTCAAACAAAATTGCCAAAGGTACAATTGCTAAAAATCCAACAAAAAATCTCACCGCATTGAAAGTAAAAGGACCTATGTCGTCCATGCCTGTATCTTGTGCAATAAATGTGGTTCCCCAAATAAAAGTGCATAATAAAGCACTAAATAATGATACAGTTTTTGACATAATTTTTAGATAGCTAATTTATAAGCAAAATTTTTACCTAAATTATCTTTCAATTCATTATTAAAACGTGCCGCCTCTGCTCCATCAATTATCCTATGATCATAAGATAAAGAAAGTGGCAACATTATTCGAGTTACAAATTTACCATCAATATAAACTTGTTTTTTTTCTGATTTACCAACTCCCAAGATAGCAACTTCAGGATAATTAATAATTGGTGTAAAAAACGACCCTCCAATTCCGCCAAGGCTAGTGATTGTCATTGAACCACCAAATAACTCTTTTTTATCAATTTTTAAATTTCTACATTCATTACTTAATTTTTTAAGCTCTTCTCCTATTAGAGAAATATTTTTGTTATCTACATTTCTTAACTTCGGTACCATCAAACCATGAGGTGTATCAACTGCAATACCTATGTGATAATATTTTTTAATAGTCATTTTTCCCTCTTCTATTTCATCAATAGAGCTATTAAAATTTGGAAACTTTTTTAATGATGCGGTCAAAGCCTTAACAATAAAAGCTAATGGTGTAATTTTTTTCTTTTCTCTCGTATAAATGTCAGTCAGTGATGTTCTAAATTCTTCTAGCTCAGTGATATCTGCCTCATCATGATTAGTTACATGAGGAATATTAGTCCAAGAGTTCATTAAATATTTTGATGATATTTTTTTAACTCTTGGTATGTCCTTTATTTCTATTTCTCCAAATTCAGAGTGGGAATATTCTTGTTTTATATTTTCACTATTTAATATATTTTTTGATTTTGATGCCACAAATAACTTTATATCACTCTCAATAACTCTACCTTTTCGTTCGCTACCTTTAACTTGATTAATATCTACCCCAAGCTCTCGAGCAAATTTTCGAACTTTTGGACTTGCGGATGAAATATCCGTATCATTATTCTGATTAATTATGGTTTGCTGAATTTCTGGTTTTATTACATGAATTTTTTTAAAATCTTTTTTAATTATAGTTTTTTTTTGAACCTTTTCTTGTGTTTGTGACGTGTTTTCTAAAATTAATATTAAGTCGCCTTCTGAAACTTTATCTCCAACTTTTATTTTTAAATTTTTAATTTTACCATCAGAATTTGATGGAATTTCTACACTAGACTTGTCACTCTCTATTGTTAATAGAGGATCATTTTTTTTTATCGTTTGACCTTCCGAAACTAAAACTTCTATCACCTCAACATCTTTAAAATCTCCAATATTAGGTACTTTTATTTCAGTTGCTGACATTATAGCTTGGTTGGCATTGGTTTATTTGTATCAATTTTATATTTTTTGATAGCGTCTTTAGCATATTTGGAAGCTATGAGTTGTTCTTTAGCTAAAATACTCAATCCATACGTAACTACATGTTCTTTATCAACTTCAAAAAATCTTCTTAAATTTTTTCTTGTATCACTTCTCCCAAAACCATCTGTTCCTAAAGAATAAAAACTTTTATCAACATATGGTCTTATTTGATCTGAGTTCATTCTCATGTAATCAGAAGCTGCTAATATTGGACCTTCTGTTTTACCTAAACATTTTTCGACATAGGATTTTTTTGGCTCTTTATCTGGATTTAAAAGATTAAATCTTTCTACCTCTAACCCATCTCTTCTTAATTCATTAAAACTTGTAACACTCCAAACTTCACTATCTATTTGATACTCGTTTTGTAAGATTTCTGCTCCAGCTATCATTTCTCTTAAAATTGTTCCTGAGCCTAGAAATTGAATTTTTGTTTTTTTATTTTTGTTGAATTCTTTAATCTTATACATTCCTTTTAAAATTCCTTCTTCACATGATTTTTCTTTTGGTATAGCAGGGTGGGGATAATTTTCATTCATGGTTGTGATATAATAAAAAATATTTTCTTTTTTTTCGTGCATTCTTTTTAATCCTTCTCTAAAAATGACTGCAAGTTCATAGTGAAAAGTTGGATCATATGATATGCAATTTGGTATGGTAGAAGCCAAAAGATGGCTATGACCATCCTGATGTTGTAATCCTTCACCTGCTAATGTTGTTCTTCCAGCTGTGGCTCCTATTAAAAATCCTCTAGATTGACTATCTGCTCCTGCCCATGCAAAGTCTCCTATTCTTTGAAAACCGAACATAGAATAAAAGAGATAGATAGGTATCATTTCAATATCATGATTTGTATATGAAGTTCCTGCAGCTATCCATGAGGACATTGCTCCAGCTTCATTAATTCCTTCTTCTAAAACTTGCCCACTTTTTTCTTCTCTGTAAGAACTTAATTGTGCAGAATCTTCAGGTTCGTATTTTTGACCTTCATGGGCATATATACCAATCTTTTGAAAAAAACCTTCCATACCAAATGTTCTAGCCTCATCTGGAATAATAGGAACTAGTCTTGGTGCAACATTTTTATCTCTTAATAAATTTGTTAACATTCTAACTAATGCCATTGTAGTAGACATTTCTTTAGTACCAGTTGAGACTTTCATGTTATCAAAAATATCTTTTGGTGGAGTTTTTATAGGTTTTGCGTAAGTAGTTCTTTCTGGAATAAAGCCTCCTAATTGAAGTCTTCTTTCCTTAATATATTTTATTTCTGGAGAATTTTGATCTGGTTTATAATATTCAATATTTTTTACTTGTTGGTCAGTTAGTGGAACATCAAATCTATCTCTATAGTACATCAGGTCATCTATATCGAGCTTCTTTGTTTGATGTGTTGTGTTTACACTCTCACCAGTTTTACCCATACCATAACCTTTTATTGTTTTAGCAATTACAACTGTTGGTCTTCCAACATTTTTTGATGCTTTATCATATGCTGCAAAGACTTTGTGGGGATCGTGCCCACCTCTGTTTAATCTCCAAATATCTTTATCTGAAAGACTCGATACTAATTCACTAGTTTCTGGATATTTACCAAAAAATTTTTCTCTTACATAAGCTCCATCCCTTGCTTTCATTGCTTGATATTCACCATCTACTGTTTCATTCATAGTTTTAACGAGATATCCTGTTTTATCATTAGCTAACAATGGGTCCCAATAAGAACCCCAAATTACCTTGATTACATCCCATCCAGCTCCTCTGAAAATTCCCTCTAACTCTTGAATAATTTTTCCATTACCTCGAACTGGTCCGTCTAATCTTTGTAAGTTACAATTAACTACAAATATTAAATTATCTAATTTCTCCCTAGCAGCTAAACCAATCGCTCCTAAAGACTCTGGCTCATCCATCTCACCATCTCCAAGAAACGCCCAAACTTTTCTACCTTCATCTTTAATCAAGCCTCTGTTAATTAAATATTTCATATATCTTGCTTGATAGATTGCCAGCATTGGACCTAATCCCATTGATACAGTTGGAAATTGCCAAAAGTTTGGCATTAACCATGGATGAGGGTAAGAAGATAAACCACCTGGATTTACTTCTTGTCTAAAACTATCTAATTGTTTTTCATTAAGCCTTCCTTCAAGAAATGCTCTTGCATACATTCCAGGAGCACTATGTCCTTGAAAATAAACTAAATCTCCTCCAAACTTATTATTTTTTGCTCTCCAGAAATGATTCATTCCAACATCATATAGTGTTGCGGCTGATGCAAATGTTCCTATATGCCCCCCTAGCTCTGGGAAATTTTTATTTGCCCTCACTACCATAGCTGCAGCATTCCATCTAATTAATGATCTTATTCTTCTTTCTGTATTTTGGTCACCGTTCGACTTTTTTTCCTCATTGACTGGGATTGTGTTTATATAAGGAGTGTTTTGAGTATAAGGAATATTAGCACCTTCCATATAAGCTTTATTAATTAATTCTTTAATTAAATAATGAGCTCTTTGATTGCCATCTTTTTCAATAACTGCAGATAAAGATTCAAGCCATTCACTTGTCTCTAGAGGGTCTAAATCTCCATCTTTAACAACTTGAATTATTTCCGTTTTCTCTTCTTCCTTAATCTGAGGTTTTTGTTCTTGATTTTTCTTTAATGCATTTTCAGCTTCCTGAATCAAATTCTCAGTATCTTTTGGAATAATTTTAGCTTCTGAAGATGATTGATTAGAATTTGATATACTAAGTATTAAATCTCCTTTTGAAACTTTATCACCAACTTTTACTTTTATAGTTTCTATTTTACCAGAAATAGTTGAAGGTATTTCAACACTAGATTTATCACTTTCAATTGTAACAACTGGATCATTTTTTTTAATTTCTTGTCCTTCTTTAACTAGTAGTTCAATTATCTCCACGTTTTCAAAATCACCAATATCAGGAACTAATAATTTTTCAGTCATCTTTTTTAAGTCTTATACACCATAAAAATACACTTAATTGCAAATTCTAACACATTCTCTCCAATTTTTAGACACTCTTCAAGTGCATGCTTCAAAAATGATTAAAAAGTTATTAAATACACTAATTAAACCTAAGCTTAAAACTTATATAGATGCTAAAACTTGGATACAAAAAGTTTTATTGGAAGAGAAATACGGAAAGATTAATTCCTAAATTTTCTCAACACATAAAGCTATACCCATACCACCACCTATACAAAGTGTTGCACAACCTTTGTTTTTATTTTGTCTTTTCATTTCATGTATTAATGTAACTAATATTCTTGCTCCCGAAGCTCCAATAGGGTGCCCAAGAGCAATGGCTCCACCATTAACATTTACTTTATTTTGATCAATACCTAATTCACGAATTACTGAAATACTTTGAGCAGCAAATGCTTCATTTATTTCAAATAAATCAATTTCATCTAAATTCCATTTTGCCTTCTTGATTGCTTCACGAACAGCCTCTATTGGTCCCAATCCCATTAAAGCAGGATCTATTCCAACGGAAGCCCAAGAAACTACTTTTACTAATGGCTTAATGGATTTTTTTTCAGCTTCTTCTAAAGTGGTTAATAATAAAGCCGCAGCTCCATCATTTATTCCTGAAGAATTTCCTGGTGTAACTGTTCCATTTTCTTTAAAGACTGCTTTTAATTTTTTTAAATCAGTTAATTTTAAACCTGATCTTGGATGTTCATCTTTGTCTAAGATATTACCATCTTGATTTATCTTTATTAACTCATCATCAAATTTATTTTTAGCAGTAGCTAATTCTGTTTTTTTTTGAGAATTAAAAGCAAATTGATCTTGGTCTTGTCTTGATATATCAAATTTTTTTGCTACATTTTCTGCTGTTACACCCATATGATAATTATTAAATGCATCTATTAATCCATCATTAATCATTGTATCTAGTAATTTGTTTTCTAAAATTTTTTTTTCATCCCGATAAAAAATTGAATGTGGGGCTATGGACATATTTTCTTGACCTCCAGCAATTATATTAGTCGAATCTCCTAATTTGATTGATTGATAGCCTGATATTACTGCTCTTAGTCCTGATCCACAAACTTGATTAACTATATGTGCTGGTTTCGAAATTGGTATACCAGCATTTATAGAAGCTTGTCTTGCTGGATTCTGGCCAGCACCAGCAGTTAATACCTGGCCCATAATTACTTCATCAATTTCATCTTTGTCAAATTCAGATCTTTTTAAAACTTCCTTTATGACTATTGATCCAAGATGATGAGATTTCATATTCTTTAATGAACCTTTGTAAGTACCTATCGGAGTTCTGGTTGCGCTAACAATAACTACTTCTTTTGATTTATTGCTCATAAAATTTTAAATTTGTCTTATCATTAAAATACACTAAAAATTAATATACTATAATTAAATAAATTTAAAAATGCGCCTGTAGCTCAATTGGATAGAGCGCTTGGCTACGGACCAGGAGGTTCTGGGTTCGACTCCTAGCAGGCGCACCAATAAAAGGAATTAATATGTTTAATTGGTTATTTAAAGCTTCTCTTCAAATGTCCGTAATATATTTTTTTATAATTGTTTTTATAATTTTATTAATTCTAACTTTTGTATTATAAAAAATCATGTCGGAAAAATTTGAACAAATTAGTTTAAAGCCAGGTTTTATGAAACATAACGGAGGTGTTATGTTCAGAAATATTTCTAATAAAGAATACGAATTTAAATCTACTATTAATGAAAATCATTTAAATGCTGCCGGTATTACTCATGGTGGATATTTATCAGCTTTAGTAGATGCAGGAGCAGGAACAGCAGCACACCGTTCGGCTGATAATGCTCCTTGTGTAACTATTTCATTAGATTTAAAATTTATTGGATCATCAAAAGTAGGTGATGAAATAATTGGTCATGTTAAAATTCTAAAAAAAACAAAAACGTTAGTATTTTTATTTTGTGAACTAAAATGTGAAGATAAAATTATTACTTCAGCCTCAGGTGTTTGGAAAATTTTAAAAGTTAAACCCTCAAATTTAGGACCTGGTGGCTAAACTTGTTCTTTTTGAATTTAAATAACCAAAAATAAATAATAAAAGTATTGCTAATGGGTAAACAATAATTTTAGATGGTCTATCAGTATTTTCTATTTTGAGTTCACTGATATAATCTCCCATTTCAAATCCACCCTTTTGAGCTTTTCCATTCCATTTAAGTGTATCAACGATATATCTTTCATTTTCTTTAATGATACTCATTCCATATTCTTCAATATTGTATTCATCTTTAAAAGTATCTTTATTGATGATAAATAATTTATATCTTTCTCCATATTCAGAAATTCTTGTTACTTTAAATCTAACTTCTTTTTTTGGGTCTAATTTTATTTTACTGATATTATTAATATCGATATAATTATATTTGGGATAAAATTTATTCATTACAAATTCTGGTGAAAGCAAAGAAATGGAGATAAATAAAAAAATAATTATTTCATACCATCTTAGTTTATTTATAAACCACCCTTGAGTAGCAGAAGTAAATACCAAAATACCTGTTAAAGATGTAATAATAACTATCAATGCATGCCAAATATTTTCTATTCCTATTAAAAGAAGTTCATGATTAAAAAGGAAAACTATTGGTAAAATTCCTGTTCTTAAACTATACCAAAATGCTTGAATCCCTGTTCTCAATGGATCTCCACCAGATATTGCAGCAGCAGCATAAGATGCAAGTCCAACAGGTGGTGTTACATCAGCCATTAAACCAAAATAAAAAACAAATAAATGAACTGCAATCAAAGGAAAAATAAATCCAGAAGCATTTCCAACATCAACTAAAACTGTTGCCATTAAGGATGCAACTACAACATAATTTGCGGTTGTTGGTAGACCCATTCCCAATAAAAGACATAATATAATTGTTAAAAATAATAAAATTACAACATTATCTTTTGCAATTGACTCTATAACTATTATTAAATTAGTGCTTAAACCAGTTGATCCAACTGCTCCAACAATAATACCTGCTGTTGCTATTGCTATTCCAACTCCAACCATATTTAAAGCACCTTTTTCAAATCCTATTACTGTTTGATTAAACCAAACTTTAAAACCATCTTTAAAATCATTCCCTTTAAAGATTTTGTTTATTAAGTTCACAATAATAAGGGAAATGGTTGCATAAAAAATTGAATATGATGCAGTAAATCTTAAGTAGACTAGCATGTAAATTAATACGAAAATCGGGATTAAAAAATGTAAGCCTGATAAAAAAGTTTTTTTTAAATTTGGCACATCTGAATCTTCCATGCCTTTCAAGTTTAATTTTAGAGCTTCTAGATGAGATATATAAAATAAGGCTATATAGGAAATTATAGCAGGTAAAAAAGCGTGTTTTACCACCTCAAAATATGTAACTCCAATAAAACTTGCCATAACAAATGCTGCTGCCCCCATAACGGGCGGCATTATTTGACCATTGACAGATGAGGACACTTCAATTGCTCCTGCTTTCTCCTTAGAAAAACCAGTTTTTTTCATAATAGGGATAGTAAAAGTTCCTGTTGTAACCGTATTTGCTATTGAAGATCCTGAAATCAATCCTGTCATACCTGATCCAAGAATAGCAGCTTTAGCTGGACCACCCCTCATTTTTCCAACCATTGCAAATGCTAAATCTAAAAAATATTTTCCACCACCTGCAGTTTCCAATAGTGCTCCAAATAAGACGAACAGAAAAATAAAATCTACAGATACTCCAATTGGTATTCCAAAAATTGCTTCCTGATCTAACCATTGAAAACCAACCAATCTATTTAAAGACAACCCACCATGAGAAATAATTTCAGGGGCATATCTTCCAAAATAAGAAAATAATAAAAAACAAATTGCAATAATTACTAAAGGTAATCCAATTACCCTTCTTGTTGCTTCTAAAAGAGTTAAAATTCCAAAACTTCCTATTATCAATTCTATAGGTAAATTTAAATTTTCACTAATACTTATAGTTAATAAAACTCCACCTCTATCAACAAGTTGATCATAAAAAAAATAAATATAAAGACAAGAAAATGTACCAAAAAAACTAATTATAATATCTATAAATGAGATTTTTTTTCCTTTTGAGATTGGATAAATTAAAAATGCTAAACATAAAGCAAATCCTAAATGAATAGCTCTTGCTGGTAATCCTTTAAACATTCCAAAATTGAACATAAAAGGAAATGGTGAAGCATACCAAAGTTGAAATAAAGACCAAATTATTGCTATTGTTACAACTACTTTTAAATGTGTGCCAGTTAGATTTTTAGTTGGGGACAAATCCTCATTTATTTTACCTTTGATTTTTTCACTAAAAGACTGACTCATTGATTTTATATTATCATAAAAAAAAGGCCCGGTAAAAATACCAGGCCTTTTAATTCAATCAAAATCTAGATTACATTAATCCAGCTTCTTTGTAGTATTTAATTGCGCCTGGATGTAATGGAGCAGATAAACCATCTTTAATCATGTTTTTCTTTTCCAAAAATCCAAAAGCAGGATGTTGTTTTTTAAAATCATCAAAATTTTCCATCACAGCTTTTGTTACTAAATACACCAACTCATCAGAAACTGAAGCACTTGTAACTACAGTAGCTTTAACACCAAATGTTGTCGCGTCTTTTTTTTGGTTTGTATAAGTTCCCTTAGGTATTACTGCTTTAGCATAGTAATCAGCACCACTTATTAATCCTTGAACTTCTGAACCTGTTAAATTTATTGGTGAAGCTTTAGCTGCACAAGTTGCTGCTTGTTCCATTGCTCCGTTAGGAAAACCCACAGAATAACCAAAAGCATCTATTTTACCATCACACAAAGCTTTTACTTGCTCTGATGAAGTAAGTTCAGTTGTTGATTTAAAGAAACTATTATCAACACCCATAGCTTTCATTAACTCTTCCATAGTTCCTCTTTGCCCTGAACCAGGATTACCAATGTTTACAACTTTTCCCTCTAGACCTGCAAAGTTTTTAATTTTAGCTTTTTTTCTAGCCCAAATTTGGAATGGCTCATTGTGAACTGAAAATACAGCTCTTAGATCACCAAATTTTTTGCCTTCCCATTTGCTTGATCCGTTAACTGCATGGTATTGCCAGTCTGATTGTGCTACACCAAATTGAAACTCTCCAGCTTTAATTTGACCAATATTATAATTTGATCCACCAGTTGATGGAGCAGTACATCTGTAAGCTTTAGCAGTACCTTTTTTTCTTCCATGCTCAGCACTTATTGCTGATTTGTGTAACATTTTACATATAGCGTTACCTGTCTGGAAATATACTCCAGTAGGTCCACCTGTTCCTATCGTGAAGAACTCTGCAGATTTTGCAACACTAGTTAATGTCAAAGATGCTACAAAAATTAACAAAGCACTAGATAGAGATGTTATCGTTTTTTTCATTTTTGCCTCCTCTGTGTAACTTTATTTATAATTAAATTGTAACAGCAAATTTAGGCCTTTGTATAGAGAGTATTTATATTGTGTCAGACCATTTTTTCAATCTATCCACCCCCTCTGCAACTTTTGGAGCTAAATTTTTAATTGTCACATTATCTAAATTTTCGTTTTTTTTATATTCTTGCATAAAATTTTTTCCATCAAAATCTGTAAAGCTTAGTCTAGCTAGCATTTTTTTTTTATCAAAACCAAAGTCGACTCCAGGTAATAAAGCTACTCCTGTTTTTTCAAGAATATTTTTACACATTTCAGATGATGAGCTAAATTTTGATTTTGCATTAACAAATTCAGGCATCAAATAAAAACCACCTTGAGATTTGTTTATTAAAATATTATTAGAATTCAAATTTTCATAAACATAATTTCCAACAGCTTTAAGAATTTCTTTTGATGATTTTATATAATTCAAATGATTTCCCTCATAAGCCTTAATCGCTGCATATTGGATAGGTGCACTAACAGCTGAAAAAGTTTCACTTGCTAAAACACTTAATGTGTCTCCTATAATCTTCAAATTTTTAGGTATAATAAAATATCCTAATCTCCAACCTCCAGCACCACACCATTTACTTAAACCGGTGCTTATAATAGTTTTTTCAGGACAAAAATTTGAAATAGATTTGTAATCATTGTTAAAACTAAGTTCTGAGTAAATCTCATCAGATAAAACTAATAGATTATATTTTTTAACAATCTGACTTATTTCTTCTAAATTTTCACAAATTTGACCAGAAGGATTGTTGGGAGAATTTAAGAATAATAGGTAATTTTTTTTTTTATTCTTCAAAATAATTTTTTCAATTTCAGATCCAGTTGGAAACCAGTTATTTTCTCTTTTTGTTTGAAGTAATTGAACTTTATTTCTACCAATGATTGCTTGTGGCATGTAAGAAACCCAACTAGGAACTGGGAGTATAACTTCGCCATCAAAAATAACATGCAATAAAAACATTAATTCTTTAGATCCAGGTCCTATAATTACATTATTAGATGTATAACTATAATTTTTTTTAGTTGATGTATATTTCGCAATCGAATTTCTTAGATCATCAAGTCCTTGCATGGGCAAATATTTGTTCTGATGAGCATTATTTTTTAATTCATTTACAATATCAGTTGGAATTTGAAATGGTGATTGGCCAAAGCCAAACTTAAAAATTTTTTTTCCTTTTATCTCAAGTTTTTTAGAAATTTCATTAATTTTTAAAGTCGAAGATGGTTCTAAATTTTTAACAATATCTTTTAACATTTTTTAATTTAATTTAATTTATGTTATAGAAATATTTTTAATTATGCTAAACTAAGTTTGATTAAATAGTAAAATGAGAACTTTTTATCATCCGATTCGGTCATGTTTTAGTCTATTTTTGTTCTTTAAGACTAACTACATCTGGTAGATAAAAATTAAGATATACCAAAGATAGAAATGATGAAAAATAAAATTACTGCTGTTCTTGGTCCAACAAATACAGGCAAAACTCATTTGGCTATTGAAACTATGTTGTCTTTTGACAGTGGAATGATTGGGTTTCCACTTAGATTGCTAGCTAGAGAAGTTTACGATAAAGTTATTAAAAAGACTAGTTTAGATAAAGTTGCTTTAATTACTGGAGAAGAAAAAATTATTCCTCCAAATGCAAGATATTTCCTATGTACAGTTGAGTCTATGCCTATTGATAAATATTTAGATTTTGTTGCTGTTGATGAAATACAAATGTGTGCGGATCATGAACGAGGTCATATATTTACTGATCGACTATTAAATACAAGAGGTAATAAATTAACTATGTTAATGGGTTCAAATACTATTAAAGATGTAATTTCAAAATTAGATGAGGATATAGAGTTTATAAATAGAAATAGGTTATCTAAACTTACCTATACTGGTCATAAAAAAATATCCAGAATAAATAGAAAAACTGCAATTATTGCATTTTCAGCAGAAGAGGTTTATGCCATAGCAGAGCTAGTTAGAAGGCAAAAAGGTGGTGCAGCGATTGTTATGGGGTCGCTTAGTCCAAAAACTAGAAATGCTCAAGTTGAATTATATCAATCAGGAGATGTAGATTTTTTAATTGCTACAGACGCTATAGGAATGGGTATAAATATGGATCTAGATCATGTTTATTTTTCAAACTTGAAAAAATTTGATGGCAAAAAACTAAGGAAATTAAATTTGTCAGAAATAGGACAAATTGCAGGAAGAGCAGGTAGGTACTTAAATGATGGAAACTTTGGTGTTACTGGACAATGCAAGGAAATAAATGCCGAAGAGGTTGATTTATTGGAAAATCATAAATTTGAAAAAATTCAATCTTTGTTTTGGAGAAATTCTAATTTAAATTTTGACAATCCTTTTAAACTAATAAAGTCTTTAGATGAAAAACCACATAAAAGTTGGTTAAGAAAAATTCATGAATGTGAAGATGAAAAGGCTTTAAAGTTTTTCTTAAATGATAAAAATTTAGATAAGATTGATTTTAATAAAGAAAAATTAAATCTTTTATGGGAATGTTGTCAAATACCTGATTTTGTCAAGAAGACTTACGGCAATCATTATCAAGTTATTGGAAATGTTTTTAAATATTTAAATAGTAAAAAAGGTAAAATTACTGATGATTTCATGCGACTACAATTGATTAAACTGGATAAATTAGAAGGAAATGTAGATTCTTTATCGAATAGAATTGCAAATGTTAGAACTTGGTCTTATGTTTCAAATAAAATTAATTGGGTTGAAAATCAAAATTATTGGATAGAAAAAACTAAATTATTAGAGGACAAACTATCAGATAGGCTTCATGAAGAACTTACTAAAACTTTTATTGATAAACGAGCAAGTGTTCTCGCTAGAGGATTAAAACAAGATATGGAATTTAATACTAAAATTTTGGAAAATAATGATGTAATGATTGATGATCAGTTTATAGGAAAAATAAACGGACTTAAATTAGAATTAGATCTAAAAAAAGGGGCTTTAGAAACAGATATAAAATCTCTAAAAAAAGCGGCCAGACATACCGTAGGTCCTGAGCTTGAAAAAAGAATTCAAAGTATAATTGAGACAGGTTTAATTGAATTAAAAGATGATTTTAAAATTTATTGGAATAAATTTTCTATTGGAAAATTAATGCCAGGAAAAGATTATTTGAATCCAAATTTTGAATTAATAGTTGATGACATTTTAGAACAAAATCAAAAACATAAATTAATTAATTTTATTGAAAAATGGCTTAAGAATAAAATTAATAAGATTCTAGAAAGCCTAATTGATTTAAAAAATCTAAAAAAAGAAAACTCCTCAGTTAAAGCTCTTGCATATCAATTATATGAGAATAATGGAGTGCTTAAAAGAGAACAGGTTTCTGAATACCTTAAAAAACTGGAACAAAACGAAAGAAAAATTTTGAGAGATCTTGGGGTAAAATTTGGTAGGTACCATGTTTTTCTTCACAGATTGATAAAACCAGAAGCTGTATCATTAAGAACATTGCTTTGGAAAAATTATCACCAAAAATACTTTGATTTAAAACCTCCAACTTTTGGTTTAAATTTTTTAAATGATAAAAATAAAACTAATAAAAATTTTATGTTACTTTGTGGATTTGAAAAATTTGAAAATTTTTTTGTAAGAATTGATATTCTAGAAAGATTATTTATGCAAATAATAAATTATGACTCTAAAGAAACTAAAGAAATAAAAATGATACCAGAAATGTTAAATTTACTTGGCTGTAACAAAGATAATTTCAAAAAACTTTTACGAAGTATGAACTATAAAATTATAGAAAAAAATGATGAATTATTTTTCAAATATATGCCCAAAAAAAGCAATAAGTTAAAAAATGAAAAAAAAACTACAAAAGAAAATCCTTTTATTGTATTAAAAAATTTCAATTTCAATTAAAAAGTTATGTTTTTTAAAAATAATAAAGAAAATAACAAAGTTCAAGATTTAGACAAAATTGCAGCTTTATTAATTCATGCAGCTAAAATAGATCAAAATTATTCAAGCCAAGAAGAAGAAATTATTAAACAAACTCTTTTAAAGATTGGTGCTAATAACGAAAGTATAAAAATAATAATTAATAATGGTAAAAAAATTGAAGAAGACTCTAATCAAATCCTAGAGTTTACTAAAGAAGTAAAAAATATGAATGAAGATAATAAAATTAAAATTATAGAGGCTCTGTGGAAAATTATTTATTCTAATAAAGATGCTGATATTTATGAAACTAACTTAATGAGAAGACTTGCAGGATTGTTGTATATTGACAGTAAAATAATGGGTGATATTAAAGATAAAATTAAAAAAGAAAATTTATAATGACCTACATAGTTAACGACAAATGTATCAAGTGTAAATTAATGGACTGTGTTGAAGTTTGTCCTGTTGATTGTTTCTATGAGGGAAAAAATATGCTTGTAATTAAACCGGAGGAGTGTATAGATTGTGGCGTTTGTGAACCAGAATGTCCTGTGGATGCTATCAAAGCGGATACAGAGTCTGGGAGCGAAAAATGGTTAGAAATCAATAAACAGTATTCTGAAATCTGGCCCAACATAACGGAAAAAAAAGATCCTCCAGCGGATCATGAAAAATTTAAAGATGAGCAAGATAAGTTTGAAAAATATTTTAAAGAAAACATTTAAAAAAAAATCAGTAAAATTGGTGAAAAAAAAAGTAGCAAAAAAGACTACTAAATTAAAAGTCAATAAATCAAAGACAATTTCAAATAAAAAACAAAAAAAAATCATTAAGTTAAAAAATTTAAAAAGTAAAAAAATTATCAATAAAAAATTAGTTAAAAAGAATAATGAAAAAATTGAAAATAAAACTGAAAATTTAAGAATTTCAAAAGGTAATGAAATCAAACCTGAAATAAAGAAAGTAAAAAAACAAGAAACTGAAAAGAAAGAATACAAAGTTAAAGATTATGTTGTTTACCCAAAACATGGTGTAGGGCAAATCATTGAGTTTAAAAAAATCAGTATTGGTGGAATTGATGTAGAGACTTATATAATTAAGTTTGAAAAAGACAAAGCTAACGGAATGGTCCCAGTAAATAAACAATCTCACCTTAGACCATTAGCTACCATAAACCAGGTTAACAAGTGTATTTCAATACTCAAAAGTAAACCAAAAATTAAAAGATCAATGTGGAGTCGAAGAGCTCAAGAATACGAAGCTAAAATATCATCGGGCAAGATATATGAGTTGGCTGAAGTTGTAAGAGATCTAAATAAAGGAGATGATTTAATGGTTGATCAATCTTACAGTGAAAGACAGTTATTTGAGAAAGCTTATGAAAGAATGTTATCTGAATTTCAAATTATTTTAAATATTTCATTAGAAGACACTCAAAAAAAACTAGATAAGGCTTTAAAAAGAAATTTAGAAAATCAATCTAAACCTACGGCGACCACTCCTAAAAATCCATCATCTGATTTACCTGTTGAAGAAACTATTTCTGATACAGATGAAAATATAGAGGAATAAAAAAAAACGCCTCTCACACGTAAATCGTTATGAGAAGCGTTTTTAATAAAGAATACTAAATAATTATCTTCTTCTTCTTTTTTTAGCTTTCTTTGCTTTTTTCTTAGCTTTCTTTGCTTTTTTTCTTCTCTTAGGCATCTTTAGCTCCCTTTTTAGTTAAACGAATCAAAATGATTCGTTATTAAGTTATTTTTATTTTTTTATGCACGTTATGTCAATTCTTTAATTAAATTTAAAATTTATAAAAAATATTTCAAAAATTTTTTTTTCTCTTATAATTCAAATGTTTAAAAAAGTTAGTGTTTATGCGTATAATAAACTAATTTCTTAAATATTTTTAATAATGTTTTTCAAATTCATTTTTATATTTTTTAATTATTTTATATCTTTTTAATTTTAAAGTTGGTGTCATCATTCCATTTTCAATCGTAAATTGTTCTTTAATTACAAAAAATTTTTTAATTTTTTCTATTTTTGATAAATTTTTATTTATTTTTTCTATTTCTTTATAAATTATTTCTTCTTTTATAGTTTTTTTATCTTTTGAAAGAACTAATAAAGCGATTAAATAAGGTTTGTTATCACCATAAACTAGTGCTTGTTCTATAAAATCAATTTTTATCAAATCATTTTCAATTTTTACTGGCGAAATGTTGTCACCTCCCGGTGTAATCAATATGTCTTTCTTTCTATCGGTAATTTTTAAATATCCATTTTCAAATTGCCCTATATCTCCTGTTGATAACCATCCATCTTTTAAAACATTATTAGTTTCTTCTTGATTGTTCCAATATCCTAACATTACATTTTCTCCCTTAATTAATATTTCACCGTCTTCTGCGATTTTAACTTTATTTCCAAAAAAAGGAGGCCCTACAGTCTCAATTCTAATATCTGATATCGGATTACAACTAACTACCGGAGATGTTTCAGTGAGACCATATCCCTGAAGAGTTGGTAAACCAATAGCATTTAAAAAATTACCAACTTCTTCATCTAGTGCCCCACCTCCAGATATAAAAGCTTTTAATGATCCACCAAATTGGACTTTAATCTTTTTTCTTACCGTAATGTCACAAATTTTTTGAAATATACTATCTAAAAAAGATATCTTTTTTTTTAGTAATTTCTTTTCACCCAAATTTAATGTTTTATTTATTAAAAATTTTTTTATACCCTCAGCCTTACTGAAATTTGATTTTATCTTTTGGTATAAATTTTGATAAAATCTTGGAACTGCAGTCATGATATCAGGATTACATTCTCCCATATTTTTAATCAATTTATCTATACTCTCAGCATAAAAGACTTTTGCACCAACAGCTATTTGAACAAACTGCACTGTATGTTCATAAGAATGGGATAGTGGTAACCAAGTCAAAAATTTTGGTTTAGATGATATAATTTCTTTAAGCAAATCATAAGAACCTTCACAATTATTTAAAATACCACCATGACTTAACATTACTCCTTTGGGGTTTCCCTGTGTGCCAGAAGTATAAATTATACAGGCAAGATCTTTTCTTTCTAATCCTAAATTAATTAAGTCTTTTTTTTTATAAACTTCATTTTCAAAAATTTTTTTTATATTTATAATTTTTTTATAATCACTTTTAATATCTTCAAAAGTAATAACTATTTTTATGAAGTTGTTTTTTTTAATTAATAAATCAATCTTGTCATATTGAAATTGATCTGAAACAATAATGACCGAAGGTTTACAATCATTAATAAGATACTCATAATCTCTTTCTGTATATGTAGTATAAGCTGGTACAGTAACTCCTTTTGTAGTCATTATAGCTAAATCTGAAATTAACCATTCGGGTCTATTATCTGAGATTAACAAACATCGATCATTTTTTTTTAAATATTTTCCTAATTCATCTGATAATTTTTGAATACAATCCAAAGTCTTTTGCCAAGTAAAAATATTATCTGGAGTTTTAAGTGATTTTAAAAAAATATTATTCGGATCTTGTTGATTGAACTGAAAGTTAAACAGCTCTAATAGATTATTATATTTATTTAATTCCATAAATTTTGGTGGGCGAAGAGAGAATCGAACTCTCACTTCTTGCGAAACACGATTTTGAGTCGTGCGCGTCTACCAGTTCCGCCATTCGCCCTTAATTGTTTAATTATTAATTAAATAGTATAAGAACTAAAATTATATTAAAACCAAAAAATGTTTATAACACTTTACAAAAAATGTTTAGATCTAGCAGCTCACAAAAGCTCTAAATATTATTTAGCTTTTGTTTCTTTTATTGAAAGCTCTTTTTTTCCTATACCACCAGATGTGATGGTAATACCAATGGTTATTGCTAAAAAAAACGATTTTATTAAGATTTTTCTTATTGCAACATTTTTTTCTGTTCTAGGTGGTGTGTTTGGTTACCTAATAGGATTATTTTTCTTCGATGTAGGAATACAAATTATGAATTTTTATGGTTATGAAGATAAAGTTAACAATTTAAAAACAAATCTATCGCAAGGTAATGGTTTTTATGCTTGGCTCGGCATACTTTTTTTAGCAGGATTTACTCCCTTACCTTACAAGGTTTTTACTATTGTAAGTGGTGTAATTGGTTTTAATTTGCCAATTTTTATTTTAATAAGTTTAATCTCTAGAGGATTAAGATTCTTTATTGTCTCATATTTATCTTTTAAATTTGGTGATTTATTTACTAAATTTATGAATCAGCATGGTTCTAAATGGTTTACAATAATTGGATTATTGATCATTATTATTGCATTAATTTTTTATATAATTTTTAAATCTAATGTCTAACTTAAATGTAACTTTTTATTTAAAATTAATTTTTTTTATAAGTTTTCTAGCTATTATTTCTGCTTATTATTTTGAATATATATTGGGACATAAACCATGCAATCTTTGTCTTATTGAAAGAATTCCATATGTATTAAGTTTAGTTGTAATATTAATAAATTATAAATTTAAAAAAAAACAAAAAAACTTCATTTTATTATTAATATTTATTTTTATTTTTTCATTAATAGCTTCATTATACCACTTTGGAATTGAGCAAGGTTTTTTTCAAGAGTCTTTGATATGCACTGTAAAAGATCAAAGCAATATTTTATCAAAAGACGAGATATTGAAAGAATTACAAAATATAACAGTCAGCTGTAAAGATGTGACATTTAGAGTTTTGGGTTTTTCACTTACAACGATTAATATATTTGTAAGTTTACTATTATTAATACTATTAACTAAAATTTTTACTTCTTATGAAAAAATCGAAAAATAAAGTTGAGGAATTTATAAGAGTAGATCATGCAGGTGAACGTGGTGCTGTAAAAATTTATGAAGGCCAGTTATTGGCGTTAAATACTTTTGTTAAAGATGAAAATTTAAAAAAAATCATTGAAGAAATGAAAGTCCATGAAAAAGAACATTGTGATTTTTTTGAAAATGAAATCAAAATAAGAAAAATTAAGCCTACAAAATTTCTACCTCTATGGGATTTATTAGGTGTAGGTCTTGGGTTTGGCTCAACAATTCTTGGGAGAAAAGCTGCCATGCTTTGTACTGCATCTGTTGAGGAAGTAATTGATGAACACTATCTAAATCAAATCAATCAGTTAGGAAGTGAAGAAAAAAAATTAAAAAAAAAAATTATTAAATTTAGAAAAGATGAATTGCATCATAAAGATATAGCTTATGAGAAGGGTGCAACAAAAAAAGGTTTTTATTCAATTCTAGACAAAATCATTAAAACAGGCTCTAAAGTAGCAATTAATATTTCTGAAAAAGTTTAAAATTTAAGCTTCTAATTCTACATCCCAATATAGATAATCCATCCAACTTTTGTGTAAATAGTTTGGTGGAAAGTTTTTACCATTACGATGCAAGTCTTCAGTAGATGGTTGATAAGGATTTTGATTGAGCTGCATGCCAGAAAATTTTAATAATTTTCCACCTTTTTTTACATTACAACCTGAGCAAGCTGTTACAACATTGTTCCAATGTGTTTCTCCTCCTTTAGACCTAGGTAACAAGTGATCAAATGTCAATTCTTCACCACTACCACAATACTGACATGAAAACTTATCTCTTAAAAAAACATTAAATCTTGTAAAACTTGGTTTAGATTGAGGTACAATATAATCCTTTAAAGCTATAACACTTGGTAATTGCATATTGAACGATGGACTTCTTACAACTCTATCATAATTACTTACTATTATTACTCTATCTAGAAAAACTGATTTTACAGTATCTTGCCAAGACCATAATGACAATGGATAGTAACTTAATGGCCTATAATCTGCATTTAAAACTAAAGCAGGACATTTTTCTAATGAAACATCTTGTTCAAGAAAATTATTCATAAGATATTTTTAACTTAAATAAAAAATTATTTCAATAATAAGAGATTATTAAATTTTTTTTAAAATATAATTTAATGCTATACTTGAAGCTTCAATAGGAATATGATGGTCGCAGTTTTTAATTAAATGTGTTTCTACTGGAATATCATTCCTAATTAAAAAATCTTTAGCTTCAAGTAAAAAATTAGATGAAACGACTTGATCAGTCTCACCATGAATTAATAAAGTATTTGTTGAATTTTTTTTTCTTGATTTTAAATTTTCCATATTAATGATTTTTCCAGAAAAACCTACAATGCAATTATATTCCTGATTAGATGTTAGTCCTAAATTTAAAATCATCATACAGCCCTGGCTAAATCCTGATAAACAGATTCTATTATTTTCTAAGTTAAATTCTTTTTTAATTTCATCGATGAATAAATTTATTTTTTTTTCAGCTTCTATAGATTGTTCTAAAATATATTTTGTGTCATCTTTTGTTAAATCAAACCATTGAAAACCTGATGGATTTATTGAACAAGGTTCATGACCATTAGGGCAAATAAAAATTGTATTTGGTAAATATCTTTTCCAACCCATTGATAACATGCTTATATCCTTTCCATCTCCACCATATCCATGAAATAAAATAATTGCATTTTTAATTTCTGCATTATTTTCTGGTCTTATGATTGTTGAGTCTAGGCAAAATGTCATACTGAATGATTTATGTTTTTTTATTTTTAAAACACCCTACAATACAATTATGATTTCTGGAATATTAGTAAAAATAATATCTATAATTTTGTTAATAGCTGTTGGAATTGTGCTTATTCTTGGAATTGGTACTTTGTTCAAAGGTGGTGAAACAAGTAAAAAATATTCAAACAAATTGATGCAGTATAGAGTACTTTTGCAGTTCGTAGCAATAATAGCTTTAGTGGTTTTTGCTTATTTTTTTAAAAATTAATTATAATTACTTAACCATTCTATAAATTTTTTATCTTCAAAATCAATTAAACCAAAAATTCTTGCAAATTCCAAACCTTCTTTATTAATTAAAATCGATGTGGGAATCCCTCTTAGTCCAAATTTTTTAGCTAAAGTTATTGATGTATCAAAGTATAATTCTAAATGTTGTATTTCTAAATCATCAAAAAAATCTTTTGCCTTTTTAATATTATCTTGACCAACATTTATTGGAAATATTTTTAGATTATCTAAATTTTCAAGGTTTTGTAATAAGTCTAGAGAAGGCATTTCTTCTTTACAAGGAGCGCACCAAGTTGCCCAAAAATTCAACAAAATCAAATTTCCATGGTAATCATCTAAATTTAATTCCTTATTTTTAGCGTCTAAAAACGTTATACCATCATATTTTTTTAACTCTTTATTGATGACAAGATTATTTATATCTGCAACTTCATCTGCAAATGAATTTGATAGTAAAAAAATAAATATTATTAAAAATCTCATGTTAAAAGGTATACTTAATTATCATGGCAAAAAATAAAAACAACCAAGCAGTATGGAATATTAGAATTAAAAATAGTACTTCTGCTATTTTTCAAAAAGTTGGAAATTCTATTGATATTGATAAGAGACTTTATAGAGAAGATATAACAGGGTCTATTGCTCATGTTGAAATGTTATTTAAACAAAAAATAATTTCATTTAAAGTTAAAAATAAAATTATCTATGGTCTTAATAAGATAGAAAAGGAAATATCAAATAAAAAGTTCGAGTTTAAGAAAAAATATGAAGATATCCATATAAATATAGAAAAAAGACTTTTTGAAATTATTGGTGAAGAAGCAGGGTACATTCACACTGCAAGATCAAGAAATGATCAGGTAATTACCGATCTAAAGATCTGGATTAGATCTTCAACTAAAGAGATAAATATATTAATTGATAAAGTTATTAACAGTACATTAAAACTAGCAGAAAAAAATATAAATACCATCATGCCTGGTTTTACTCATTTAAAAAATGCACAAGCAGTTTCTCTTGCCCATTACTTGATGGCATATGTTGAAATGTTTAACCGAGATAAAAAAAGATTTATAAATAATTTAGATAATCTATATGAAAATCCATTAGGTGTAGCTGCTTTAACTGGAACTTCTTTTAACATTGACAGAAATTATACAACAAAAAAACTTGGATTTAAAAAACCTACTAATAATTCAATAGATACAGTTTCTGATAGAGATTTTGTTTTAGATTTTCTATACAGTGTTTCAGTTTGCTCAATGCATATTTCTAGAATTGCTGAGGAATTAATTATTTGGAACTCAGATGCTTTTAACTTAATAAACTTATCAGATAAAGTAGTAACAGGCTCTTCAATAATGCCCCAAAAGAAAAATCCAGATTTATTGGAATATTTGCGTGGTAAATCTGGTACTACCTACGGAAATTTATTTTCTATGTTAACAATTTTAAAAGGGCTGCCTTTATCATATTTTAAAGATCTTCAAGATGACAAGGAGATCATTTTTAAATCAAATGATACATTAACAGATAGCCTTAAAATTTTTAATGAAATTCTTAAAAACTTTACTCCTAATAAAAAACAAATGCTTAAACTTGCAAGATCAGGATACATTACTGCAACAGATATAGCTGATTACCTGGTAAAAAATCACTCAATGTCATTTAGAAAAGCCTATCAAAAAACAGCTGCTATAGTTAATTTAGCAGAAAAAAAGAAAAAAAACTTTGATGAATTGACCCTTGAAGAATTAAAAAAAGTTGATTCAAAACTTACAAATGATGTTTTGAAAGTGTTTGATTTAGAGAATTCTGTTAATTCCAAAAAATCTTATGCTGGAACATCTTTTGATAATATTAAAAAAATGATAATGAAATATAAAAAACAAAAATGATTAAAAAAGTTATATTAAGTTTGGTGATAATTTGCATAATAATTTCTTGTGGGAAAAAAGGAGACCCTGAGTATAAAGATCCTGAAAAAAAAGTTAAAATGCAAAATATTTTTATAAATAATGCTTAATGAAATACATTAGCAAAAAACTTACTGTTGAAAAGATTAGCATACAAAATGTAGCTAAAAAATTTGGCACACCAGCTTATTGCTATTCTTATACACAATTAAAGAAAAATATTAACAATTTTAAAAAAAGTTTTAAATCCTTTTCTCCATTGATATGTTTTGCTGTAAAATCAAATACTAATATAAGTTTAATTCAGGAAATAAAAAAATTTGGATTAGGGGCTGATGTAGTATCGATAGGTGAACTAATGATAGCTATTAAAGCTGGTGTTAATCCAAAAAAAATTGTTTTTTCAGGTGTTGGCAAAACATCAACTGAACTAAGCTATGCTATTGATAAGAAAATATTACTAATAAATGCAGAGTCTAAAAGCGAAGTAAATGAAATTGACAGGATTGCAAAGTTAAAAAAAAAGAAAGTTCAAATTGGAATAAGATTAAATCCCAATACAGATGCTAAAACTTTAACACAAATTTCAACTGGAAAAAAAGAAAATAAATTTGGTGTAAATGACAAAACTTTTTTTGAAATTGTAAATTATTGTAAAAGTTCAAGCAATATAGAACTTAAATGTCTTAGTGTTCATATTGGAAGCCAAATTTTAGACTATAAGCCTTATGAAAAAATGTTGAAAGTAATTGATAAAATTATTAAGAAAATCAATTTTAAATTTGAATTTATAGACCTAGGTGGGGGTATGGGCATCTCTTATAATAATGATAATAATAAACTTGATTATAAAAAATATAATTTTGCTATTAAAAAATTTTTAAAAAAACATAAATCAAAAATAATATTTGAACCTGGTAGGTCTATAATTGCAAATACAGGATCTTTAATATCCAAGATAATCTATATAAAGAAAAATGGGAAAAAAAATTTTGTTATTTTAGATGCTGCTATGAATGATTTAATGAGACCAGCTTTATATGGTGCAATTCATAGAACATTGCCATCAATAAAAAAAAATAACGTTTTAAAAAAAAATTATGAATTTGTAGGACCAATTTGTGAAAGTACAGACAAATTTACATCATTAAAAAATTTTCAAGAATTAAAAGAAAAAGATATTATTGTAATATGTGATGTTGGCGCATATGGAATGTCCTTAAGTTCAAATTATAATGTGAGACCTAAACCGGTAGAATTATTAATCAAAGGATCAAAAATTAAAGTCATTAGAAAAAGACAAAAGCATAAGGATTTAATATAGCTTTTGATAAGAATGATTAAAAATTTTATATTTTCAATTTTCTTTTTTACTGGAATCATTTTTATTTCATTAATTTTTTTACCTACATTTTTTTTACCTCAAAAAATTGTTTTATTTGGTGGTAAATTAATGGGTTACTGGACTAGCTTTTGTTTGAAATTTTTTTTATCTACAAAAATTATAGTCAAGGGTAAAGAAAATATTATTGATGATGAAAAATATTTTATAGCATCATCTCATCAATCAATGTTTGAAACATTCTATCTTCAAACTATTTTTAACTCACCAATCTTTATATTAAAAAAGGAATTGCTATTAATTCCTATTTTTGGCTGGTACTTAAAAAAAATTGGTTCAATTTCAATTAAAAGAAATAAAATTGCAAAGGAAAATTTAGGATTTTTAAACAATATTGCAAAAATAGTTAATGAATCAAAACGTCCACTTATAATTTTTCCTCAGGGGACAAGAGTTTTGCCAAATGAAAGGCCTCCATTTAAAAAAGGTGCATCAAGGATTTATGAAGAATTAAAAATTGCTTGCCAACCAGTTGCTATTAACTCGGGTTATGTTTGGCCAAAAATGGGGCCGAAAATCAGTAATAGAACTATAACTATCTCGATTTTAAAACCAATTTCAAGTAGTCATTCAAAAGAAGAATTTATTAAGATTTTAGAGAATAGTATTTATTCAGAGCTTAACTTACTAAACTAACCTTTCATCGGCATTACAACAAAAATACTATCAAAATCACCTGGGTCTTTAATCAATGCTGGAGAACCTGATTCATTTAAATATATTTCAATTTTTTCTCCATCTAACTGTGAAGCTACATCAATTAGATATCTTGAATTAAAACTAATTTCTAAATCGTGATCAAATTTAACACTTAGTGTTTCTTTACCATCACCACTATTCGTGTTGTTAACTGATAAATTGAGGGTATCTTTTGTAAGATTAAATTTAACACCATCTTTTTTATCAAGAGATACTGATGCAACTCTGTCTACTGAGTCTAAAAATAATTTTAAATCAATTTCTAATTTTTTTTGATTATTTTTAGGTATAACCTGAATATAGTTTGGAAATTTTCCATCAATTAATTTTGAAATTAAAACACTATTATTTAGTTCAAATTTAATTTTTGACTTTATGTTTGAAATTTTTACATCACCATCAAAAGTATCCAGTAAAGAACATAATTGAAAAATTGTTTTTTTGGGTAATATTATAGGATCAAAGTTTATATCGTTTTCTAACCTAATTTTAGAAATTGACATTCTATGACTATCTGTGGCTGCAGCTGTTAAATATTTCTTATCTTCCACTTCTGTCTGATGAAAATAAATTCCACTTAAATAATGTCTAGTTTCATCATTTGAAACTGAAAATTTACATTTGTTTAATAATTTTAAAAGTTGTTTTGATTTAATTATAAATTCATTTTCATTAAAATTTTCATCTGTAAGTGGAAATTCTGAGGCACTAATACAATTTAAGTTAAAAATAGATTTATCAGACTCTAAATGCAATTTACTTGAATCATTTAAAGTTAAGTTAATTTTTTTTCCAGAGGAAAATTTCCTTATAATATCATACATTATTGATGATGTTGTTGTGGTGCTACCCTCTTCTATAACTTCAATATTATTGATTTGATGAATAAAAATTAAATCAAGATCTGTGGCGGTTATAGTAAGATTACCGTTTTGAGCGTTTAGCAATATATTTGATAGTATTGGAAGGGTACTTCTTTTTTCTATTACTCCTTGACAATAATTTAATGCCTGTTGAAGATCTTGTTGATTGGCGTTAAATTTCATTTTCCTTATTATATAGTATCTGATTTTTTAATTTATTGATATTATCAACCATTAAATCATCTTTTTCTTTCAACTTTTCTATAGTTTTAACGGAATGAATAATGGTTGTATGGTCTCTGTTTGAAAATTCCCTTCCAATCTCTGGTAATGATTTAGAGGTTAAAATTTTTGCCAAATATATCGCTGTCTGTCTTGGTCTGACTAAATATCTGGATCTTCTAGACGATAACATTTCATTTTTACTAATCTTAAAAAATTTGCAAACTAAAGTTTGAATCAAATCTATTGTAACTTTATTTTCACTTAGGTTTAACAAATCTTTCAATACAATTTTTACTTCTGCTAGATTAGGAGTTTTGTTGTAGATTCTAGAAAAAGATACTATACGATTAATAGCACCCACTAATTCTCTAATATTTGATGTTATTTCTTTACTAATAAAATCTTGAGTATCTTTTGATATTTTTAATTCACCCGCATGAAAACTTTTTAATTCTTCAGTTTTTTTTTCGACAATTTTTTTTCTTAATTCACTATCTGGTTTTTGTATATCAACTACCAAACCTCCGGAAAATCTTGATTTAATTCTCTCTTGAATTCTAGATAGTTTATTTGGGGGTCTGTCAGCAGACAAGACTATCTGTGAACCTTTGTCTATTAAAGCATTAAACGTATGAAAAAATTCTTCTTGCATTGCTTCTTTACCATTCATGAACTGAATATCATCAATTATTAGAACATCAGTATTTCTGAAGTATTCTTTAAATTTAACCATTTCGTTTGCTTTTATTGATTTTACAAATTGATACATGAATCGTTCTGCAGAAATGAACATAATTTTATTATTATTTTTTAATTCAAAACCAATTGAGTTTAGTAAATGTGTTTTTCCCATTCCAACCCCTCCATAAATATACAATGGGTTATATTGAGAAATATTTTCTGAGACTTTTAATGAAGCTTCAAAAGCAAGCTTGTTGCTTGAACCTGTTACAAAATTTTCAAACTTTTTATTAGGATCTATTCGATTATATTGAAGAAAAGAGTCTTTTATAAATGAAATATTTTCGTTAGTTGAAAGCTGTTCTAGATTTTTTTCTTTCTCAACTAGACTGAGGTTTTGTTCAACTATTTTAAATTCAATTCTAATTATATCTCTTCTATAAGTTTTTACTATTTGTAAAATTTGATCTAGGTATCTTGAAGTAACCCAATCTCTAATAAATCTAGTTGGCACAGATAGTAAAATATAATTATTGAACTCTTCAACAAAATTTATTTTCTTTAGCCAACTTTCATAAATATCCAAGCCTAATTTACTTTTCATTTGAGCTTGTATTAAACTCCAGTCTAAATTTTCAGCTTTTAAACTATTTATTTTTTTATTTGTAAAAGTATTATTCATTTGCTTGGGGAAAGTTCAGTTAGAACCATAATAAGTTTTTTGCAACAAATAATTTAAGATAATCAAAAAAAAATAAAATCTATGATTGTGTTAAATTTTAAAATTTAAAAATTTTCTTTGACAAAAAATTTTTTTATGTATCAAAATAAATAAAATTAATTTTGAGTAAGATAGATATATAAATTTACTAAATCTAAATATTGTAAATACGAATTATTAAATTTCTATATGAAGCGTATGCTTTCAGTTGAATCAACTTGAGGTATAACAGATTATATTGATGCTACTTTTTTTGAAATTCTTGAAACATTCCTCGAGGCATTTTTTTTTTTTACTATGCCTGTTTTTGCTATTTTCATTAACTCAGAATTCAACTTAGGTAAGAACTTTAAAGCTTCAGTTTTATTTTTAGTTTCAATCAAAACGTTCATTTTCTTGAGTGCATTCTTATATCTGCTTTTCCTAGCTTTATTTACAGCTGTTTGTTTTGATATTCTTCTTATTCTTTTGATTGCAGATTTAGTATTTGCCATATGCGCAGGGGTATAACTTGTGAATTTATCTTGGTCAATCAAATAATTACTTATTTTTGGCACGTATTGCAAAAAAAAGTGGATCTGTTTGAAATTATTTTTTTTTTGATAATTCCTTTACATCTAAATCTTTTACATTTTAAACCTTCTCTCTGATAAACATTAAAATTTTTTTGAAAACTGCCTTTTGTTCCAGAAATATTTTTAAAATCTCTTATACTAGATCCACCTTTACTAATTGCATTAAAAAGAACTTTTTTCGAATTAAAAATAATCTTTTTACAATCTTTTTCTATTAATGAGTTTACTTTTTTATTTGGGTTGATTTTTCCTAAAAATAAAATTTCACTAGCATAAATATTTCCTATTCCTGATACAAAATTTTGGTCGATAAGAAAATTTTTTATATTTTTTTCTTTTTTTTTGAAAAAAGAACAAACATATCTTAAATTAAATTTTGATTGAAACGGTTCTGGACCAAGATGATTAAATCTTTTTTTTAGTGAACTATAATCTTTTATTAATTGAAAAAAACCAAATCTTCTTGGATCATTATAAACCATTTTCATACCTTCAAAAATTATTTCAATATGATTGTGTTTTTTGGGTAATTCCGGTGAATTGTAAAAACTTGTATTTGTTATAGAGTTTTTTTTATTACTATGTATTAAATGTACAGTTCCTGACATTCCAAGATGTAACAAACAATAACTACTATCAGATAAACATAAAATTAGGTATTTTGAAAACCTTTGTACTTTAATTATCTTTTTATTTTTTAAAAATCTTCCAAAATTTAAAGGGATTTTAAATCGTAAGTTTCTATTTCTTACTATTACTTTTTTTACCTTTTTTTGTTTAATTTTTTCATCTAGTGATCGTCTCACTATTTCTACTTCTGGTAATTCTGGCATTTAATACTATATTCATTATATAAATTATTTTTATGCAACAATATCTTCAAAATAAAAAAGGACTAGTACAAAATGTTTTTGATCGAGTTTATGATCAATATGATCTAATGAATGACTTTATGTCACTAGGAATTCATCGATTATGGAAAAAAAATTTATTGAACATGATGAATTCGTCACCTAACCAAAAATTAATTGATGTAGCCTGTGGCACTGGAGATGTAGCTAAACTTTTTTTAAGATATGTAAATAAATCGTCAAAAATCACCTGTGTTGATCCAAATAAAGGGATGATTAAAAAAGGAAGGGAAAAATTAAATGAATTCGAAAATTTGAATTGGATTATTTCACCTGCTGAGAAACTGCCTTTAGCTGATAATTCTTTTGATTTTTATACGATCAGTTTTGGTTTAAGAAATGCTAAAAATTTAAATAAAGCTCTTTCAGAGGCTTATAGAGTACTAAAACCAGGTGGTCGATATTTTTGTCTAGAGTTTTCAAAAATACAAAATCCAAGCCTAGATTTTATTTATAAAAATTATTCAAAACTTATCCCTTTAATAGGCAAAATTGTTGTTGGTGAAAAAGAGCCTTATGAATATCTTGTAAAAAGTATTGAAAGTTTTGTAAATCAAGATGAATTGATTGATTTAATGAAAAAAAATAACTTTAAAAAATGTTCTTATAAAAATCTATCTGGTGGAATAGTCTCTATACATAGTGGATGGAAAATTTAATGATAAAAAAAATAATCACTTTATTTAAATTAGGAAGAAAAGTAGCTAAATCTGATATATTAAATATAACTTCAAAATTTAAAGAACCTCCTTTGGCTGTAAAAATATTGTTTAAAGTTTTATCTTTTTCTTTTTCTCCTAAAAATCAATCAGATATAAATAAAGACGAAGGTGAGCGATTATCTAGATCGCTTGAGTCAATGGGTACTACTTTTATAAAACTTGGTCAATTTTTAGCTACCAGACCAGATATTATTGGCGAAGAACTTTCAAAAAAACTTGAAAATCTTCAAGATAGATTGCCTCCATTTTCATTGGCACAAGCTAAAGATTTAATAGAGAATGATTTAGGTGGTAATACTTATAACTCAATAATTAATTTAAGTGAGCCTGTTGCTGCTGCTTCCATAGCCCAAGTTCATAAGGCTCAAATTAATGATAATGGTACTATTAAAGATGTGGCTGTAAAAATTTTACGACCAAACATTAAAAAGTTATTTAATGATGAAATAGAGGCAATAATGCTTTTCGCTTTTCTAGTTGAATCTTTTATAAAAAAAACAAAAAGGCTGAAATTGGTAGAGGTAGTTTTTTTATTAAAAGAAATTACAAATCTTGAAATGGATCTTAGATTTGAGGCCGCTGCCGCTAATGAATATGCAGAAAATACAAAAAATGATGTTGGATTTAGAGTTCCTAAAATTTATTGGAATTTTACAAGTGAGAATGTGATGACATTAGATTGGGTTGATGGTGTCTCAATAAGAGAAACTGAAGAACTTAAAAATCGAAATTTAAATACTGAAAAAATTGCCGAAGATATAATTCAAAATTTTTTGAGACATGCTGTAAGAGATGGATTTTTTCATGCAGATATGCACCAGGGAAATATATTTATTGATAATGATGGTCATATTGTTCCTATTGACTTCGGAATAATGGGGAGACTTGATAAAATGAGTAAAAGATTTTTAGCAGAAATATTATTCGGCTTTATTCAAAGAGATTATCGTAAGGTTGCAGAAGTTCATTTGGTTGCAGGTCTTGTTCCTAAAGAGGTTCCAATTGATGACCTTGCCCAAGCATTGAGGTCAATCGGTGAGCCAATTTTTGGTCAAACAGTAAAAGATATTTCTGGTGGAAAACTATTAAAACAATTATTTGATGTTACCGAAAAGTTTAATATGCAAACTCAACCTCAACTTCTTATGTTACAAAAAACAATGGTTGTGGTTGAAGGAGTAGCTAGAAAATTAAACCCAAACACAAACATTTGGACTACTTCAAAACCTGTTCTAGAAAGTTGGTTAAAAGAAACAAAAGACCCTATGACAACTATAAATGAAACACTTCAAAATACTTCTGAGGTAATTAAAAGACTACCAGAATTCCCTGAAATTATGGATAAAGCTAATCAAGCACTAACTTATTTGGCTAGTGGGCAGATTCCACAAAACTCAAATTCTTATACAGCATTAAATACAAAAAAAACTGAAATGATTGCTTTTAGAAATCAATCTATTATTGGCTTATTAATCCTTGTAATTTTTGGACTATTAGTATTTTAATTTAGCCGATGAAAGATTTAACTAGCAAAAAAATTCTATTTATTATCTGTGGTGGTATTTCTGCCTATAAAAGTCTTGAAACAATTAGATTGTTTAAAAAAAATAATGCTGAGATAAAAACAATTCTAACAAAAAGTGCTAAAGAATTTGTTACGCCTTTATCTATCGCATCTTTATCTCAAGGAAAAGTGTATGATGATCTTTTTAATGTAGAGAATGAATCAGAAATGGATCACATTGCTTTATCTAGATGGGCAGATGTAATTATAGTCGCACCAGCAACTGCAAATACAATCTCTAAACTTAGTCAGGGCTCTTCTGAAGATTTAGCTTCAACTGTAATTCTTGCTTCAAATAAACAGGTATATTTAGTACCAGCAATGAATGTTAGAATGTGGGAACATCAATCAACAAAAAATAATTTAAAAATATTAAAAAGTTATGGATACAATATTATTGGCCCATTAGTAGGAGATATGGCTTGTGGGGAATTTGGTGAGGGCAAAATGTCAGACCCTTCTGAAATCTTTAACGAAATTAATAATTTTTTATTTAAACGAATAAAAAATAAAAAGATTAAAGCATTGGTGACCGCTGGTCCAACTAATGAATATATAGATCCTGTAAGATTTATAACTAATAAATCAAGTGGTAAACAGGGTTATGAAATAGCAAAATCATTATTTAGAAGAGGTTTTGATACAACACTAATATCTGGTCCTACAAATTTAAATATTGATGAAAATATAAATTTAATAAAAGTAGAAACTGCTGAAGAAATGTTTAAGGCTACACAAAAAAATTTACCAACAGATATTGCTATATTTTCAGCTGCTGTTGCAGACTTTAAGATTAACAAAAAAAATCAAAATAAAATAAAAAAAAAGGAAAATTTAACCATCAATTTAGAAAAAAATATTGACATATTAAACTATGTTTCTAATCATAATTATATGAGACCAAAGTTAGTTATTGGTTTTGCAGCTGAAACCAACAATTTAGACAAAAATGCAATTTCTAAACTAACTAATAAAAATTGTGACTGGATTATAGCTAATGATGTATCTAAAAAAGATAGTGGTTTTGACTCATATTTTAATGAAGTTACCATTCACTACAAAAACTCTAAATATAAAAAGGAAAAACTTTCATTAAAAAAAAAGTCTGAAATATCAGAAGAAATTGTTGATAGAATAGTTGCACAAATTAATTGATGGTCAAAGTTCTTATAAAAAAATTAAATTCTGCTGTAAAATTACCTGAATATAAAACTGATGGTGCTTCGGGAATGGATCTTATAGCTTTTCTAGAAGAGTCTATAAATGTTAAACCAAAAACTTCATCTTTAGTTCCTACAGGTTTGTCTGTTGCCTTTTCAGAAAATTATGAAATTCAGATAAGACCTAGATCTGGTTTAGCGGCAAAAAACAACATTAGTATTTTAAATACACCGGGAACGATTGATAGTGATTATAGAGGAGAAATTAAAGTGATAATTTACAATCATGGGAATAATGATTTTACTATTAATAATGGAGATAGAATTGCACAAATGATATTGAGCCCTGTTATTAAAATGGAATTAGAAGAAGCCCCGGATTTACCTAAAACAATTAGAGGTATGGATGGTTTTGGTTCGACAGGAAAATGAAATCAAAATTAGATAAGAAACAAATAGAAAGATTTTCACGTCAAATAATTTTAAAAAATGTAGGTATTTTAGGTCAAAAAAAAATTATCCAATCCAAAGTATTAATTATTGGAATGGGTGGATTAGGCTGTCCAGTAGCAGAATTTTTAACAAGAGCAGGAGTTGGTTATTTAGGAATTATTGACTCAGATAATGTTGATTTATCAAATATTCATCGTCAAAGCCTTTATGATATTAGAGATTTAGAAAAATCAAAAGTTGTGGCTGCTCAAAAAAAGTTAAAAAAAATCAATTCAAAAACAAAAGTTAGTTGCCATAAAATCAGGCTTAATAAAAATAATTACAGTAAAATAATAAAAAAATATGATTTTATTGTAGATGCATCTGATAATTTTGAAACTAAGTTTCTAATAAATGATTTTTGCAAGATATCAAAAAAATTTCTTGTAACTGGAGCTATTAGTAAATTTGATGGACACATTTTTACGTTTGATTTTAAAAACAAAAAAACTCCCTGTATAAGAAGTTTTTTTCAAGAGGAAAAAATTTCTGACGATATACTGAATTGTGAATATGAGGGAATTTTAGGAACCGTTGCAGGTATCATTGGCACAATACAAGCAAACGAAATTTTAAAAAAAATTTTAAATATTGGCAAAAATCTTAATGGCTATATCTTAATTTTAGATTTACTAAATCTAAGTTTTCGAAAAGTTAAATTAAACAAGATGAATAATGCTTAAACAATTTTACTTTAATAAAATTTTAATTGTTTCATTTTATCTATTTTTTTTTTCAATTGTTAATGCAGAGGATAATTTTCTATCCCTAAAAAAAAGTAAAGTTAATGTAAGATATGGTCCTAGCTTTAAGTCACCTGTTAAATTTGTTTATAAAAAAATTAATTTACCAATTAAACAAATAGATAAAAAAGATAACTGGAGAAGGATCATTGATCTAAAAAATAATAGTGGATGGATACACCGATCACAACTAAAACCAATAAATTCAATTATTCCTCTTGAAGAAAAAATTTTATTTAATAAACCCTCAAATTTTTCAAAACCTATTGCAAAAATCCTAAAAGGAAGAGTCTTGGTTATTCAAAAATGTGAAAGAGAATGGTGTAAAGTAAAATCTGATAGTTATAAAGGTTGGATAAAGACAGACAATATTTGGGGGTCAATTAATTAAAATCTTCTGATAAGGATTTCTGAGTTAAATCAGTTAACTTTGTAGTGTGAGAATATTCTTCATGATCTATTCCAAGTTCAATTTGTAAAGAGTTGGATTGAAATTTTTCTATTTGCTTATTATTAAATTTAAAATGAATAAATTGAACAGAGGATGCTTTTCCCTCAGCTGATGTTCTATCAACATCTTCTTCTGGGACAGCTTTAACTACTTCTCCATCAATTTTCATAAAAACTTTTTCTTCAATTCCCCCAACTTTACCTAAAAAAGTAGCTCTTGATACAGGGTTATCTATCTCAAACATTAAAGTAGCAATTAATTCTTGGCCATTAGGTATTAAGGGATTATATGCTATTAGTTCATCATTTAATTGTTCATCGCCTCCTTTTTCTATATAAAGCATCTCTTGGACTTGAGCTAACATTGTTTCATAGTTTTCAAAATAAAAAGTTGCATAAGGTCCTAATGAAACTCTCCTGTTCTTTTTAAACTCAACAATGTTCTTTCTAAGTGCTTTTCTTTGCTTCGTGTAGATGTCCAAAGGCATGATATCTTCTTTTTGAATTTTTTTCTTTTCTTTTGGCATAATCATAGCTTATAACTTTTTGCAATTAATTCGATGGGATGTACTGCCTCATCATTTGAAATATTTGTATCAAGCTCTAACTGCTTTAAATGTTTGCCAGCTAACGGACAATCTGAAGCCATATACTTATTGTTTTTATTTTTTATTTGTCTAGCAGTTGGTCTTCCTACTTTGTTTGCTAAGTCGTGTGTTTCTTTCATTACTCCAAATGTTCCTCCATGGCCCGCACATCTTTCCACTACATCTATTTTTACATTAGGTATTAATTTCAACATGTCTCTGGCCTTAATACCCATATTTTGTGCTCTAGCATGACAGGCATGATGGACAGTGATACCACCATCTATTTCACCTAGCCCTTCTACTAAACCCTCATTCTTTGAAATATCAACCACATATTCATCAATATCCATGACGTTTGATGATAGTTTTTTTATATTTTCATCATTAGGCAATAACAATGGCCACTCAAATTTCAACATGAGACCGCAGCTAGCTGTAAGAGTTATCACTTTATATCCTTTATCTACCCACTCTAACAAATCCTTAGAAACTTTTTTTGCTTGTGCAACAACTTTTGGTAGATCTGCTTGTTCTAAAAAAGGCATTCCACAACATCCTGGGTAAGCCTCCTGAACCTCAACTCCATTTTTCTTCAAAACTTTTAAAGCAGCAATTCCTGTATTTTTTTTATTAAAGTTAACAAAACAGGTTGTATAGATTACAACTTTTCTATTTTTATATGTAGTTCCAAAATTTATTTTATCTTTATTTTTTTTAAAAAAATTTGAAAATGTTTCTGAGTTATATTTTGGTAACCGAACTCTTTTATCAATTCCTACAATAATTTCTAAAACTTTTCTAAAAAATTTGTTTTTAACGTCAGATGCCCAATTAATTAGTTTTGCAAACATAACACCAATTTTTGCATTTCTATCTATTTGGGCTAATTGAGATGGTACACTCGGTAATTTTCCTAATTTTTTTTGAGCCGTTCTGTATCTCAACATCAAGTGAGGAAAATCCAAATCAAAATCATGGGGTGGTACATAAGGGCATTTGGTCATGAAACACATATCACACAAAGTACATGCATCTACAACTGTCACAAATTGCTCACTTTTTAAACTTTCAATATCTTCGTTTTTAGATTCATCTATCATGTCAAATAATTTTGGAAATGAGTCACAAAGATTAAAACATCTTCGACATCCATGGCATATATCAAAAACTCTTCTCATCTCTGAGTCTAATTTCTCTGGATTTAAAAAATCTGGATGCTCAAAGTCTACTGGGTGACGAATAGGTGCTTCTGTACTACCTTCTTTGCTCATATGATAAAATTAGAAATAACAATCAATCATAAAGAAACTAAAATTAATGGTTTATTAAACCAATCCTTAATTGTTTGTAGAAGTTGCTCTATCATTTTTTTAATTTTAAATTTGAATTGTTTTAGTGGGCAGTGAAACGCCCACTAAATAATATTGATTAGCTAATAGACTCTAGGGTTTTTTGGAATTTACCAGCATGAGATTTTTCAGCTTTAGCTAAAGTTTCAAACCAATCAGCAATTTCTTCAAAACCTTCTTCTCTAGCAGTCTTTGCCATACCTGGGTACATGTCTGTATATTCATGTGTTTCCCCTTGGACAGCTGACGCTAAATTAGCTTTTGTTTCACCTATTGGTAAACCTGTAGCTGGATCGCCTACTTCTTCTAAATACTCAAGGTGTCCATGCGCATGACCTGTCTCACCTTCTGCTGTTGATCTAAATACTGATGCAACATCATTGTAACCTTCGATATCTGCTTTTTGTGCAAAGTAAAGATATCTTCTGTTTGCTTGGCTTTCACCTGCAAATGCAGCTTCTAGATTTTCTTTAGTTTTTGTTCCTTTTAATGACATTTTAATCTCCTTAATTGTTGTTAATAATATATAATCATTCTAAGTTTCTTGTCAACAGTTTAGAATAATTATAATGTAGTTTGTAAGTTATTGAAATTATTGTATTATTTTTGATTTTGATTATCACTCGCAATTTTAATTAAAACTTCAACTGAATTAATTTTTTTTCCGGTAATATTTTTTTTAATATTTATTTCTTCAATATCTTCATTATCGCAATCAATTAATTCACTAGTATCCTCGTCAAAAAAGTGATGGTGATCAGATATATTTGTATCAAAATAACTTTTATTACTATTAATTGAAATTTCTTTCAAATATCCCTTTTCTTTAAAAGCATGAACTGTATTATAAACAGTAGCTAATGATATTTTTTCATTAAGTTGCTCAGAAATATTTTTTGCAAGATCATTGATGGTAAAATGAAAAGTTTTTTCTCTATTGAATAAAACTTCGCAAATTTTAAGTCTTTGTTTTGTTGGTCTTAGACCAGAAGCCCTTAATTTATCAATAAATTCGTTGTTTTTTAACATTTTAAATTATAATAGTTCTAAACTATATCTATATTATAATTCAATAAAATCAAGTAATAAGGGTGTTCAAAATTTATGAAAAAAAACTCCTATTCATATGATGAGCTAATAAATTGTGGAAATGGGGGCCTTTTTGGGCCTGGAAATGCTAAATTACCCCTTCCACCAATGCTTATGTTTGATAGAATTACTGATATTAACGATAATAATGGAACTTTTAAAAAAGGCTCATTAAAAGCAGAATTAGACATTAAAAAAGAACTTTGGTTTTTTGATTGTCATTTTAAAGGTGACCCAGTTATGCCAGGGTGTCTTGGTCTCGATGCGATGTGGCAGTTAGTAGGTTTTTATTTGGGTTGGATAGGAAACCCAGGAAAAGGAAGGGCTTTGGGAGTGGGAACAGTAAAGTTTACTGGAGAAGTCTTACAAAACGTAAAACTAGTAAAGTATGTAATTGATATGAAAAAAATTATGTCGCCAGGTGGAACAACTGTTGGTCTAGCTAATGGAGTAGTTTTTGCAGATGATAAAAAAATATATTCAGCAGATAATTTAAAAGTAGGATTATTCAAATAATGAGAAGAGTCGTAATTACAGGTTTGGGAGTTGTATCATGTCTAGGTAACAATCAAGAAGAGGTACATCAATCTCTTTTAAATTCAAAGTCAGGAATTTCTTATGCCGAAGAATATAAAGAACATAATCTTAAATGCCATGTTCATGGAAAACCAAATATTAAACTTGAAGATCACATTGATCGAAAAACAATTAGGTTTATGGGTTCAGGCTCTGCCTATAACTATATAGCAATGAAAGAAGCAATCGAAGACTCTGGCTTAGGAGAAAGTGAAGTTAGTAATTTTAAAACTGGAATAGTGATGGGTTCAGGCGGACCTTCAATCGAAAATGTAATTTTAGCAGCTGACAAGACTAGAGCTAAAACTCCAAAATTAATGGGGCCATTTATTGTTCCAAGAACAATGGCAAGCACAGCCTCAGCTACACTTGCTGTTCCTTTCAAAATTAAAGGAACGAATTACACTATGAGTTCAGCTTGTTCTACAAGTGGACACTGTATAGGAAATTCTATGGAATTAATTCAAATGGGTAAACAAGATATTGTTTTTGCTGGTGGCAGTGAAGAAGTTCATTGGGCAATGACAGCGATGTTTGATGCTATGACCGCATTATCTTCAAAATATAATGATACACCTAAAACTGCATCAAGAGCTTACGATAAAACTAGAGACGGATTTGTAATTGCTGGTGGTGGTGGAGTACTGGTGCTTGAAGAGTATGAACATGCTAAAGCTAGAGGGGCTAAAATATACGCTGAATTAACTGGTTATGGAGCAACTTCAGATGGATACGACATGGTGGCTCCATCAGGTGAAGGAGCAGTGCGTTGTATGAACATGGCTATGGCAACATCTAAAAATAAAATTGATTATATAAATACACATGGAACTTCTACTCCAGTTGGAGATATCACAGAACTAAACGCAATTAAAAATACTTTTGGGGATGATATTCCAAAAATTAGTTCAACTAAATCTTTATCAGGCCATCCTTTGGGAGCTGCATCTGTTCATGAAGCGATCTATTGTTTGATTATGATGAAAAATAATTTTATTGCTGGATCAGCAAATATTAGTGAAATGGATGAAGAGGCTAAAAAATTTCCAATAGTTGCAAAAACTGAAGCTAATGCAACCTTAAATACAGTAATGTCAAATAGTTTTGGTTTTGGTGGAACTAATGCGGCTTTAATTTTTGAAAAGGTTTAATTTATGAGTTTGATGAAGGGTAAAAAAGGATTAATCATGGGCGTTGCCAATGAAAGATCTATCGCTTGGGGTATTTCACAAAAACTTGCTGAAGCGGGAGCTGAACTTGCGTTTACTTATTTAGGAGATGCTTTAAAAAAAAGAGTAATTCCTTTAGCAGAAAAATTAAATTCAAAAACTACATTTAGCTGTGATGTTGAAAACAAAGAAGAAGTTATAAAATTATTTGAAGATATTAAAACAGTGTGGGGTCAAATTGATTTTGTTGTTCACGCTGTAGCATTCTCAGATAAATCAGAGCTATCAGGTGAGTATTTAAACACTACTAGAGAGAATTTTTTAAGAAGCATGTTAATTTCATGTTTTTCATTTACGGAAGTTGCAAAAGAAGCATCCCAAGTAATGAAAGAAGGTGGAAGTATGTTAACTTTAACTTATGAGTCTACTAAAGCTATTCCAAATTATAATGTAATGGGTGTTTGTAAATCAGCCCTTGAGGCAAGTGTCAAATATCTTGCTAGAGACTTGGGTGCTAAAGGCATGAGAGTAAATGCAATAAGTGCTGGACCTATTAAAACACTAGCAGCTTCAGCTATTGGTGATGCAAAATTTTTATATAAATGGAATGAAGACCATTCTTTCCTTAAAAGAAACGTAGATATCCATGATGTTGGAAATTCAGCATTATATCTTCTAAGTGACCTTGCAAATGGTGTTACAGGTGAAATTCACTATGTAGATGCTGGTTATAACAAGGTTGGAATGCCAGATCCTAAAAATATAAGCTAATGTTAATATAGTTTATGGAAGTATTAATAATTTTAGTTTGTTTAATATTTGTGATTTATTATTTATTTAGACCCACCTCTCAAAAAGAAAAAGACCAATTTAATGATAAAAATAATTGGCGAGGTGGGTTTTAATTTTTATTTAGCAGCTTGTTTCATAGAAAGTTTAACTTTACCTCTATCGAAACCAATCACTTTAACTTTTACCTCATCACCTTCTTTGACAACATCGGTAACTTTTGCTACTCTTTTATCTGCTAGCTCTGAAATATGAACTAATCCATCTTGTTTTCCTAAGAAATTAACAAATGCACCAAATTCCATAATCTTCATTACTTTACCCGAATAAATTTTATTCAATTCAGCTTTTGCAGTAATGTCTTTAATCATCTGCAAAGCTGTGTTTCTAGATTCTTCGTCAGGAGCAGCTACTGTTACTACACCCTCATCATTTACATCCACTTTAGCACCTGATTTTTCAACAATCTCTCTAATTGTTGCTCCACCTTTTCCAATTACAGCAGCAATGTCTTTTTTGTCTACAGTTACTTGCTCCATTTTTGGAGTGTGTTTTCCAACATCAGCTCTTGAAGCTGATAAAGCTTTATTCATTTCACCTAAAATATGAATTCTTCCATCTTTAGCCTGCTTTAATGCCTGCTCCATGATTTCAAAAGTAATACCAGTAATTTTGATATCCATTTGAAGTGAGGTAATTCCATCTTTAGTTCCAGCAACTTTAAAATCCATATCTCCTAAGTGATCTTCGTCACCCAAAATATCTGATAGGACACTAAAATCATCACCCTCTTTAATTAAGCCCATTGCAATACCTGCAACTGGCTCTTTAATTGGAACGCCAGCATCCATTAATGCTAGAGATGCTCCACAAACAGTAGCCATTGAAGAAGAGCCATTAGACTCAGTGATCTCTGATACTATTCTGAAAGTGTATGGGAACGACTCTTTTGATGGTAATGAAGAATTTATTGCTCTCCATGCTAGTTTACCATGACCAATTTCACGTCTTCCAGTTCCAATTCTTCCAGTTTCACCAACTGAAAAAGGAGGAAAGTTATAATGAAGCATAAATCTTTCTCTATGTTGTCCATCCAAACTTTCTAGTCTCTGTTCATCATCGGATGTACCTAAAGTAGTCACAACAATTGCTTGTGTTTCACCTCTTGTGAATAATGCAGAGCCATGGGTTCTTGGTAAAACGCCAACTTCACATGAAATTGCTCTTACATCAGACAGGCCTCTACCATCAATTCTATTTTTATTTTTAAGAATATCTGTTCTTACAATAGACTTTTCTAAGCTCTTTAATTGGCTATTTACGTCAAGATCAGTATATTTTTCATTTTCTTCATAAAGCTTTTTGGCTTTATCTGTGATTTCAGAAATTTGATTTGATCTGTTTTGTTTATCTTTTGTCGCAAAAGCTTTTTTCAAATCATCTGTAAATGTTACTTCAAGTTTTTTCTTAACTTCAGATAAATCTTTTTTCTCAACAGTCCATTTTGGTTTTCTACAATCTTTAGCAAGCTCTTCAATCATTTCAATTACTGGAATGAAGCCTTCGTGTCCAAACTTAACTGCATTTAACATTTTTTCTTCTGATAAACCATTTGCTTCTGACTCAACCATAAGCACAGCGTCTTTAGTGCCTGCTACAACTAGATCTAAACTTGAGTTTTCTAATTCTGCTTTTGATGGGTTAAGAATATACTTACCATCAACAAAACCTACTCTAGATGCGCCCACAGGGCCCATGAATGGCATTCCTGAAATAGCTAGTGCTGCTGAAGAGGCAGTAATTGCTAGAACATCTGGTTGGTTTTCTTTGTCATACGAAATTACAGTTGGTAATAACTGTACTTCATTTTTAAATTCATCAGGAAACAAAGGTCTGATTGGTCTATCAATCAATCTTGAAATTAATGTTTCGCTTTCAGTGGGTCTTGCTTCTCTTTTAAAATATCCACCAGGAATTTTTCCCCCTGCATAATATTTTTCTTGGTAGTTAACTGATAAAGGAAAATAATCCATATCTGGATTTACTTTCTTTGCTCCTACTACTGTTGCTAAAATAACTGTTTCACCACATGAAGCTATGATTGCTCCGTCTGCTTGTCTTGCTACTTTGCCTGTTTCTAAACTTATCTTTTTTCCTGCTACTTCAATTTCCTTTTTATATACTTTAAACATTTCATTTCCATTTCATTTCGTTCGTTTCGTTCCATTCCATTCTATCTATCTTGAGTACTATTTTCTTATGTTCAATTTCGACAGTACATTTTTGTAAGAATCCATTTTATTTTTCTTGAGGTATTCTAACAATTTCTTTCTTCTATTTACCGCTCTCAGTAATCCAACAGATGAATGCTTATCCTTTTTGAATTGTTTAATGTGCTTAGAGAGAGTTTCAATTTTTTCTGTTAGCAAAGCAACCTGTATCTCAGAAGATCCAGTATCTTTATCGTGCATTGCTAATTCTTGTGCCTTTTTATTCATGCCTCTTTTTCCTATTTATTTGTTTGTTTTATTAAGTTTTCTATTTTTTCTGCATACTCAAATGACTCATCTTTTCTAAAAAGTAATTTTGGTAAAAATTTCATATCAACTTTTTGTGATAAAATCTTTCTAATTAAAAATGAGTATTCTTTTAAAATATTAATAATTTCATCTGCATTTTTTCCACCAAGTGGAAGAACATATGCTTTTGCAATTTTTAAATCTTGACTCATTCTTACCTCAGTAACTGTAATCGTGTTAGTTTCCAAATTTGGGACCTTAGCCTCATTTCTAATAAAAATCATGCTTAAAGATTGCTTAATCATCTCCCCAACCCTAAGCTGTCTTTGTGTTATTGGTTTTCCTATTCTATCAGCCATTAAATTGACCTTTCTGTAGAAGTAACACTAAAAGCTTCTATTGTATCATTTTTTTGGAAATCCATGTAGTCTTTAACTGTTATTCCACATTCTTGACCACTGCCGACTTGTTTTACTTGATCTTTTTCTCTAAATAAAGTTCCAACTTTTCCAGTAAAAATTATTGTACCATCTCTTATTACTCTAACTTGTGAAATGTTTGTTATCTCACCTTCAATAATTTTAGACCCAGCAACTTTCCCAGCTCCAGAGACTTTAAATATTTCTAAAATTTGAGCAGTTCCAGTAATAGTTTCTTTAATATCTGGAGCAAGCAGTCCTGACATTTTTTGTTTTATATAATCTAACACCTCATAAATAATATTGTATGAAGAGATTTTAATATTTTCATTTTCAGCAAGTTTTTTTGCTTCCTTGCTTGGTTTAACGTTAAAAGCTATTAATATAGCATTTGAGGCTTTAGCTAAGGTAACATCAGTCTCAGTAACCATGCCAATGTCAGCTAGAATTATTTTAGGTTTTACTTCATCATGTTTAATTTGATTAATTGCATTTTTAATTGCTTCAGAAGATCCATGTACATCTGATTTAATTATCATATTTAGTTCTTTAGATGATTTGTCAGAAAAAGCTGACTCTTGTGTTGCAAAAGATAAAGGATTTTTTCCTTCTCTACTTTCTTGAACTCTATTTTCACTCAAAGTTTTAGCTTCTTTTTCACTTTCTAAAACTATAAAGTCATCTCCAGCTTTTGCAGCACCATTAATTCCTAAAATTTCTACAGGAGTTGAGGGAGACGCCTCATTAATATTTTTTCCCTTATCATTTATGATTGCTCTAACTTTGCCCCATCTAGATCCACTTACAAAAAATTCTCCCTTTTTAAGAGTTCCATTTGTTACAATTATCGTTGCAACGGGTCCTCTTCCAATATCAATTTTAGACTCTAATACAATTCCAGTCGCTTTAGATTCAAAATCTGTTTTTAAATCTAAAATTTCTGCCTGTAAAATTATTGCTTCTACCAATTTATCTAAATTTAATTTTGTTTTAGCAGAAATTTCTACCATTAATGTATCGCCCGATAAATCTTCAGCTATTAATTCATGTTCTAGAAGCTGATTTTTAATTTTTTGTGGGTCCGCTTCTGGTAAATCACATTTATTTATAGCAACTACGATAGGGACTTTCGCAGCCTTTGCATGTTTTATTGACTCTACTGTCTGAGGTTTTACTCCATCATCAGCAGCAACCACTAAAACTACAACATCTGTTAGCTTTGATCCTCTTGCTCTCATTTCAGTGAAAGCAGCATGACCTGGTGTATCGATAAATGTTAATTTATTGGAATTACTCTCAATTTGATAAGCACCTATATGTTGTGTAATTCCACCAAATTCTCCTGAAACAACATTTGCACTTCTCAAAACATCTAAAACTGATGTTTTACCATGATCAACATGCCCCATTACAGTAACTATAGGGGGCCTATTCTTCAAATTTTCTGCTCTTGAAGCTTTTATCTTTTGAATTATTTCTTCAGCTTTTTCTTCTCTTATCGGATTATGTCCAAATTCTTTTACTAAAAACTCTGCGGTGTCAGCAGCTAATGTTTGATTAATTGTTACTGTAACTCCCATACCAAATAAATATTTAATTACATTGCTAGACTGTTCTGCCATTCTATTTGCAAGCTCCCTGACTGTTATAGCTTCAGGTATATTAATATCTCTTTTAATAGGTTTTAAATTATCCTTACTTTCATCTTTATTGGAATTTTTAAGTTCTTTTTGTCTTGCTCTTTTAACAGATGCTAAACTTCTTTCTCTTGTTTCAATCTCATCACTAAGAGCTCTAGAAACTGTGAGTTTAAGTTCTCTTTTTTTTGTACCTGATTTTGATTTTTTTTCTTTGTTTTCATCTCCTTTTAATCTTTTCGTGGCTCTTTGTTCTGCTAATTTACGCCTCTCAAAATCACTAGTAACTGGGGAAGTTTTAGGAGCGCTGAAAGGTTTTATAAAGGAACCTTTTTTGTGATTATATGGAGCTGATCTAGATACAGGAGATTTATTATAACTTGTTTTATTAGTAGATTTTGTGACTGATCTTTCTATTACTACTGTTTTTTTTCCTTGAACTTTTGAACTATCAAAATTTTTAAATGACTTTTTGGGGTTTCCAGAAATTGTAAGTTTTGTTTTTTTGTTCTCCATTTATCATCTCTCAATCTTTATAAACTATATTTCTTGCTGACATAATTAGTTCGTCTGCTTCTGTTTTTGATAAAGCAAAATCCTCCAAAAATCCTTGAATTTTTACTCTTTCACCTTTAACCACATCAAAACCACCTGTTAATTCATCTGAAGCTAAATCAGCAAAATCCTCTAATTTTAATATCTTTTGCTCACCTAGCGTTACTAGCATTCCTGGAGTAAGTCCTTTTAAATTTATTAATGAGTCCTCTAAGCCTAAATCTTTTATTCTTTTAGAAATATCTTCTTGATCTTTTTGATAAAATTCTTTTGCTCTTTCTATTAATGCTTTTGCTGTATCTTCTTCTATACCTTCTATCTTAATTAGGTTTTCAACTGGACTATCTTTAATATCGTCAATTGTTGAAAATCCCTCAGCAACCAACAATTGGCCTAGAGTTTCATCTAATTCTAAATTTTTAACAAAATTTTCTGTTTTTTCTCTAAATTCCAATTGTCTTCTTTCTGAGTCTTCTGCATCAGTCATTATATTTATTTCATAATTCAGTAGCTTAGTTGCAAGCCTCACATTTTGACCTCTTCGTCCAATTGCTTTACTCAAATTTTCTTCTGTTAAAATTACATCTAATTTTTTTCTCTCAGTATCAACATTAACTCTTTGAACTTCTGCGGGAGACAAAGCATTGGAAACTAAAATTGCAGGATCTTCTGACCAGTTAACAATATCAATTTTTTCACCTTGTAACTCATTTACAACTGCTTGAACTCTAGATCCTCTCATACCAACGCATGCTCCAACTGGGTCTAGTGACGTGTCTACAGCCTTAACACAAATTTTAGCTCTACTACCAGGATCTCTTGAAGAAGATTTTATTTCAATTAAACCATCATAAATCTCCGGTACTTCTTGAACAAAAAGTTTTTCCATAAATTTAGGATGTGCTCTTGAAAGAAAAATTTGTTGTCCTCTTGTTTCTCTTCTCACGTCGCTGCAATATGCTTTAATTCTATCACCTGCTTTAATATTTTCTCTAGGGATCATCTCATTTTTTTGAATGATTGCTTCAGTTCTTCCAAGATCAACTATTACATTTCCAAATTCTAATCTTTTTACAATACCACTTAAAATTGAATCTTTTTTATCAATGAAATCATTAAATTGTCTTTCACGCTCTGCTTCTCTGACATTAAAACTTATAACTTGCTTAGCAGTTTGTGCAGCTATTCTTCCAAAATCAAATGCTGGTAAAGGTTGTAATACTTCATCTCCAACCTTTTTCCCTTTATTGGTCTCATTTAAATTAACAGCATCTTCTAACTTAATTTCAATATTATTATTTTCTGGATTTTCAGAAATTATTAACTTTCTAAAAATTTCAATATCACCATTATCCCTGTTAATTAAAACTTGAATTTCATTATCTTGGCCAAATTTAGATTTTGCGGCTTTAGCTATACCTGTCTCCATTGAGCTTATAATCAACTCTTTATCAATAGATTTTTCCAAAGCTACTGCTTCTGCAATTCTTAATAATTCTAATTTATCTGCTCTCTTGTTTAACATATTTTGTTTGCTCTAAAAAAAAATGGGCTAAAGCCCATTTTGTAAGATCAATAGTTTACGTGAAATATAGTAAAGTTTTTTTTTAATTCAACATAAACTATTTAGAAAAAACATCTGTTTTGTCTGTTTTTTCCCATGAAAATGACCCATTGTTTTCTGGCACTCTTCCAAAATGACCGTAGGCTGCAGTTTTTTCATATATAGGCTTATTTAAATCTAACATCTCTCTTATTCCCCTGGGACTAAGGTCAAAATTTTCATTTATTTTTTTCACTACAAATTGATTTTTATCTAAATCGTTATCAAACAAATCCACATAAATAGATAATGGTCTCGAAACTCCTATGGCGTAAGCTAATTGGATTAAACATTTATTTGCAATTTTTGAAGCAACAACATTTTTTGCAATATACCTAGCAGCATATGCAGCAGATCTATCCACTTTAGTTGGATCTTTACCTGAAAATGCCCCACCTCCATGAGGTGCTGCTCCACCATAAGTATCAACAATAATTTTTCTTCCAGTCAATCCACAATCTCCATCTGGACCACCAATTACAAAATTTCCAGTTGGATTAACATAAAATTCGTCTTCATTAAAATCTTCTAAAAAAATTTTTGGAATAGACTTCTGCATATACGGTCTTAATAAATCTCTAACCTGCGCTTGATTAACATCTGCAGAATGTTGTGAAGAAATTACAACAGATTTTACTTTAGTTGGTTTACTATTTACATACTCAAATGTAACCTGACTTTTAGAGTCTGGTTCTATATTTTTTAATTTACCTGATTTTCTATCCTCTGCCATTAAACTTAAAATTTTATGTGAATAATGTATTGGTGCTGGCATCAATACATCTGTCTCATCACAGGCATATCCAAACATAATACCTTGATCTCCAGCTCCTTCATCTTTATTGCCAGAAGAATCTACACCCATCGCAATATCGGTTGATTGAGAATGTAAATGACTTTCAATTTTTGTTGCTTCTTTCCAAGTGAAGCCCTCTTGATCATATCCTATATCTTTTATACAGCTCCTAACCTTTTCAATTAATTCATCTTTTTTAATTGTTGGACCTCTAACTTCTCCAGCTAAAACAACTTTATTTGTTGTAGTTAATGTTTCACACGCGACTCTTGAAAAAGGATCTCCAGAAAGATAACTATCAACAACCATGTCAGAGATTCTGTCTGATACTTTGTCTGGGTGACCCTCTGAAACAGACTCACTTGTGAAAAGATAGTTTTTAAGATTACTCATTGTTAATCCTATTAAATGAAAATATTAAAAAAATATACAATAAAATTAATAATCCAAAAATTTTATTTCCATATTTTGAAAATACTGTTGGTTGTATTTTTCTTATCTCATTAAAATCAACATAACCTGAATCACCAAAATTAACTTTTTGTTCTGTAACTCCTAGCGGATTTATTATTGCAGCTAAGCCATTATTTGCTGATCGTACTACGTATTTGCCACTTTCAATTGCTCTAAATATACTGTGAGAAAAATGTTGTTTAGGTCCAATTGATTGACCAAACCATCCATCTTCAGAAATATTGACAATTAAATCAAAATCAGGGCTATCGAATAATTTACCCGAATAAATTATTTCATAACAAATTAACGGTAAAATTTTTATAGAAAAGTTTTCTTTTTTAATATGGATTAAATCTCTTTTTTCACCTTTTGAAAAGGATTGATAATTATTAGTGATTGTCCTGAATCCAGTATTTTTTAAGATATTTTCAAAAGGTAAAAATTCACCAAATGGTACTAAATTAATTTTATTATATGAGTTGAGTAAAGTTAATTCATGATCATAAAGAGAAAAAGAGTTAAAAAAAATTTTAGATGAATTTTTAGTTGATTGACTATTAATCCCAATCATTAATAAATGATTATTGTTAAATTTTTTTCTAAATAACGAACTATAATTGGTAAATTCATCCTGAGAAATACCAGGAAGAATGCCCTCTGGCCAAATAAAAATTGTTTTTTCATTTTTTTTTGGATCACTTATCTTAATTAAATCCTCAATAACTGAAACAGGATCTATATTTGTGTAAAATCTATCTAGACTAATATTGGATCCAATAGCTCTTAATTTGTAATCATAAAGATTTTTATCTGCTAAATTAAACTTTTCTTTATAAGAAAAACCATAAATATAAAAAAATATTGGCAAGAATACAAAAAAAGCAAAAACCCAAATATTTTTTTTTTTATTTCCTAAAAAGAAAATTGCTGGGCTAGTAAACAAAGATATACAAACCAAATTGAACCCATAGGTTCCTATAATTGAAGTAATACTTAAAATTTCTAAATGTTTTGAAAAACTATATGAAATTAAATTCCATGGAAATCCTGTCAAAATTGTACCTCTTAAAAATTCTAAAACTCCAAAAATTAATGAGAACATTAAAAATGAACTTAAAAATTTTTTGGGCTTCAAGATTATAAAAAAGTAAGAAACTAACCCATAAAATATAGCTAAAAACGAAGGTATTAAAAAAATAGCTATTGGAATTAAAAATTTAAAACTCTTATCGAATGTTAATGAAATTGATATCCAATACAGATTAGAAATGAAATAGCCAAGACCAAATATCCATCCATATAAAAAGAAGGTTTTTTTATTATTATGAATTAAAGTTTTTTTAATCAGAAAAAGAAAAAAGAAACTTAATGTAAAAAAATTAATTATCAAATAATTAAATGGAGGTAAACTTAACGATGTTACAATACCTAAAAAGAATAAATTTATGTATTCAATATATAATTTTCTATTCAATTTAATTTATTTTTGAAATTACCGATTGATATATAAGCTTTTCTTCTTTTAGCATCTTCATATAATCATTATTTTTAATATGATCAAAACCTAGTAAATGTAGAAAGCCATGAATAAATGTTTTAATTACTTTTTCCTTAAAAAATTTTGATTTCTGAGATCTTGGATTATTCATATAATTATAACTTATAATAATATCTCCAATATAAGTTTGTTTTGATATTTTAGTTTTATTGTTTAATGGAAAAGACAAAATATCTGTTGATTTATCTTTGTTTCTGAAATTTTTATTTAATTTTTTTATCTTCTTATTGTTAGAAAGCAATAAAGTTAAGCTAACTTTTTTATTTATAAATTTATATTTTAATGGAAAAGCTTTACAAATTTTTTTGAAAAAAAACTCTTTTTTCTTTAGTTTTTTAGACCAAGCCTTCTCTTCTGAGAAGACATTAATTTTAATCATTGTTTGAATAAGCTTTTACTATTTTAGAAACAAGTGGATGGCGAACAACGTCTGAATGATCAAAATCAACAACAGATATTTCCTTCAAATGACCTAGTAACTCTTTAGATCTTACTAATCCTGACATATTTTTGTTTGGCAAATCTATTTGTGTTGGATCACCATTGACAACAATTTTTGAGTTTTCGCCGATACGTGTTAAAAACATCTTGATTTGAGTATCGGTAGCATTTTGCGCCTCATCTAAAATAGCAAAAGAGTTTTTTAATGTTCTACCTCTCATAAAGGCTAGGGGCGCAATTTCTATATCGCCAATTTCAATCATTCTCTGAATTTTTTCAAAATCAAATAAATCGTAAAGAGAATCGTACAGAGGTCTTAGATATGGGTCAACTTTTTCTTTCATATCTCCTGGTAAAAAACCTAATCGTTCACCTGCTTCAACTGCTGGTCTTGATAAGATTATTCTTTCGATTTTTTTTTCAAGCAACATTGTAAGGCCCACGGCTACTGCTAAAAAAGTTTTACCAGTTCCCGCAGGTCCTGCTGAAATTATAATATCACTTTGTCTTAAAGCTCTAACATAACCTTTTTGTTTTTCTGATCTTGGTATTATTGACTTTTTTGGTGTTTTAATAATATCAGTTACGTTATTGCTTTTAACCTTTTCTTTAATCATAAAGTTATCTACAGATGAAATTATATCCTTATTTTCAATATTGCCATTATTAATAAATTGATTTGCTAAAAATTGAATTGCATTTTTAATAATTTCATTCTTTTTTGGATTTGATTTGATTAATATTGAGTTGCCTCTGGAGTATAGATCTGAGTCTGTAATTTTTTCTAATTCTTTTAAATTTTTATTAAATTCACCTACTACACCAATCAATAAATCATTATCTTGAAAAATAACACTTAATGAGTTGTTATCTGAATATACAAATTTTAATAAAGTATCTATTTTTTTTTTAGGTGAACCGTTCAATTTTTATGCAACCTTTTGATTGGAATTATTAATTGAACTACCAATTAAGGTATTTCTATTAACTTGATTAACTTTTACTGACACAATTTTTCCCATATCTTCTTTTTTACCATTGAAAACTACTGCTGTCATATATTCTGATCTTCCAAAAACGTTTTTTTTATTCTCTGTAAAGTTTTCAGCCAAAACATTAATATTCTTATTTTCCAAAGATTTATTCATTTTCATCTGATTTTTAGATAATTGATTTTGAATTATTTCTAATCTTTCCATTGAGATTGATTTTTTTATCAATTTCAAATCTGCAGCTACAGTACCAGGTCTTGGACTAAAAATGAAAGAATATGAGTTTATAAAATTAACTCTTTTAATTAATTCAAATGTACTTTTAAAGTCCTGTTCATTTTCTCCGGGATAACCAATGATAAAATCACTAGAAAATTCTATATTGGGATTTATTTTTTTTAACTGGTCTACTACTTTTAAGTATTCTTTAATTGAGTGTTTTCTATTCATGAGACCTAAAATTTTATCTGATCCACTTTGTACGGGTAAATGTACTAAAGGCATCAATTTTTGAGAATTTTTATAAACCTCAATTAAATCATTAGTCATGTCTCTTGGGTGAGATGTCGTATATCTAATTCTTTCAATTTCTGGAATCTTCTCAATTTCTAAAATTAAATTTGATAATTTATTATTCTCATTATTATAAGCATTAACATTTTGACCAAGTAAAATTATTTCTTTAACACCATTATTAGCTAGGTACTTAGCTTCATTTATAATTTGATTAAATGGTCTTGAATACTCAGGTCCTCTTGTATATGGAACTACACAAAAATGACAAAATTTATCACATCCCTCTTGAATAGTTAAAAATGAAGAAATTTTTTTTGATTCATTTTTAATTTTACTCAAATATTTAAATTTAGAAACTGGATCAAATTCTGTTTTTTCACTTTTTTTCTTTTTTTTAATATAATCTAAAATAGTATCATTAATTTTATGATAAGATTGAGGTCCAATGAGCAAATCTATATAAGGTTCTCTTTTAAGCATTTCTTGATTTTCTGCTTGTGCTACACATCCTGCTATAATTACTAATGGTTTTTGTTTTGTTCTAAAAATTTTCTTAACTCTTCCTATTTCATGATAAACTTTTTCTTTTGCTTTGTCTCTTATATGACACGTGTTTAGAAGATAACAATTAGCTTCTTCATAATTTTCTGTTTTATCATAACCAATCTTTTTTACGGTGTCATATATACGATTTGAGTCATACTCATTCATTTGACATCCAAAAGTTTTAATAAAAATTTTTTTACTCATTTATTGAGATTTTTTTTTAACCCCATATAATTCTAACTTATGATCTACTAAAGTATAACCATGCTTTTCTGCTACTTTTTTTTGAAGTTTCTCAATTTCTTCATCAACAAACTCTATAATTTCCCCAGATTTTATATCAATGAGGTGATCATGATGTCCTTCATTTAGTTCTTCGTATCTTGCTTTTCCACCTTTAAATTCATGTTTTGTAAGAATACCAGACTCTTCAAAAAGTTTTACTGTTCTATAAACAGTTGCAATACTTATTTTTGAGTCTATTTTTGAAACTCTAGTATATAATTCATCAACATCAGGATGGTCATTTGACTCTGACATTACTTTAGCAATTATTCTTCTTTGATCTGTGAGCTTTACACCTTTTAATAAACATTTTTGTTCAATAGTATCTGACATACTTAATTTTAACTTAAATAGATGGGTTTAATCAAATTTTTTTTAATATTAAATTTATTGCATAGTTTGGGAATATTTTCATATTTAATATCACCTTCATCGATAAAATCCTTAAAACTAAAGCAATAATAATCAACTTTTTTTGCTATATGTATTGCTTTAATTATAGAAAGTGAGTTTCTAATACCTGCAAAGCTACCTGGGCCTCGACTAACGTAAATGGTTGAAATATTGTTTATTGCAAGTTTTTTTGAATTTAAAAAATTATTAATCAAAATCATCAATTTTTCATAATTAGTTTTGCTATTTTCATGACTAATATTATAAATATCATTATTAGTGATGATCATTAAAAAAATAGCTTTATTTGAAGCATCGATAATTAGTTTATTCATTTTAATTTTTTGTTTTTCAATAAATTCTAATGCAGAAGATAATAATAGTAAACGTTATTCAAAAGATGAGGGTATTTTATCAATTATGTACCATCGTTTTAATGAGTCTAAATATCCATCTACAAATATTCAAATGGATGTATTTAAAGAACAAATACAAATAATAAAAAATCTTAATTATAATTTCAATAATCCAAGATTTTTTATAGATCAATTTAACAAGCCAAAAAATAAAAAAGACATTTTAATTACTATAGATGACGGATTTAAATCATTTTATACTGAAGCTTGGCCATTTTTAAAAGAAAACAAAATTCCTTTTATTCTTTTTATATCCACTGAGCCAGTTGGTAAGAATGGTTACATGAATTGGGATGAAATTAAAGAAATAGAAAAATCAGATTTTGCATTAATCGGTCATCATTCTCATACTCATGAATATTTAATCGAAATGAATAATTCAGAATTTATTAATGATATTGAAACTGCATCAAAAATATTTATGGATAAACTTGGATATATTCCAAAAATCTTCTCATATCCTTTTGGTGAATATTCACAATATATGAGAAATTATATTTCAAATAATTTTAAAGTAGCTTTTGGTCAACATTCTGGCGTTATTGATGTAAATAAAGATAGATTTGAATTACCTAGATTTCCAATTAATGAAAAATATGGAGACTTGAAAAGATTTAAGTCTTTAATCAATTATAGTCCTCTAGAGTACAAAAGTTTAAAACCATCTGAAAAAAAAATAAGTAATAAAAATAATCCACCACGACTGGTTGTTGAATTTTTCAAAGAACAAAAAAATATTAGTAATATTAATTGTTATTCAAATGATGGAGGCAATTGGAAAAAATCAAATTTAGAATTTAATCAAGAAACATTAATAATTAACTTCGAAGATAAGTTTCTACCTCGTAGAGGTAGAATTAATTGTTCTTTAAATGACAATGGAAAATGGAGATGGTTTGGAACTCAATTTACTATACAAAAAAATTAAATCAGACTCTCAAGTTCAATACTTGATGGTAACAATTTTGCATCATCAAAATCCTTTAAATTATTTTGTTTTATAATTTTAGTTAATACTTCAACATATTTTTCTCCTGTCTCAGCATATTCATTTAAAAATTTAACAAGAACTAAACTGTCTAATGCTATCCCTCTATCTCTTAATTCAGCTCTTGCCTGTCTTAAATTTTTATACGACGAATGCGTATTCAAATTACGCTGATAAGCACGTACAGAAGCTTGAAGAACATTAAATTTCATAACTTTGTGACCCTTGTTCTGATCTGCATCTTTAGGTTTTAAACCTTCACCTGACCAAGTCCATTGCCCAAATAATGCATTGCCTTCTTGTGCAAACCTAGATGTGCCCCAGCCTGTTTCTTTTGCAGCTTGAGCAATTGCAAGTGAAACAGGAATTTCATCCATTCTAATTTTTAAAGTTGATAAATCACTTGATGATACACCATATTGTTTATATTTTTTTTTAAGCCATTTTTTTTCTAATTCAGTATTATTGCTTTTATTGATAATGCTAAAAAGTCTTTTTCTATCTAATTTAATATTATTATTTTCCTGTAAAATTAGTGGCAAAACAATTTGGATAAAAAAATCTTTTCTTTGTTTTGTATTCTCAATCATTTTTATTTCTGCAGGTAGTAGAGTTAAAGCCACTGGTTTAACCAATTTTTTTTTTCTGACATCATTTAAGGAGTAATTGGTATCCTCAAATAATTGTTTAATGGTAGAAGCATTCAATCTTACGGTGTCTGTTTCTAAATCATTAAGACTAAAAATATCCCTTAATAAATCATTTTCATTAAGAACCTGTCCTTCATTTTCTATGTTACTACCCTTATTATTTAGGGTGTATGCTAAAACTGCTTTAGAATTATTTTGATATTCTGAATTTTTTTCTTTAACATTTTTAATTAATAGTGGCATTGAATAAAAAAAAAATAAAACAGCCAAAGAACTAACAAAAATTCTTGGAATAGACCCTAAGCCCTTTTGATCAAAAAATTTTAAAAACTTAAAATTAAATATTAATTTTTCTCTTTTAAACATATTAAATTGCTCTCACTTCTTTTACTTCTGGTATATAATGACATAAAAGATTTTGAACTCCTTGTTTTAAAGTTGCTGTCGAGCTAGGACAGCCCGAACAACTGCCTTGTAATTGAACTTTTACAATCCCGTCTTTATATTCTTTAAATTTAATATCACCTCCATCCTTAGCAACGGCAGGTCTTATTTTTTCATCTAGTATTTTTACAATCTTTTTTTCTATATCTTTTAAGTTTTCATTTGTCTCATTTAAATCTTTTTCTATTACACAATCTTTTCCACTTGAATAAAAATCATTAATTAAAGAAATAACTATATGCTTAACTTCATCCCATGATATTTCCTCATATTTATTGATTGATATAAAATCTTTTCCTAAAAAAATTCCTTCAACACCATTAACTGAAAGTAAATTTCTCACTAACTCATTATTTGTTTCATCTTTTTTTGTAATTTCAAAAGATCCATAACTTGAAACAGTTTTACCTGGTAAAAATTTTAGAGAATTTGGATTTGGTGTAATTTCTGTCTGAACAAACATAACTAATATATAATCATTAATTATAAAATTTAAACTAGTTAATAAATTTAGTTTAAAAACCGACTATTTCGTGAATTTTTTTAATTTTTCTTGTGGCTATATTGTTCGCTTTTTCACATCCATTAGAAAGGATTTCATCTAGATATTTTTTTTCATTTAACAATTTTTTAATCTCAAGTGAAATGGGGGTAATTTTATCAACTAAAACTTGTGTTAAATTTTCTTTAAATTCTGAAAAATTTTTTTCAGAAAAATTTTCAATTACTTTTTCTAAAGACAAACTAGTCAAGCTTGAATAAATACCAATTAAATTTTTAGCCTCAGGTCTTTTGTCTAGCTCATCAATTGTTGATGGCATTGGCATTGGGTCTGTTTTGGCTTTTTTTATTTTATTTATAATTTGATCTTTTTCATCAGTTAAATTTATTCGACCTAAATCTGATAATTCTGATTTACTCATTTTTTTTGATCCATCTTTAAGACTCATTATTCTAGAAAACTCCTTTTGAATTAGAGGTTCTGGTATCTTAAAAAAATCATTAACTTTAAAATCGTTATTAAATTTTTGAGCAATATCTCGACAAAGTTCTAAATGTTGTTTTTGATCATCGCCTACAGGAACATGTGTTGTATCGTATAATAATATATCTGCTGCCATTAGTACTGGATATGAATAAAGCCCAATACTTGCTTTTTCTTTATCTTTTCCAGCTTTCTCTTTAAACTGTGTCATCCTATTTAACCATCCCATTCTAGCTGTACAACTTAATATCCATGC
>JACWCY010000010.1 GCA_014654455.1 Pelagibacterales bacterium SAG-MED01
ACTTTTATATAATTTGCAGTAATCGGTTAGTTGGTTAAATAAGTCATTTTCATCTATATTTTTAATATAATGCTCATTCATTGATAAAATTCTACTCATATCTAGTTTAGATGGAGATTTACCAATTCCTTCAAGATTAAAATGTTTAATACTTTCATCTAGTGTGAATATTTCTTTATCTTTATATGACCATCCTAATCTAAGAAGATAATTTCTTAGAGCATCTGGCATTATACCAATTTTGGAATAATCATCTAATGTAGAAGCTTTATCTCTCTTTGACAGCTTTTTTCCCTCAATTGTATGTATTAAAGGTATATGAGCAAACAAAGGTAACTCCCATTTCATAGCTTGATAAATTTGTATTTGTTTGAAGGTATTTATTTTATGGTCATCACCCCTAATAATGTGTGTCATATTCATTTGATGATCATCGACTGATGCTGACAAATTGTATGTTGGTGTTCCATCATTTCTTAAGATTATAAAATCTTCAATAGTATTATTATCAATTTCAACATCACCTTGAACTAAATCTTCTAATATAGAAGTTCCATCTATTTTACTTTTAAATCTTATGACTGGTTTAATATCTTTTGGAGCGTCTACTTCTTTTTTGTCTCGCCATTTTCTATCATAGATATAAGGAATTTTCTTTTGTCTCGCTCTTTTTTTTTGTTCCTCTATTTCTTCATTTGAACAATAACACTTATATGCAAAACCATTTTTTAATAATTCATTTGCAACTTTTACATGGTCTTCAACTTTTTTTGATTGAATGTATTCTTCTCCATCATAGTTTATACCAATCCATTTAAGAGATTTAATTATTTGATCTTTATATTCATCTTTTGATCTTTCTTTATCGGTATCTTCAACCCTTAAATAAAAATTACCATTTTGGTTTTTAGAATATAACCAATTAAATAATGCTGTTCTAACACCACCTATATGTAAAGGCCCAGTAGGGGATGGAGCAAATCTTGTTGCTACTTTTTTCATTGAAATTGTTTAGACTATTTTACTAGAAGTTTCTATATAAAGATACTAATACGCCCTGTACTTTAACTCTATCTGGGCCAAAAATTTTGGTTTCGTAGTTTTTATTCGCACTTTCAAGTGCTACAACCTTTCCTTTTTTTCTAATTCTCTTAAGCATTGCTTCATGTTCATCAATTAAAGCAACAACTATTTTTCCATTATCAGCTGTATCTGTCCGTTTAATGATAACTGTGTCACCTTCATTAATTCCAGCTTCAATCATTGAGTCCCCTTGGACTTTTAGACCAAAATAATCACCATTTTTTTCTAAATTACTGGGTAGGGGTATCCTTGATACTTCGTTTTGTATTGCTTCTACAGGAGTTCCTGCAGCTATTTTTCCTAGGACTGGAACCTCAACATCACTAGATATTGGTTTTTCTTCATCTAACCCACCTTTAATAACACTAGGCGAAAAACTATTATAAATATCATTTGCTGAAGCTGTTTCTGGTAATTTTATAACTTCCAACGCTCTTGCTTTATGAGCAAGTCTTTTAATAAATCCTCTTTCTTCTAATGCACTGATTAATCTATGAATTCCTGATTTAGACTTTAAATTTAGCGACTCTTTCATTTCCTCATAAGAAGGAGATACACCAGAACTTCTCAACTTCTTGTTGATAAATAAAAGCAAGTTTTTTTGTTTTTTTGTTAGCATAAGAACAAATATCGTACAAAATCTGTTCTACAAAAGTTCTCTACAATTCACAATAGTAAAAAAAGCTAGTAAAATAGGGGATTATTTAACTAAAGAACAGAAAAAATAGAATTATTATCTAAATCTTTCAAAAGTGATTCACCAATTAAAAAAGTTTTAATAGATGTTTTATTTGAGAGTTCTAACAGTTCATCTTTTGTTTTTATTCCACTTTCAGAAATTAATGGACCAGAATGACTAGCTAAAACATCATGAATATCAAAAGTTGTATTTATATCAGTTTTTAAACTTTTAAGATTTCTATTATTTATACCTATCATGGCATTTTTAAATTTAAGAGCTTGCTTAGCCTCTTCAACAGTGTGCACCTCAACTATAACAGACATATCAAGCTTAAATGCTTCTTCATATAATTCATTAGCAAGGCTTTCACTGACACCAGCTAATATAATTAATACAGCATCAGCTCCATAACTTTTTGCAAGTGGTATTTGAAATTTATCTACAAAAAAATCCTTACAAAGAATGGGTAAATTGACTTTTTGTTTAATCTTACTTATGTGGATCAGGTTTCCTAAAAAAAAATCTTCTTCTGTTAAAACTGATAAGCAAGTGGCTTTGTTATCATTATATACATTAGCTATTTCAACAGGGTTATAATTTTTGATAATTAATCCAGCAGAAGGGCTAGCTTTTTTAATTTCAGCAATAATAGAAAATTTGTTTTCTTTAACATTGTTTACAATTTTTTCTTTAAAATTGATAAATGATTTATTTTTATTTATCAATTCATTTAACGAGTCTAGTGAAATAGTTTTTTTTAAATTTACTATTTTTTCTTTTTTCTTATTAATTATTTTTTCAAGAACATTTTCAGCCATTTTGAATTTTTTCTAAATGATTAATTACCTTATTTGATAAAATATGTTCTCTCGCGCTTTTATATGCGTCAGCAAAATTTTGATGAGTTTCATTTATTATTAATCCAGCAGCAGTATTTAAGCAAACAGCCTTAGAAAAATCATTATCCTCACCTTTGAATATATTAATCATTTTATCCGCATTAAATTTTGCATCATCACCAACAAGATTATCAAATTTTTCTGCATTTACATTTAATTCTTTAGGGTCAATAGTAATTTCAGAAATTTTTTTATTTTTTAATTGAATAACATTTGTTTTAGCATAGGGTGAAATTTCATCTAAACCATCTTCACTATTAACAATCCATGCAAACTTGATGTCTAAATTATTTAAAGCATTTGCAAATATTTTTAATAGTTTTTTATCAAAAACACCAACTACTTGTCTTTTTACTAGTGCAGGGCTACTTAATGGTCCAATCATATTAAATATAGTTCTTTTTCCAATTTTTTTTCTAGTTGGTCCGACAAATCTCATTGCACTATGATAATTAGGTGCAAACATAAAACCAAAATTATTTTTATTAATTTGGGCCTCTATGTCATTTGGTTCTAAATCAATCTTTATATCCAGAGCCTCTAAAACATCACCTGAACCACACTTAGAAGATACAGCTTTATTTCCATGCTTTGCAACTTTAACACCCATGCTAGACAGCAATAAGGCAGATGCTGTAGATATATTAAGTGTATTCATGCCATCTCCGCCTGTGCCACATGTATCAACACAATTTTCTACATTTACTCTTTTAGATTTATTTCTAAGAACAAAAACTCCTCCAGCTATTTCATCTGAGGCCTCACCCTTAGCTGATAAAAGTGTTAAAAAATCAAATATTTCTTGATCTTCTGCTTTACCTTCCATTAATAGTTCAAAAGCTGCTTTACTTTCATCAAAAGTCAAATTTTCTTTATTCTTAATCTTATCTATGAATTGTTTCATTAATCTTAAATTTTAATAAAGTTTTTTAAAATTTTAATACCTAACTTAGTTTTAATACTTTCAGGGTGAAATTGCACTCCATGAACATGATATTTTTTGTGTCTAACACCCATTATTAACCCATCTTGAGTTTCAGCCGTAATTTCAAGATCTTTAGATAGTGATCTTTTATCAATAATTAAACTATGATAACGAGTTGCCTCAAAAGTTTTTGGAAGACTTTTTAGTATACCAGTTCTTTTTGATATTATTTTGCTTGTTTTTCCATGCATTAGTTTTCTTGCTTGTACAATTTTAGATCCAAATACCTGACCTATTATTTGATGACCTAAACAAACACCAAGTATCGGTATCTTTTTATATAGAGTTTTTACAATTTTAAGGCAATTACCTGATTGATTAGGATTACCTGGCCCAGGTGAGATTACAATTTTATTAAATTTTTTTTTTAAGATTTCTTTTGAGGAAATTTGGTCATTTCTTATTACATCAACATTCACTTTTAATGAAGATAAGTAGTGATAAAGATTAAAAGTAAAACTATCGTAATTATCAATTAAAATTATTTTTTTCATTTTAATGCATTAATTAAAGCCTTAGCCTTATTGACCGTTTCTTCATATTCTTTCAAAGGTTTACTGTCAGCAACAATACCAGCTCCAGCTTGAACATAAAATTTATCTTTTTTTGCAACTGCTGTTCTCAAAGCTATACACGTATCAAATTCTCCATTAGCAGAAAAATATCCAATCCCGCCTGCGTAAACTTTTCTTTTTGTTGTTTCAAGTTCATCTATTATTTCCATAGCTCTTATTTTAGGTGCTCCAGAAACAGTTCCTGCAGGAAAACCAGCTAAAAGCGATTTAAACTTTGAGAATTTTTTATTATATTCCCCAACAACATTAGAAACTATATGCATCACATGCGAATATCTTTCTATAATAAAGCTTTCAGTTACTTTGACAGAGTTAATTTTTGAAACTTTGCCAGCGTCATTTCTTCCTAAGTCTAACAACATTAAATGTTCAGAAAGTTCTTTTTTATCTTTTAGGAGATCTTTTTCATAAAAAAGATCTTCATTTTTTGTTTTTCCTCTTGGTCTTGTACCGGCAATGGGTCTTACAGTAATCTTATTATTTCTAAGTCTTACTAATATTTCGGGGCTCGCACCAATTATTTGAAAATCATTGAAATTAAAAAAAAACATGAAAGGTGAGGGGTTAGTTATTCTTAGTTTCTTATAAATATCTATCGGTTTTTTTGTTAACTTAGCTTCAAATCTTTGACTCAAAACCACCTGAAATATATCTCCTAATTTAATATATTTTTTTGCTTTATTTACCATAGATAGAAATCTATTTTTTGAAGTATTTGATTTGACTTTTATATTTTTTAGACTTTTATTTATTTTTTTATCAACATTTTTAACTGATGATTGAATTAATAGTTTAAAGAGATCAGACTGAATCTCTTTATATCTGTTATGATAATTTGTAATTTTTTCATCTTTAAAAACGTTGCAAATATAAAATATTTCTTTTTTTAAGTTATCATGAATAACAACTGTTCTAGGTCTCAAAAGTCTTACATCAGGCAAAGAAAGATCATTTTTACAATTATTGGGAATTTTTTCTAAATATCTTATTGAATCATAGGAAAAATATCCAGAAATTAGAGAACATATTTTTGGTAAATTTTTAGGTGTTTCAAATTTAAAATCTTCGATAATTTTTTCGATTAAAACATCAGGTTTATCTTTTAACTTAATTTTTTTATTTTTTTTTACAATATAAGAGTGGCTGTTATTGAATTCCCAAATCTTGTCTGGGTCTTTTCCAAAAATGGTGTATCTTCCTTTGATTTTTCCTTTTTCTACAGACTCAAAAATGAAGCTATTTTTTTCTTTTAAAAAATTATCTATTAAGTTTAAAATTTCGTCATCATTCTTGACCTTTTTTGATGAATATAATATTTGATTTTTTTTGCTTCTATGTCGAAACTTAAATTCCTTGAAGCTTCGATTGATTATCATTGAAAGAAATTTTTAACTCGTTCTATTGTTTTTTGATTTAAAACAACATTATACTTTTGATTAAGAAATAAATCATAAGATTTCAATAAAGTATTTTTGCTTTTTGTATTTTGTTTTTCAATATATTGTTGAAATTCTTCAGTGTTATTATCAGACACTTTATTTTGAAATTTTTTGATTTTTGCTAAATAAATATTATTTTTCTCATCATTGATTAAAGTAAATGAGTTGACTGGTAAAGAATATAAAATTTCCACAGCATTAATTTCAAATTTTTTGTTATCTCTAATTGAGTTTAGTTTTATAGTTTCAATTTTATCTTTACCCATTGATATGAATTTATCGTTATCAAATTTTTTACTTCTAATTTTTTCTAATAACTCTCTATTATAATCGAACTTATTTTTTTGGTAAACTAGTTGAAGAACATCATCTCTTGTTTGCTGATCTGAAATATTTGGCTCTCTTTGCTCAATATCCTCTATTTTATATAGAATATAATCATTTCCATTTTCAAAAATATCAAATTTAGTATTTCTTAATTCAAATATTTTTTTTTCTATTTCATTTTTTTTTGGTGAAAATTTAAAGTTTTTTATTTTTATTGGATCTATATTTAAATTTTCTACTATAGTTTTAAATTTAACTTCATTAGATATATCAATCTCTATTTGATCAATTTTATCAAAGAATGATTGATTAAATTCTTCTGTACCTATTAAATTATTAGGATTTATTAAAGCATAACTAAAACTAATATACTCATCTTTTAACACATCTTTATTTTCGCTAATAAATTTTTTTAAATCTTGATCTTTGATATTTTCTTTTTTTATATAAAAATTTTCTAAATTTATAAAATCAATTTCAAGTTTTTTATTTTCTTCCTCATATAATTTATCAACTAAAAATTTTGGTGAAACAGTTCCAGCACCAATATAATCAAATAAATTCTTTTGTAATTCACGTTTCTTTAATCTTAATTCAAAAGCAGGTGCTGATTGATTGTTTTCGAGTAAAAATTTTTCATATTGAATTCTTTGAAAAACTCCATTTTCATCTAAAAAATTTTTGTTTTCTTTAATTTTTTTAAGCAGAGTATTTTTTGAAATAATAATATTAAAATCTTTTATTTCTAAATCTAGCAATGTAGTAGAAATTAGACCAGATAAAATTTCTTGAATAATATTTTTATCTAAATTTTTTTTTATCGTTTCCTGAGGAATCCCCGAACCATTTAGGTAATCAATAAATTCTTGAGTCGTAATATTCGTTTTGTTAATCTTCACTATATTGTTAGTGTTACCACTACTAAACATACTTCCCATACCCCAAAACACAAAAGGTATAATCATGATAAAAACTAATAACCCTGCAAATTTGGTTTTGGCAAAATTTCTAAAACTACTTATCATTACTCTATAAATTTATTGATCTATAAAAAGCAAACCTATAGATTAAAATTTAGCAAATAACAAATAAATATATGTATTTTATTGCAAATTGGAAAATGTTTGGTGGTTTAAATTCATTAAACTCACTACATAGAGTAAATAAATTTTTTAAAACCTTTAAAAAAAATAAATCTATAAAAATAATTTATTGTCCACCTTCAACTTTAATTCGTCCAATGTCTAAAAAATTAAAAAAATCTCAAATTGAAGTTGGGGCCCAAAATTGTCATGAAAAAGATAATTATGGTGCTTTTACAGGCTCAATAAATTCTTCAATGCTCAAAAATGTTGGAGCCAAATATGTTATAATTGGTCATTCAGAAAATAGACAATTTGGTGAAACAGATAAATTGATTAATCTTAAAATAAAAAGTGCTCTAAAATCTGGGCTTAAAATTATATTTTGTATTGGTGAAACATTAAAACAAAAAAGAAAAAAAATAACTAAACAAATTTTAAATAAACAAATTAAATTAGGATTAAATAAAATAAAGAATTATAATAAAATTTTAATAGCTTACGAACCAGTTTGGTCTATTGGAACAGGTTTAATACCAAAATCAAATCAACTTCTTGATACTATAAATTACATTAAACAAAAAAATAAAAATTTCAAAGTTCTTTATGGTGGGTCCGTTAATCCTAAAAATATTCATGAACTGAAGTCTATTAATAATATTGATGGCTTTTTAATAGGTGGTGCATCTCAAAATCCAAAAAAATTTATTGATATAATCAAAAAAACATATATTTAACCACCATGGAAAATATATTATTAGTCCTTAACATCATATTTGCAATTATTTTAGTTTTATTAGTTTTAATGCAAAAATCAGAAGGTGGCGCGTTGGGTATAGGTGTTTCACAAGAAAATTTTATGTTTTCAAGAACAGCAGGAAATTTTATGACAAAAGCTACTGCTATAGTGGCAACCTTATTTATTATCTGCAGCTTAGGATTAACAATTATTTCTAGAGGTGATTTAACTCCAACTTCCTCAGTTTTAGATACTGTTGAGGAAAAGACAGAGGACACACCAGCAATACCAGAAAATAATAATTAATACTTTTCAATTTCATTTTTTTTCGCTATAAGATACTTCCATGGCGCGATTTATATTTGTCACGGGCGGCGTGGTTTCATCTTTGGGAAAAGGACTCTCTTCAGCATCATTAGCATATTTACTTCAATCGAGAGGATATAAAGTAAGACTAAGAAAATTAGACCCTTATTTAAACGTTGATCCAGGAACAATGAGTCCATTTCAACATGGTGAGGTTTTTGTAACAGATGATGGTGCAGAAACTGATTTAGATTTAGGACATTATGAGAGATTTTCAGGTGTATCAGCAAAAAGATCTGATAATATTACTACGGGTAAGATATATAGTGATGTTCTTAAAAAAGAACGTAAAGGAAAATACTTAGGAAAAACTGTTCAGGTAATACCTCATATAACTGATCGAATAAAAGAGTTCATAAAAAACGATTCATCAAAAGAAGATTTTGTTATTTGTGAAATTGGAGGAATAGTAGGGGATATTGAAAGTTTACCTTTTGTTGAAGCAATAAGACAATTTGCAAATGATATTGGAAAAAAAAATACATTATTTATTCATTTAACTCTTGTTCCTTATTTAAAATCATCTGATGAAATTAAAACAAAACCAACACAACATTCAGTTAAAGAATTAAGAAGTATTGGTATCCAACCAGATATAATTATTTGTAGATCAGAACGACCCATACCAATCGAACATCGAAAAAAAATATCTTTATTTTGCAATGTTGATATAAAAAATGTTATTGAAACAGTAGATGTAAAAACTATTTATGAGGCGCCTATTAGTTTTTTTAAAGAAAAATTAGATATTCAAGTTTTGAATTATTTTAAACTGAAATCAAAAAAACCTGTAAATTTAACACCTTGGAAAAAAATTACCAAAGTTATTTTACATACAAAAAAAGAAGTAAACATAGCAATAATTGGAAAATATGTTGAATTAAAAGATGCATATAAATCTCTTGATGAAGCTCTTACACATGGTGGTATTGAAAATAATGTAAAAGTTAATCTAGTAAGGATTGACTCTGAAAAATTAAAAGTATCTGAAATAAGAATAAAACTTCAGAATATTTCTGGAATATTAATACCAGGAGGTTTTGGTAAAAGAGGAACTGATGGTAAAATTGAAGCTATTAAATATGCCAGAAATAAAAAGATTCCTTTTCTTGGAATTTGTTACGGAATGCAGATGGCTATAATAGAATTTGCTAGAAATAAACTTAATTTAAAAAAAGCTACCTCAAGTGAGTTTGATAAAAAAGGTCTTCATATTATTGGTTTAATCAATGAATGGACCAAAGATGGAAAAAAAATCAAAGGTACTGATAAATATCTAGGTGGAACAATGAGATTAGGTTCTTACGATGCAAAACTAAAAGAAAATTCAATGATTAAAAAAATATATAAAAAAACTATAATTAAAGAAAGACACCGCCACAGATATGAAGTAAATATAGCTTTTAAAGAAAAATTTGAGAAGAACGGTATGGATTTTTCAGGTTTGTCTCCAGATGGTGAATTACCTGAAATAATTGAGCTTAGAAACCACCCATGGTTTTTTGGTGTTCAGTTTCATCCTGAATTTAAATCTAGACCTTTAGCTCCGCATCCTTTATTCTCATCGTTTATCAAGGCAACAAAAAATCACAAATGAATAGTATAAAAGTTAATTGTGGAAAAATAGAAATCTCAAATGATAACAAGATTTGTATTATAGCTGGTCCCTGTCAACTTGAAACAGAACAACACGCAATGGATATGGCAGGAAAAATACAAGAAATTACTAAGAAATTTAACCTCGGATTTATTTATAAAACATCATTTGATAAAGCAAATAGAACTAGCCTTAAAGGAAAAAGAGGAGCAGGTTTAGAAGCATCACTTCCTGTATTTGATAAAATCAAGAAAGAACTAAATGTACCAATCTTAACAGATATTCACAATATAGAGCAGTGCTCTATTGTAAGTAAACACGCTGATATACTACAAATACCAGCATTTCTTTGCAGACAAACAGATTTATTAATCGCTGCTGCTAAAACTAATAAAATTATTAATGTTAAAAAAGGACAATTCTTAGCTCCATGGGATATGGCTAATGTAACGAAAAAAATTTCAGACTCTGGTAATAAAAATATATTGGTAACAGAAAGAGGTGCAAGCTTTGGATATAATACTCTAGTTTCAGATATGAGATCATTACCAATAATGGCGAAGAATGGTTACCCAGTTATTTTTGATGCCACACACTCAGTTCAACAACCAGGAGGTCTTGGAGAAAAAAGTGGTGGTCAAAGAGAATTCGTAGAATATTTAGCAAGAGCCGCTGTTGCCGTGGGTGTTGCAGGAGTATTTATTGAAACACATCAAGACCCAGATAATGCACCATCAGATGGACCAAACATGGTGCCTTTAGATAAATTAGAAAATTTATTAAAACAACTTACAGATATTGATAATTTAATAAAAAATTAGTGAGTAAAATTTTAAAAGTAAAAGCCCGTCAAGTATTTGACAGTAGAGGTAACCCAACAATAGAGGCAGAAGTTTTTACTAAAAATAATAGTGCTAGTGCGATTTGCCCTTCTGGTGCTTCAACTGGAACTTATGAGGCTTTTGAAAAAAGAGATAAGAATAATAAGAGATATTTAGGAAAAAGTGTTTTAAGAGCAATAAACTTAATTAATTCTGAAATTTCAAAAAAAATAAAAGGTCATAGTATTCATAATCAAGAAAGAGTGGATGCTATAATGATTAATTTAGACGGTACTAGACAAAAAACTAAATTAGGAGCTAATGCAATTCTAGCTGTATCAATGGCAGTTAAAAAACTTTCAGCAAAAATAAAAAAAATACCTTTGTATAAAACCTTTTTAATGAAAAATAATTTTCAATTACCATACCCATTAATGAATATTATTAATGGTGGAGCCCATGCAAATAATGGTTTGAGAATTCAAGAATTTATGATTAGACCAGATCGTGCAAAAAGTTTTTCTGATGCAATGAGAATTTGTTTTGTAGTAATAAAAAATTTAAGCAAAATTATTAGACTAAAAGGATTATCCAGTTCTGTTGGTGATGAAGGTGGTTTTGCACCAATGATTAGCAATAATAATCAAGCCTTAGATTTAATAGTTTTAGCTATTAAAAAATCTGGATTTGTTAATGGTAGAGATGTATCAATTTGCCTGGATGTAGCAGCTAATGAACTTTTTAAAAAAAACAAATATTCTATCCATTCTAAGAACTATATTTCTGTCGAAAAATCTATTACTGAATACAAAAAAATAATTAAAAAATATAAGATTAAATCAATTGAGGACCCATTTGCTGAAAATGATTGGATGTCTTGGAATAAATTAATGAAATCTATAAAAAAAGTTCAAATTGTAGGTGATGATCTTTATGTAACTAATCTAGAGAGATTAAAAAAAGGTTTTTTGAATTTATCATCTAATGCGATTTTAATTAAACTAAATCAAATAGGCACAGTTTCAGAAACTTTAGATGTAATTAAATTTGCTCAAATTATTGGATTTAAAACCATCATTTCTCATAGATCAGGGGATAGTGAAGATACATTTATTGCTGATTTAGCAGTAGGTACTAATTCAAATCAAATAAAAGCAGGATCTTTAGCAAGATCAGAAAGAGTAGCTAAATATAATCAATTAATACGCATAGAAGAAAATCTTGGAAAAAAAGCTAGAATGAATAAGATTCATTAATGCTTAAAAGATTAAAAAACAATTACTTCTTATTATTATCTACTTTTTTAATATTATACTTTTTTTTTAACCTTTTATCCGGTCAAAGGGGGCTTATTTCTTATCTTGAAAAAAACAAAAATTTAAGCAATTTACAAAAAGAAGAGATCTTGCTAACTAGACAAATAAGTGACTTGGATTTTAAAAATTCATTATTAAGTAATAATCTAGATCCTGATTATATAGAAACTTTGATTAGAGAAAGATTTTTATTTGGAAAAAAAGATGAGACAATTTATATAATTAAAAATAATGACTCAAAAAATTAAACCAAGACATCCTGAAAAAGTAAAAAACCCAATTAATCCAATAAAAAAAAAACCTGAATGGATTCGATCTAAACTTTCAAATAGTAAAGAGTTTTTTTTAACAAAAACCATTGTAAATAAAAACAATTTAGTAACTGTTTGTCAGGAAGCAAACTGCCCAAATATCACTGAGTGTTGGAGTAAAAGACATGCAACTTTCATGATTATGGGAGATACTTGCACAAGATCATGTGCTTTTTGTGATGTCAAAACAGGCAAGCCAGGCAAATTAGATGAGCTTGAACCAATAAAAATTTCTCAAGCAGTTAAAAAATTAAATTTGAAACATGTTGTTATTACATCAGTTGACCGAGATGATTTAGAGGATGGTGGCTCAAATCATTTTTTTGAGGTTATTAATCAGACCAGAAAAGCCAATCCAAATACGACAATTGAAGTTTTAACACCAGATTTTTTGAGAAAAGGAGAGGCTTATAAAAAAGTTTTAGAGGCAAATCCTGATGTTTTTAACCATAACATTGAAACTGTACCTAGTCTTTATTTAAAAGTAAGACCAGGATCAAGATATTTTGCTTCTTTAGAACTTTTAAAAAACGCAAAAAATATTAATAAAAAAGTTTTTACTAAATCTGGAATAATGGTTGGTTTGGGTGAAAACAAAGAAGAAATATTACAGGTTATGGATGATCTTAAAGAAGCAAATGTTGATTTTTTAACTATTGGCCAATATTTACAACCGTCTGTAAAACATTTTCCTTTGGATAGATATTACAAACCTCAAGAATTTAAAGAACTTGGAGCTATAGCTAAATCAAAAGGATTCTTATTAGTTTCATCATCTCCTCTTACAAGATCTTCTTATCATGCTGATGAAGATTTTGCTAAACTTCAACAAAATAGAAATAATTTTCATTAATGCCAAAGGCTTCAGTTAAGAGATTAATTGAATGCAATAAAAATCAATTAATTGATTTAGTGCTTGATATAGAAAAATACCCAGAGTTTGTACCCTTCTGTTTAGATGCTCATGTTTATGAAAGAAATAATGAAGGTGATTTAGTATTAATTATTGCTGATTTAACAATAGGCAAAGGACCTTTTAAAGATACATATAAAAGTGATGTAAAATTTAACAAAAAAAATAGCTCAATAAATGTTACAAATATTGGTGGACCTTTAAATCATCTTGAAAATACTTGGCATTTTAAACAACATCAAAAAGGAACTGAAATTTCTTTTGATATTGATTTTGAGATAGAAAATAAATTTTTGAATTTAGTAATGACTAAATCTTTCCAATTTGGATTAGATAAAATAGCAGATGCTTTTCAGAAGAGAGCAGAACGTTTATTTGGTAATTCTAATAACTAAATCCAAAGCTTTTCTAACAATAGCTTTTTGAATTGATGCTCTTTTTTTATTTTTGAATAAATACTTGTTTATTTGTGTTTTATTACCTTTTTTAACTCCAATATAAACAAGACCAACAGGTTTTTGTTTTGTACCACCTTTTGGTCCTGCGATACCAGTAATTGAAACATTAATATTAGCTTTTGAAATTTTAGATAAATTATTAACCATTGCTGCACAACATTCATGACTTACAGCACCATACTTTTTAATAATATTCTTATTTACTTTTAAAATTTTAATTTTTGCTTGGTTTGAGTATGTAACCAAACCTAAATTAAATACTTTTGATGCTCCATTAACTGATGTAATTTTACTAGCAAGTAATCCACCAGTACAAGATTCTACAAATGAAATTTTAAACTTTTTTTTAGTTAATAATCTTACAAAAGATTGCATCAAATAAAATAGCTACTCAAAACCATAAAACAAATTAAAGATAAAACAACATAAAATCCAGCACAAACATCATCCATAATTACACCAAAACTATTTTTAAAGTTTTTATCAAAAAAACTTACCGGAAATGGTTTTGCTATGTCAAAAAATCTGAATAATACAAAGCAAATACCATAAAAAATTATAGCCTCTTCCTTAGTTTTTTCTATTCCATGAGAAATCTCATATAAATAAATTGGTATTGATTGACCAATAAATTCATCAATTATTATTTCGCCTGGATCTTTATTTTTGCTATCTTTGGTATGATTTTTAATAGCTGGAAAGGAATAAATAAATATTATCGAGATACATATAAGTATTACTCCTGATGAAATATTTAATACATGAAACAAAAAGAAAAGTATAATTACTGTTGCAAGTGATCCAAATGTTCCAGGAATTAATTTAATTTTTCCTAGTCCTAACATAGTCACAAATAATGAATCAAACATTTTAATCATACTTAGTTATAGAAATTATTACCTCACAAGCAATTGCTTTTTCTTTGCCTATTAAGCCTAATTTTTCGACAGTTTTACCTTTCAAATTTATTTTGTCTTTACTTAACATCATAAGTTTAGAAATCGAGTCTATTATTATATTTCGATACTTAGAAACTTTTGGTTGTTCGCAAATTAGATTTATATCTAAATTATTTACTAAAAAATTATATTTATTTAAAACATTTAAAATTGGTTTAAGCATTTTTGGTGATCTTATATTTTTAAATTTATTTTTATTACTAGGAAAATAAGTACCAATATCTTTTTTACGCATAGCTCCCAACAAAGCATCAATGATTGCATGTAAAATAACATCTCCATCAGAGTGCCCTTTTAGACCTGAATGAAAGGGTATCTTTATTCCACCTAAAAAAAGCTTCTTATTTTTTATTAAATGATGAATATCAAAACCAATACCAAAATATGTTTGAGGTATTTGTAAATCTTCCTTATATGTAATTTTATAATTTTGATTTTCACCATTAATAAATTTAACTTTATAATAACTATCAATAAATAGGGTAGCTTCATCAGTAATTTTTCCTTTTTGTTTAATTGCAAGATTAAATAAGTCTTTGTATCTAAAGCCCTGAGGTGTTTGTGTTAAAAAAACATTTTCCCTATTGAGATTGATTATTTTATTTTTTATTTTTTGTTTAATAGAATCTTTTGATCTAATAAAAGGAACAACAGCTTCGTTTTTTTTTAACTCATTAATAATTTTTTTTAATAATTTAACAGTAAAATTAGGTCTAGCAGCATCATGAATAAGTACATTTTTAGGTTTATATTTTTTGAGAAAATTTAAAGCTATTAAAGATGAGTCTGATCTTTCTTTGCCTCCCTTGATGATTTGAATTGATTTATGATATTTATTATTTTTTAATTTTTTTAAATTATTAGTCACAATAATAATTTTCTTAAAAAGCTTAGAATCTAATGATTTTTTTACTGAGTGATCAATAATCTCTTTGTTTTTGTATTTGAAAAATTGTTTTGGTTTATTTTGGTTAAATCTTTTACTTTTTCCAGCTGCTAATATTACAAAATAGTTGTTCATTTATTTAAATGTTATAATTCTAAAGCATGTTAGAATTTTTGAAAAAAAATATATTCATAATTATTCTTTCTATTATCACACTATTAATAGGTTTTTTAACTTTTTTAACATTTATCGATAGAAGTTTTATTGAACTTAATCAAAAAAATTTAACATATTTGTTAATTTTAAATATTTTTTTACTTTTTTTATTATTTGCGTTTGTTTTTATTGAGATTAAAAGATCAATTAAAAATGACATAGATACAGATGGTCTTACATCTAACAAAAAATATATAACATATTTTTCATTATTCACACTAATACCATCAATTTTAATTTCAATTTTTTCTCTATTTTTATTTTCTTTTGCTCTTGAAAAATATTTTGATAAAAAAGTTACAACAGTTGTTAATAACTCTTACGAACTTGCCAAAAGCTACGTTCAAGAGGTTAGAAATAAAGTAGAAGCTGACATTGTTTTAGTTGCTTTTGATACTAACAAAAGTGCCAACTTTTTAAATGACAATCCCAATGAGTATTCAAGATTTTTACAAACTCAAAAACTTATAAGAGATATTGATGAAATTCATATAATAGATAAAAATAAAAATTTGTTATTTTCTACATTAAAAAATACAAATAAATATACTCCACCTATTGACCGAGCTTTAAATTTAGTTTTAGAAGATGATAGACCACTTAAAATAATAAATGCTCCGGAAAATATTTCTGCCGCAATAATGAGATTACAATCATTTAATGACAGATTTATTTATGTAATAAAATACCTTGATAAGGATATTTCTAATTATTTAACAGAGTCCCAAGAGGCTATAAATTTTTACTATACTGTTGAGGAAAAAAGTACAGGAATAAAAATTTCTTTCGCTATTATTTATCTTATAATAGTTACATTATTATTATTTATATCAATTACGATTGCGATAAGATTTTCATCTAGATTTTTTAGGTCAATTAACAATCTTATATTAGCCTCTACATCAATTGGTGAAGGGGATTTAAACACAAAAGTTCCAGAAATTAAAACTGATAAAGATCTTGAAATACTCAATAAAAATTTTAATTCAATGATCAGTCGATTAAAAAACCAACAAGAAAAACTTATTATTAATGAAAAACATGAAGCATGGGGTAGTTTAGCCAGAAAGCTTGCTCATGAAATTAAAAATCCACTTACTCCATTACAGTTAACGATTGATAGAATTAAAAATAAATATACAAAACAAATTAACACTGATGAGCAAATCAATTTTGATGAAAATTTGAAAATTATCAATAATCAAATCAAACAAATAGAAAATCTAGTTAATGAATTTTCCGATTTTGCTAGAATGCCAAAACCAATTTTTAAAAACAACGATTTACTAATCCTTATAAATGAAAATATTAAATTGTTAAGTGAACTTGATAGGTCAATCAATATAAGTTTGAATAAAAATGATAAAAATTTTTTTTTCAATTGTGATAAGGAACAATTAGGCAGGGTTTTTTTTAATTTAATTAAAAATTCTATAGAAAGTATTCAACAAAAAGCTGAAAATAACCCTAATTTTAAGAAAAAAATACTAATTGAAATTTTAAATAATAATGATCATATTAACTTAACAATAATAGACAATGGCATAGGTTTTGGTAATTTTTCAAATAATATTAAAGATATATTAAACCCCTATGTTACAACAAAAAAAAATGGAACAGGCTTAGGTTTATCGATAGTTAATAAAATTATAAATGATCATAATGGTAAAATTGAATTTATATCAATCTCAGATGGTGCTAAGGTAAAAATTAACTTTAATTTAGATGACAATAGAAATTTTAATAGTTGATGATAATGCAGATATAAGAAATATCTTAAATGAAATGATTATAGACGCAGGCTATAAAACTAGATTGGCCGCAAATTATGATCAAGCATTAACTGAAATCAATAATAAAATACCAGATGTTGCAATATTTGACGTCAAACTTGATAAAGGTGATAACGATGGAATAAAATTATTATCTTACATCAAATCTAAAAATAAAGAGGTACCAGTGATAATCATTTCTGGTCATGCAAATATTGAAATGGCAATCAAATCTCTCAAACACGGTGCTTTTGAATTTGTCGAAAAACCTTTTGATCAAGCAAGATTACTTAATTTTATAAGTAGAGCAGTAGAAAATTTAAACTTAAAAATGCAAAATAAAGAATATGAAAGTAAATTATTTTTTTCATATGACTTAATAGGTGATAGTAAAAATATCTTAAATATAAAAGACCAAATTAAAAAGATATCTCTAACAGAAAGTAGAGTATTAATTAATGGTCCCTCTGGTTCTGGTAAAGAACTAATAGCTAGAAAAATCCATAAAAATTCTAAAAGAAATTCTAATCCATTTATTATAATTAATGGTGCTTTGTTAGACTCAAATAAGTATGAATTAGAATTATTTGGAGAAGAAAAAGAAAATGGATCAATATCATATGGCGCTTTGGAAAAAGCTAATAAAGGTACTTTACTAATTGACCAGGTTTCGGAAATTCCCTTAAACATTCAATCTAAAATTTTAAGAGTTTTAACTGACCAAAAATTTAAAAGATTAAATGGAAATAAAGATATTAATGTTGATGTGAGATTAATTTGCTCTTCAAGTAAAGATTTAAAGAATGAAATAGAGTTTGGAAATTTTAGAGAGGATTTATTTCATCGATTGAGTGTATTTGAAATAAATATTAAGCCTTTAAATGAAAGAGTATCTGATATTCCACTTTTAATAAAATATTTTTCAAAAAAAATTTGTGAAAGTTATAATATTAAAGAATTAAATGTAGATGAGAATGATACGTATATTCTTAATCATAACTGGCAAGGAAATGTAAGGGAGCTGAGAAATTTGGTTGAAAGAGTTGCAATTTTACAACCTGAAACAAAAGAAAAAATATCAAATATTGTTAAAGAGTCTTTAAAAAGTGATAATTTCAATGATAAAATCACTGAAAACAGCCTTTCTGTGCCATTAAAAGAAGCTAGAGAAAAGTTTGAAAAGGAGTATTTAACTATTCAATTAAAGAAATTTAATGGAAATATATCAAAAACAGCAACTTTTGTTGGAATGGAAAGAAGTGCACTTCATAGGAAGCTTAAAGGCTTAGGAATAAAAGAATTTAATTAATATAATGAATATTATAATTTGTGGTGCTGGAAGAGTAGGCTTTACTATAGCAAAGCTGTTAAGTGATCAGGGTCATTCTATTACTGTAATTGATCAGTCTAGTGAAGATATTCAAAAAATTAACGATAGTCTAGATGTAAAAGCTATAGTTGGTAAGGCAACTTATCCATCTATTCTTGAAAAAGCCAATGCATCAGAAACAGATATGATTATTGCAGTTACAAGAAACGATGAAATAAATATGCTGATATGTCAAATTGCTTTTTCAATTTTTAATATATCTAAAAAAATTGCTAGAATTAGATCTCAAGATTATTTAAATCCTAAATTTACTAGAGTTTACAATAAAGAGAACCTACCAATAGATGTAATTATCTCACCAGAAATTGAAATTGCAAAATCTATACAACGAAAATTAGAAGCACCAGGAGCTTTAGACAGTGTTCCTTTTGCTGATAACAAAATAAGATTGTTAGAAATTCTCATTAAAGATGATTGTAAGTCTATAGATATAAAGTTTAATGAATTAACCAAAAAATATCCTAAACTGGAAGCAAATATTATTGGTATTAATAGAGAAGATAAATTTTTTATTCCTAAAAAAAATGATTCTGTAAAAAAAGATGATAAAATTTATGTCATAATAAATTCATCTCAAATGCGAGAAACCTTAGAAGCCTTTGGGCATGAAGAAAAAATTTCTAAAAAAATCCTAATTATTGGTGGAGGTAATATTGGTTTTAATCTTGCTAAAAATATTGAAGACACTCTAGAAGAAGTGAGAGTAAAGATTGTTGAAAAAAATAAAGAACGAGCTGAATATTTAGCAAAAGAGTTGAATAATACCATTATTATAAATGGAGATGGTCTAGATGAAGAAACTTTAGCTGAAGCAAATTTAGAAGAATCTGAAACAGTACTAGCTTTAACGAATGACGATGAAGATAATTTAATGGTAAGTGTTTTAGTTGAAAAATTTGCTAAAGATCAAAAAAAAATTGATGACAAAAGGACAATGGCTTTAATTAATAAGCCAAATTATTCACTTCTTCAATCTTCTTTAAAAATTGACGATCTTATAGATCCAAGAATGAATACTGTTTCTAGTATCTTGAAACATGTTCATAAAGGAACTATTGAAAATGCGTATACTATATCTAATGGTGAGTTTGAGGTTATTGAAGCAGAAATTATTGAAACCTCGGAACTAATTAACAAAGAATTAAAAAATTCAAATCTTCCTGAAGAATTGAGAATAGGCGCTGTATTAAGAGATGCAAAAGTTATTATTCCAAGATCTAATTTCATTTTCAAAAAAGATGATAGAGTAGTCTTTATTGTTAAAAAAGACTCAATTTCATATGTAGAAAACATTTTTAGATTAAGTTCAGTTTAATTAGATGTTTAGATTACCAATTAAATATTTAAGTTTCTTTTTTATTCTAATATCAATTTTATCTTTTTTTAATATAATTTATTCTTACTATTTAAATTTATATTTAAATTTAGACACTTATTACTTTAGTTTAATTATCTCACTAATAGTTTCAGTAATATTTTATAAAATAAATATACCCGAAAAAAAACTTTCAATATTTGACAAAATTTTAACTGTATTCTTGGGATATATTTTAATTCCAATAGTTTTATCAATTCCATTTTATTTTAGTATCTATAATTTAACTTTTTTAAATTCTTTTTTTGAGGCAATTTCTGGGTTTACATCAACTGGATTTACTATTTTTGAAAATGTTAAACATATAGATCAAAGTTTAATAATATGGAGATCATCAACACAATGGCTAGGAGGTCTTTATTTTTTATTTTCAATTATCTTTTTAATTGATATTTATGATGAAAGTTTTAAAAAAACATTAACAAATTTTATTTCATTCGATAGTACTGAAATTTTTAAGCAAACAATTAAAATTTTCTTACTTTATTCAGTTTTAACACTAATGATTTTTATAATTTTAAATATTTTTTCAGTTAGAACATTTGACTCACTCAATTTAGCCTTTAGCTTAATTTCATCTGGAGGATTTCTTCCTGTAAATGATTTATCATCAATACTTAAAGAAAACTCACAAACCATAATTCTTTCACTATTAATGCTTTTTTCATTTTTTAGTATTTTTTTTGGATATAATTTAATCTTTATAAAGAATAAAAGTATAAATTTTTTTTATGAAGATTTACACTTAATAGTCTATTTTATATTTATTGTTTCAGTTTTTTTTCTTTTTTTTAGTTTTAATAATGATTTTTCAAATAACTTTCTGTCTATCACAAGCAGTATCTCGAATATTGGTTTTTCACTTAGTTCAAAAGAATCTAGTTTAAATTTTGTATTTTTACTTTTAGTAATAATTGGTGGATCTTTTTTTTCAACTAGCTCTGGTTTACGATTTATTAAAGTTTATTCTTTATTTAAATATTCTCTTAATCAAATTTTATCATTTAGTAAGCCCAAAAATATTTTTATGAATAAGTTAATATTTACTAAAATTAATTTTGACTTTAATGAAACAAATAAATACTTTTTGACTATTTTGATATTCTTTTTATCACTACTTCTATTGACCTCTCTCTTATGCTTGAGTTCAATTGATTTTGAGAGTTCATTTAAATTAGCAATTTTGACATTAATGAACACTGTCAATTCATCAATTTATGGATTAGAAGAATTCAATTTTAACAATCTACATTTTTTTACAAAATATTGTCTTATTTTCTTTATGATTATAGGTAGAATTGAGTTGTTAACAGTTTTACTTCTTGCAAAAAAATTTCTTTTTAAAAATTAAGTTATTATTGTATACCTATATTTCATATATATTGCGCTCTTAGCTCAGTTGGATAGAGCATCGGTTTTCTAAACCGAGGGTCGAAGGTTCGAATCCTTCAGAGCGCGCCATATTCCCTATATTACCTAACTTTTAAACTTAATTTTTTTCTTGACTAGAATTATTCTAATCTTGTCACATCTCCAAATTTTCCTTGAAGAGTTTTTTCTTACATGCTTAAATTATGAATATTCAAAAGTTATTTTGAATTATTTGTTAACAAATAAATAAACAATAGGAAGAAATATGTTTAAATACTTAAAACAATTAACTTCTTTAGTTGCTATGGTTGCTGTGTTGTTCACTTTTACAACAGAGTCTATGGCTGCTAAAAAATCTAAAACACTTAAAAACACTCAAAAAAAGGGTTTTGTAAGATGTGGAGTATCTCAAGGTCTTCCAGGATTTTCTAATGCTGATGCAGCAGGAAATTGGACTGGTGTTGATGTTGATGTATGTAGAGCGGTAGCTGCTGCAGTTCTAGGTGATGCAAACAAAGTTAAGTTTACACCACTAAGTGCTAAAGAAAGATTTACAGCTTTAACTTCTGGTGAGATTGATATCTTATCAAGAAACACAACTTGGACTCTTTCTAGAGATGCTGATATCGGACTTACTTTCGTAGGTGTGAACTTTTACGATGGACAAGGTTTCATGGTAAGAAAAAGTTCTGGTATTACTTCAACTAGCCAATTCAAAAATGGTATCTCAGCTTGTACAAACATTGGTACAACAACTGAGTTAAACATGAGAGACTTCTTTAATTCTAGAGGAATTTCTTATGAGCCAGTTGCTTTTGAAAAAGCTGATGAAGTTGTAGCTGCTTATGATGCTGGTAGATGTGATACTTACACTACTGATAAATCTGGTTTAGCTGCTCAAAGAACAAAAATGAAAAACCCTGATGAACACATTGTTCTACCAGAAACTATTTCTAAAGAACCTTTAGGACCAGTTGTTAGACAAGGTGACCCAGTATGGGAAGATATCGTAAGATGGTCTTTGAACACTATGATCGAAGCAGAAGAATACGGTATTACTTCAGCTAATGCAGACTCAATGAAAACTTCAGATAACCCACAAATCAAAAGACTTGTTGGTGCTGAAGGTGAAATGGGTGCAGCATTCGGTTTAGATAATGAGTGGAACTTAAGAATTATCAAACAAGTTGGAAACTACGGTGAAAGTTATAAAAGAAATATAGCTGACACTGGTATTTTACCAGACAGAGGTCCAAATGAATTATGGACTAAAGGTGGTATTTTATACGTTCCGCCATCAAGATAATTTAAGTTATAAATTACATAAAAAGGGCTAGATTTTTCTAGCCCTTTTTTTATAAACTCATATATTATCTTCACAGTGAATTTTAAACTTAAAGATATAGGTCCACAATTAATGACAGTTATAGCTGTTGTTCTTGTCTTTGGTTTTTTTACTTATAACGCACAAGTCAATATGGAGAATAGAGGTATTGATTTTGGTTATGGATTTTTATCACAAGAGTCTTCATTTGATGTTCAGTTTTCATTAATAGAGTATGATGGATCTCACTCTTATTTTAGAGCTTATTTAGTAGGTTTATTAAATACTATACTTGTTTCAGTTATTGGAATTATTCTTGCCACAATACTTGGAGTGCTAGTTGGTATAGCAAGATTATCCCCTAATTATTTAATTAATAAATTTGCTGCTTTTTATGTAGAATTTTTTAGAAACATACCATTACTCTTACAAATATTTTTTTGGTATTTTGCAGCTTTAAGAGCTTTGCCACTCCCCCAAGATGCTGAAGCAATGTTTGGTATTTCATTTTTGACAATAAAAGGTCTTTTTGTTCCTGCTTTTATTTGGGAAAATTTTAACATTTTCTTTTATTCAATAGTTGCAGCAATTGTTGCAATAATCGTTATTCGTACTCATGCTAAAAAAGTACAAGAAAATCAAGGTAAACAAATACCAGTTTTATTAATATCAATTGGTTTAATTTTTATTTTACCTCTCCTAAGTTTTTTAATTGGTGGTGTAAGATTATCATTTGAAATACCTGTTTTAAAACAACTAGCAACAACATCATTTAGATATGAAGGTGGAGTAAGTTTACCTCCTGAGTTAATTGCTTTAGCATTATCTTTATCTTTATATACTGCAACTTTTATAGCTGAATGTGTCAGAGCAGGAATTCAAGGTGTTGGCAAAGGTCAAAAAGAGGCTGCAGCATCAATAGGTTTAACACCTAATCAAGTTTTAAAGTTAGTAGTAATGCCCCAAGCATTAAGAATAATAATTCCACCCACAACAAACCAGTACCTTAATCTTACGAAAAATTCTTCATTAGCTGCTGCAATAGCATACCCTGATTTAGTATTAGTTTTTGCTGGAACAGCTCTCATGCAGACTGGTAAGGCAATTGAAATAGTATCTATTACAATGTTTACTTATTTATCCCTAAGTATTTCAATTTCATTACTTATGAATTGGTACAATAACAAAATAGCAATAACAGAAAAATAATGTCTAAAATTAATTTTTTAAAACCAGATAAATCTAACCTTTATACTTTTTTGTATTTAGGTTCTTTTTTGTTTTTTGTTAGTGTTTTAGATGTTCTATTAAACTCTTTTTTTAGTTTAAATTTAACGGGTTTTTTACCTGATTTTCTAAGTTTTTTATTGCCGTTAATTCTTGGCTTTATTGGTCTTTATTTTATAAGAATTGAATTAAGCGGTATCAAGCAATTAGATCTATTAAATAAGCATATTAACACTAATAATTTTAATGCTGTTTTATCTCTATTAATTATATTCATAATTCTAAAATCAATTCCACCTATATTAAGTTGGTTTTTTATAGATGCTAGTTTTGCTGGCGACTCAAAAGATGTTTGTACCGGCACAGGAGCTTGTTGGACTTATATAAAAGTTTGGATAAGAAGATTTATGTATGGGATGTATCCAAATGGAGAACAATGGAGAATAAATTTATCTTTTATAGCTTTAGCTTTACTTGGATCGGTTGGTTATTTTGCAACTGACAGATTTAAAAAATACTTAACTCTTTATTATGTTGTAATTTATCCTTTTATTGCTTTCCTTTTTATATTTTTCTTTATATCAGGTGGCCCAGTATTTTTTGATTTTTCATATGGAATAATTGCTGCAATTCTATCCATTATCATTGGTTTCTTTATTCCTAGTAAATTTAAGTTTTATTACTTCTTAATAGTTCCTTTTGCTCTTTACGTTTTATTAAAATATTTTATTTTTTATGAAGAATTAATAGAATTAGGAAAATTAGATGGTTTAAATTGGGTAGAAACGGGTGCTTGGGGTGGTTTGTCATTAACGTTTATAATTTCTTTCTTTTGCTTAATTTTTTGTTTTCCAATAGGAATGGCTTTTGCACTTGGAAGAAGATCTGGATTTCCTTTAATTAGATATATATCTATAGGCTTTATTGAATTTTGGAGAGGCGTTCCTTTGATCACAGTATTATTTATGTCTGCTGTAATGTTTCCAATGTTCTTACCAGCAGATTTCTTTATAGATAAATTAGTAAGATGTATAATAGCTATCTCTTTATTTGAAGCAGCGTATGTTGCTGAAGTTATAAGAGGAGGGTTACAAGCTCTTCCTAGAGGACAATACGAAGCTGCTAAATCATTAGGAATGGGATATTGGAGAATGCACATATTTGTAATTTTACCTCAAGCTTTAAAACTTGTAATTCCGGGAATAGCCAACACATTTTTAGCTTTAGTCAAAGATACACCATTAATATTTGTTGTTGGTCTTTTAGAAATAGTAGGAATGTTAAATTTAGCCAAAACAAATCCAGAATGGTTAGGTTTTGCTATGGAAGGCTATGTATTTGCAGCAATAATTTTCTGGATTATTTGTTATGCAATGAGTAAATATAGCTATAATTTAGAACAAAAATATAAAACGGATCGATAAAATTTATGTCAGATAATATAATTCAAATAAACAATGTAAATAAATGGTTTGGAGATTTTCAAGTTTTAAAAGGAATTAATTTAGAAGTAAAACCAAAACAAAAAATTGTTGTTTGTGGGCCTTCTGGTTCTGGTAAGTCTACATTAATAAGATGTATAAATAGATTAGAAGAACATCAAGAAGGTGACATAATAGTCGATGGAACTGCATTAACTGAAGATACTAAAAATATAGAACAAATTAGAGCAGAGGTTGGAATGGTGTTCCAGCAATTTAATTTATTTCCACATTTATCAATTTTGGATAATTGTACTTTAGCTCCTATTTGGGTAAAAAAAATGCCAAAGAAGGAAGCTGAAGAATTAGCTCTTAAACATTTAGAAAGAGTACAGATACTAGATCAAGCTCAAAAATATCCAGGTCAACTTTCTGGAGGTCAACAACAAAGGGTTGCTATAGCTAGAGCGCTTTGTATGGAGCCAAAAATAATGCTTTTTGACGAACCTACATCAGCTTTAGATCCTGAAATGATTAAAGAAGTACTTGATGTTATGGTAAATCTAGCAAAACAAGGTATGACAATGATAGTGGTAACTCATGAAATGGGTTTTGCTAAAGAAGTTGCAGATCAAATGATCTTCATGGACGAGGGAATGATAGTAGAAAAGGCAGATACAAAGGATTTTTTTGCCAATCCAAAGAGTGATAGGACTAAATTATTTTTAAGCCAAATACTATAGTCAATAAAAATTCAAGAAATATTTATCAAATAATACCCTAAGTATTGCTTGACAGAATATTTGCATAACAGCTTTTCTCAGAATAATTAAAAAAAATATAGTTGCAGTAGGTATTAAAAACTAGTTGAATATGTTTTTAAAAAAAATTAAGAGGGGTCTTAATGGAAGATAATTTTAATAAACATCTAGGCAACAAGCTTAAGCTTAGAAGATTAGCCTTAGGTCTAACACAAACCAAAGTAGCTAAAGCAATCAATGTTACATTTCAACAAATACAAAAATACGAAAAAGGAACTAATGGAGTAAGCTCAATAAGATTATTACAGCTTTCAAATTATTTAAAGGTTCCAATTAATTATTTTTTTGAGGATTTTTCAGAATACCTTATAAACTTAGAAAAATCTCAAGAAGGTCATATGAATGTAAACTATAATTTTTTAGTTAAGTTATATTCAGAATTGAATGCTGATCAAAAATTGAAATTTAATAAATCATTACAGGTAACAAATAATAATATTTCTAAGGTCGGATAATTTTTGGCTCCTCGGGCAGGACTCGAACCTGCGACCAATTGATTAACAGTCAACTGCTCTACCAACTGAGCTACCGAGGAATGTAAAAAGGTCAACTTACTTTTTTTTCATACTAAAACAAGATTTTTTTTGGAGGCAACGCCCGGAATCGAACCGGGATACAAGGATTTGCAATCCTCTGCGTAACCATTCCGCCACGTTGCCCTGAGTTTTAGTTGATAGCTACAAAGAGTTTTATATTAAATATTTGTAATTAGTCTATTAAATAACGATCTAATTTGATTATTGTTAATTTATATTATTAAATTATAAACTACTTACACCCATGAATAGTGATAAATATATACATTCTGAAGTAGAAGATAATATTTATTCATATTGGGAAAAAAACAAATTATTTAAACCTAAAAAAAATACGAAAAAATTCTCAATTGTAATTCCTCCTCCCAATGTAACTGGAAGTTTACATATGGGACATGCCTTGAACAATTCAATTCAAGATCTTTTAGTTCGTTATTACAGAATGAATAATTATGAAACTTTATGGCAACCAGGGACTGATCATGCAGGAATAGCCACTCAAGCTCTTGTTGAAAAAAAACTTGAAAAAGACAATTTAAATAAAAATGATTTAGGTAGAGAAAAGTTTATTGAAAAAGTATGGGAATGGAAAAATCAATATGGAGACATTATTATTAATCAACTTAAAAAGCTCGGGTGCTCATGTGATTGGTCTAGAAACGCTTTTACAATGGATGAAAATCTATCAAAATCAGTAGTAAAAGTTTTTGTTGAATTGCATAAAAAGAAATTAATCTATAAAGCAGAAAAATTAGTTAATTGGGATACAGTTTTAAAAACTGCCATATCAGATTTAGAAGTGGATCAAAGAGAGATGAACTCTAAGATTTACTATATTAGATATCCAATAGATAAATCTGATGAATTCATCACTATAGCAACAACAAGACCTGAAACTATGCTTGGTGATACAGCAATAGCTGTAAATCCAAAAGATAAAAGGTTTAAAAAATATGTTGGCAAAACTGTAACTATCCCAATTGTGGGTAGAAAGATAAAAATTATAAAAGATAATTATGCTGATCCAGAACAAGGAACAGGCGCCTTAAAAATTACTCCAGCACATGACTTTAATGATTATGATGTTGGTCAAAGAAATAAGTTAGATATTATAAATGTATTTACTAAAGATGGTAAAATAAATGATAATGCACCTAGTGATTATGTTGGATTAGATAGATTTGAAGCACGTAAAAAAATTTTAAACGAGTTAAAAGAAAAAGAATTCTTTGTTAAAGAAGAAAATATAAAAAATAAAGTACCATATGGGGATAGATCAAATTCAGTTATTGAACCTTTTTTAACAGAACAATGGTTCGTTAATGCAAAAAAATTATCTGTTAAAGCAAAGCAAATAGTTAAATCTAAAAAGACTAATTTCTTTCCAGAAAATTGGTCAAAGACTTATTTTCAATGGATGAATAATATTGAACCTTGGTGTATTTCTAGACAACTTTGGTGGGGTCATCAAATACCAGCTTGGTATGGGCCTGATAAAAAAATATTTGTTGCAACAAATGAAAGTGACGCAAAAAAACAAGCTAAAAAGTTTTATAAAAAAGATGTAAAAATTACGAGAGACCCTGATGTTTTAGATACTTGGTTTTCATCTGGTTTATGGCCTTTTGCAACGTTAGGTTGGCCGGATAAAAAAGATTTTGTTAAGAAATTTTATCCAACAACAGTTTTAGTTACTGGTTTTGATATCATATTTTTTTGGGTTGCTAGAATGATGATGTTTGGCATGGAATTTTTAAACAAAGAACCATTTAAAGATATTTACGTTCATGCCTTAGTTAGAGATGAGAAAGGACAAAAAATGTCTAAGTCAAAAGGAAATGTAATTGATCCTTTAGACTTAATAGAAAAATATAGTGCTGATGCTTTAAGATTTACCCTTCTTTCAATGGCATCTCCAGGTACAGATGTTAAACTTTCAGAGGATAGAGTTAAGGGATATAGGAATTTTTTAAATAAATTATGGAATGCTAATAATTTTTTAATTACCAATAAATGTGATTTTAATAAAACTGATAAAGTTCCCAAAACTACATTAAATATTAATAAATGGATTTATTCAGAACTTATTCAAACTAAAGATAAAATTGAGAAAAATCTTAAAGATTATCGATTTGATGAGGCAGCTAAAAATGCCTACCAGTTTGCTTGGCACTCTTATTGCGACTGGTACATTGAGCTTTCAAAAACTATTTTATTTTCAGATGATGAAAAATCTAAAAAAGAGGTAAAAGAAGTATCAGCTTATATATTTAAACAAATACTTGTTATTCTTCATCCATTTATTCCATTTGTTACTGAGAAAATCTGGTTAAAAAATAAGTTTGATAAATCAGATAAGAATTTCTTAATGCACGCTAATTGGCCAGCAGGGAAAGCCAAGAAAGATCAATCTATGAAAGATGTAGAAAGCATCATCAATGTTATTTCTGAACTTAGATCTTTTAAAAATGAATTAAATGTCAGCCCAGGTTCATTTATTGATATTTCTATAAATAAAATTGCAAAAAAAAATAAAACTTTAATGACTAATAATGAAATCATTCTTAAAAAACTTGGTCGTATCAATAATTTTTATGATAAAGATCAAGAAAAGCCATCAGCTACATTGGTTATATCTGGCGACATATTTAAGATCTATTTCGATGAAAATGTAGATTTAAATCTAATAAAAGAAAATTTAGTTAAAAGACAGAACAAATATCAAGAGGAAATGGACAAAATATCTCAACGATTATCTAACAAAGGATTTACAGATAGAGCTCCAAAAAATATTGTTGAACAAGAAAAAACTAACTATAGTAATTTAAAAAATGATATCAAAAAAATATCATTAACAATTGAAAGTTTATAATGCGGAAGTTTAATAAGAAAAAATTACCCAGTAGACATACATCTTTAGGTGCAGATAGAGCTCCGCATAGATCATTTTATTATGCAATGGGTGAAACTGAAAAAGATGTCTCAAAACCATTTGTAGGTGTTGTATCTACATGGAATGAAGCAGCGCCATGTAATATTGCTTTAATGAGACAAGCTCAATCTGTTAAAAAAGGTGTTAGAGCCTTTGGCGGAACACCAAGAGAATTTTGTACAATTACGGTTACTGATGGTATTGCTATGGGTCATGAGGGAATGAAATCTTCATTAATTTCTAGAGAAGTAATAGCAGATAGTGCTGAATTAACTGTTAGAGGTCATTGTTATGATGCATTAGTAGGTATTGCAGGTTGTGATAAATCTTTACCAGGTTTGATGATGTCTATGGTTCGATTAAATGTTCCAAGTGTATTTATTTATGGAGGATCAATACTACCAGGAAGATATAAAGGTAAAGATGTAACTGTTGTAGATGTATTTGAAGCAGTTGGAAAACATTCATCAGGGCAAATGTCAGCAAAAGAATTAAGAAAATTAGAATTAGTTGCATGTCCAAGTGCAGGTGCTTGTGGTGGACAATTTACTGCAAATACAATGGCCTGTGTATCAGAGGCTATTGGTTTAGCTTTGCCATATTCAGCAGGAACACCAGCTCCTTATGAAGAAAGAGATAAGTATGCAAAGTTAAGTGGTAAAATGGTAATGGAATTATTAGCAAAAAAAATTAAACCAAGAGACATTGTAACAAAAAAAGCATTAGAAAATGCTGCAACAATAGTTGCTGCAACTGGGGGATCGACTAATGCAGCACTACATTTACCAGCAATTGCAAATGAAGCAGGAATTAAATTTGATTTAATGGATGTTGCAAAAATATTTAAAAAAACTCCTTATCTTGCTGATTTAAAACCAGGTGGAAAATATGTTGCAAAAGACATGTGGTTAGCAGGTGGTGTACCAATGTTATTAAAAACACTTTATGATGGTGGTTATATTCATGGTGACTGTATGACAGTAACTGGCAAAACCATGAAAGAAAATTTAAGAGGAATTAAGTTTAATCCAAAACAAAAAGTTTTAAGAGCATATAATAAACCATTATCACCAGATGGTGGTGTGGTTGGGCTTAAAGGTAATTTAGCTCCAGATGGAGGAATTGTAAAAATTGCAGGTCTTAAGAAATTACAATTTACTGGAAGAGCAAGATGTTTTGATAATGAAGAAAGTGCAATGAAAGCAGTTCAAAGTAAAAAATACAAAGATGGTGATGTAATTATTATTAGATACGAAGGCCCAGTAGGCGGACCAGGTATGAGAGAGATGCTATCAACGACCGGTGCTATTTACGGTCAAGGTAAAGGAGAGAAGGTTGCTTTAATAACTGATGGAAGATTTTCTGGAGCAACTAGAGGATTTTGTGTAGGCCATGTTGGACCTGAGGCAGCTTTAGGTGGACCTATAGCTCTATTACGTAATGGAGATATGATCGATATTGATGCTAAGAAAGGAACTATTAACGTTCGATTAACTAAAGCACAATTAGCTTCAAGAAAAAGAAAATGGAAGGCTAGAAAATCTGATTTTGGATCAGGCACACTTTGGAAATATGCTCAAACAGTTGGACCTGCTTATTTAGGAGCACCAACGCATCCAGGTAAGAAAAAAGAAGTTAAGGATTACTCAAAAATTTAATGAAAATTCGCCCAGTCATTTTATGTGGTGGAGCAGGAACAAGACTTTGGCCGAAAGCCAAAAAACACCAAGCTAAACAGTTTATAGATTTTGGTAATTGGACTTTATTAGGAAAAACTTTAGAGAGAGTTAAAGCATCTATATTTGATGCACCGATTATAAGTACTAATGCAAAATATTTAAGACAAGTAAAACTACATCTAAAGAAACACAAAATAAGAAAATTTAAGATAGTTTTAGAACCAGCTAAAAGAAATACAGCACCTGCTATTTTAAGCACCGCTTTAATAAAAGATATTCCAAACGAACAACCTTTAATGTTCTTAGCAGCTGATCATTTGATAGAGAAGGTTAGTTTATTTAATAAAGCTATTAAAAAAAATCAAAATAAACTCACTCATAATAATATCTTTATATTTGGGATTAAACCCACAATGCCTTCTAGTGAATTTGGATATTTTTTAACAAGAAATAACAAAGTAACTAGATTTGTAGAAAAACCTAAAGAGGCTAGAGCTAAACAAATAATTAGTAAAAAAGGTTATTGGAATTCTGGAATGTTTTATTTGAGAAAAGATTCAATAATTAATAATTTCAAGAAATACCAACCAAATATTTACCGAAACTGTAACAAAGCTGTAAAAAAAGCAAAATATAAAAGTAATGTGTATTATTTAAATAAACAAGCATTTACCAAAGCAACAGCTAAGTCTTTTGACTATGCGATATTAGAAAAAACCAAAGATATAAATGCGATCAAATTAGATATTCCTTGGTCCGATTTAGGATCTTGGAAAGAAATTTGCAAAATGTATGGACGAAATAAAAGACATTATTTTAAAAAGAAGAATGTATTTCATAGACCTTGGGGTAGTTATGTAAATCTATTTAATGGCAAGGAATTCTTAATTAAAGAATTATATGTAAAACCCAAAGGTATATTAAGTCTACAGAAACATCATCATAGAGCTGAACATTGGGTAGTAACCCAAGGTAAACCTAAAATTACACTCAACAAAAAACATTTTACAATGAAACCTGATGAAACAATCTTTATTCCACTTGGTGCAATCCATAGAATAGAAAATCCTTATAAAAAACCAGTAAAAATTATTGAAGCTCAAGTAGGATCAATTCTAAAAGAAACAGATATTGTAAGATTTCAGGATGTATACGGAAGAGTAAAATAATTATTTTACAAGAAAATTCACTTTTTTATTTGATAGATTTAAATGAATTTTTTTATATGAACCAAAATTATCCCCATCAATTTGAACTGGTATCAAATCATTTCCATCAATAGTAATTTTTTGTGAATAAGTGGTAATAACATTTTTGTTTTTACTTAAATCACCATTAAGAATTATTAAGAATATAGAATATAATAAACTGATCCTAGTCAAATCCTTAAATATATAGGTGACTAATTTATCTTCAAAAATATTTGTTTTATTTATTTTATGATGTCCTGCGTAATATTTGGTATTTGAGGATAATATCCAGTCTGCTTGATAAAATTGCCCGTCAAAAGTAACATTTAATTTTTTATTATTCATAAATAAGAAATATTGAAAACCTTTAATGCCAAATATAATTTTACCAAGAATTTTTTTAATTTTTGAATTAATTGAATGAACAATTTTTGCATCCCACCCTATACCTGCCATTAAAAAGAAATAATTCTCGTTAATTTTTACAAGATTAGAGGATTTATAATTATTAGAAACTAACACATTTACTATATCATCAACTTTTTTATTCATTGATAATTCAGCTTGAAGCAAATTTGCAGTGCCAGCAGGAATATAACCTATGGCAAAATCGTCTTTAAAATTAAAATTATTTTTAATTAATTCATTAATTGCAAAAGAAACTGAACCATCACCACCAGCTACTATTAGTCGATCATAATTTTTTTGATTAAAATCTTTAAAAATTTTCTTAGCTTGATTTATTGTTTTTGTTTCAAAGTAGTCTACAGAATTATTTTCTTTTAACTTAGATAAAACCCTATTTATGAATTTTGATTTTCTTCCAGAAGAAGAGTTTAGATTGTAAATCAAACAATATAACATAATTATTCCTTAAAAAATTTTTAACAAATTTGTAACATTCAAATGAGATAAGAATTAAATGATTCGTGTTACAGTTGTGTTAAAAAATAATTTTTTAAATGCCCAACATACTAAAATATAAAAGCATTTTTATTTCTGACGTACATTTAGGTACCAAGGGTTGTCAGGCAAATAAACTTTTAGAGTTTTTTAAAAACTCAAGATCCGAAAGTCTTTATCTTGTAGGAGATATTATAGATATCTGGGCAATGCAAAAAAGTTTTTTTTGGCCACAGGAACATAATGATGTAATCCAAAAAATTTTAAGAAAAGCAAGGCATGGTACTAAAGTTTTCTACATAATGGGTAATCATGACGAAATGTTAAGAAAATTTATTCCAATGCATTTTGGTGATATCCATATGGTAAATAGAGTTATCCATGAAACAAATGCTGGAAAAAAATATGTTGTTGTTCATGGTGATGCTTGGGATGGTGTTATGAAGCATGCTAAATGGTTATCTAAACTTGGATCAATAGCCTATGAATTATTGTTAAAATTAAATGTAATAATTAATTTTTTTAGAAGGTTGAGAGGAAAAGAATATTGGTCTCTTGCAAAATTTTTAAAATATAAAGTTAAAAATGCAGTTAAATATATTGGTGAATACGAAAAGACAGTCTCAGATTATGCAAAAAGAAAAAAATTTGATGGAATTATTTGTGGTCACATTCATCATGCGGAGGATAGAGATTTTAATGGGGTCAATTATTTAAATTGTGGAGACTGGGTAGAATCTTGTACTGCATTAGCCGAAAATTATGATGGTAGTTTTGAAATATTATATTGGGACAAAATAAGAGAACAATATTTAGATGCTAAAGAAATAATTAAACCAATTAAAACCGAAGACTTAAAAAAAGCTTCATAATTAATGAAAATTTTAATTGCAACAGATGCATATTTTCCACAGGTAAATGGTGTCGTAAGAACCTTACATGAAACTGGCAATGTATTAAAAGAACAAGGTCATACTATAGAATATATTACACCCGACTTATTTTTAACTTTTCCGATGCCGAAATATAATGAAATTAGATTATCTATTAATGTTTGGCCAAGAGTTGGTAATTTGATAAAGAAAATAAAACCTGATGCAATTCATATTGCTACAGAAGGCCCTATAGGGACTATGGCAAGAAGATATTGTTTAAAGAATAATCTAAAGTTTACTACAAGTTTTCATACAAGATTTGACAAATATCTTAAACTATATTTTCCAATTTTACCTGCAAAATGGGCTGAAAAATTCTTAGCAAACTTTCATAACAAGGCTGAGAGAATTTTAGTAACAACAGAATCTATGAGAAAAGAATTAATAGATATAGGTATAGATAATAATAAAATGATTACTTGGACTAGAGGAGGAAATCATGGAGCTTTTAAGAGCCCAAAAAAAATTGATTTACCTCATAAAAGACCTATTTGGATTTATGTTGGAAGAGTTGCAGTTGAGAAAAATATAAGGGCTTTTTTAGAATGTGATTTAGAAGGTACAAAAATAATTATAGGAAAGGGACCCGATTTAAAAAAATTAAAAAAAGAATTCCCCAAAGACATTTTTTTAGGAGAAAAAACAAATGGTGAATTAGCATCACATTTTGCATCTTCTGATGTTTTTGTATTCCCTAGTAAAACAGATACTTTTGGAATTGTAGTTTGTGAGTCTTTAAATTGTGGAACACCTGTAGCTGCTTATCCTGTTCCAGGTCCTAAAGATATATTTGAAGGGTCCAAAATAGATTGTTTAGATAATGATCTTAAAGTTTCAGCACATAAAGCTTTAAAAGTTGACAGAAATGATTGTCTTGAATTTGCAAAAAAATTTACCTGGGAAGAAACAGCAAAAATATTTTTTAATAATATTTCACCAAATCATTAGTTAATTTTTCTTAATTTGATTGCATTAAAAAGTGTAATGATGCAAAATTAAGCCATCTAAATTTATGGAATATTTCATCATTCTACTTATAGTTATAATAATTTATCTTCTCTATTTACTTAATCAAAAAAAAAACAAATCAATAAATACCGCTACAATAGTTAATAAAAGAGAAGAAAAAACTAAAAGAGTAATTATTGATGAACTTGAGGATCAGTTTTTTGCATTAAATAAATTTAACATAATTAAATATGCCAATCCAAGTGCATTAAAAAGATTTGGAAGTGATTTAATTGATAAAAACATATCTTCTGTAATTCGAAAACCAGAATTAATAGAAAATATTGAAAAAGCTATCGTTGAAAATAAAACAAAAAATATCGACATTGAAATAGACCTCCCATCATATCAATTTTATAAAATTTATATTATTCCTGGCCCAACTCATTTATTTACCGAGCCAGATTCTGTTGTGTTATTTTTAAAAGACTTTACTGAAATTACAAAAGCACAAAAATTTAAAACTGATTTTGTAGCTAATGTAAGCCATGAATTAAGAACACCTTTAATGGCAATAAAAGGATCATTAGAAACAATTGAAGGCCCAGCGTCAGATGATGAAAAGGCTAAAAAAAAATTTATGAAAATAATGACTGACCAATCAAATAGAATGGAAAATTTAATTAATGATCTTTTAATACTCACAAGAATTGAATTAGAAGAACACATAAGACCAAACTCTTTAGTTGATATAAATGATCTTTTCAAAACAATCATCAGTAATTTTGAGATTGTTTTAAAAAAAAAGAAATTAAATATTAATTTATCTTTGGCAAATCCAACAATTGTTATTGGAGATGAAAAAAAATTACAAACTGTTTTTTCTAATCTTTTAGATAATGCAATTAAGTATTCAAATGAAAATAAGTCTATTTTTATATCAAGTAAAATTAGTGATGGTAAATTGTTAGAAAAAAATTTTATGATCAGTGTTAAAGACGAAGGTGTTGGAATTCCTCAAAGATATATTTCTAGAATTACAGAAAGATTTTTTAGAGTAGATCTTGAACAAAGTAACAAGGTTGGTGGAACTGGTTTAGGATTAGCTATTGTTAAACATATAGTTACTCAACATCGTGGACACTATGAGATTCTAAGTGAGGAAAATAAAGGAACTGAAATTCAAATTTATTTACCAGCGAAAACTTAAATTTAAAAGTATTATATTGTAATAGTTTTAGAAGGTTTTTTTAACAATTCTTTACTTGATTAATGTTTATCTTTTAATTAATTTTTTATATGGTTAAAATATTCAAAAATATTTTGATTTTTGCTTTTTTGTTAAGCTCTATAACAACAAGTGTTTTTTCTAAAGATATCACAACATTATTAAGAAATCAGCAACTTACAGTTTTTGATATTGGAATTTTTAGATTAGAAGCAGATTTAAAAACCTCATATCCTTCTATAAAAGATCATTTAGAAGTTACTGAAGCTGAATTTTATACAGACGTAGTTACCTCGTATTCTAAAAATTCAATTGATTTAATTGTTTCTGTTCCTATGAACAAAAGTCTCAAGAAGGAAAATTATTTTTCAGATTCTTTTAGATGTAGGAATATTTTTAATTCTGTAAGAGATTTTTTATTGAGGAATGAAAATTTAAGTAATTACAGATATACTATGGCTACAAGTTATTTAACCTCTATATTTTCAACCCCAAGTTCATGGCCTAGCTGGAGATATGATGAAGAAATTAGAGAAGAATTAGTAAACTTAGTAAAACTAGAAATAACTTTACGTCCGAGCAATGAACTCGCTCTTAATGAACAGGTAAACCCTGTTTCATGTATTGGTGGCCTAGAAACTGATATTGATCAGATAATTATATCAAAAAAATACAACTAAAAAGTTACCTTTTTAACAAAAGTGTAACAATTCTGTAATATTAAAGATTCAATAAATTTATAGGAGTCACACATCTTTTAATTAATAAATAACGAAAGGATTAAAGATAATGAAAAAACTAACTATAGTAATTGCTTCTTTAGTTGCACTTTCAATTGCAACTGTTGCTCAAGCAAGAGATCAAATTAAGATAGTTGGTTCTTCTACGGTATTCCCTTATGCAACAGTTGTTGCTGAAAGATTTGGTGGTTCAGGATTTAAAACTCCTGTAATCGAGTCTACTGGTACTGGTGGTGGAGCTAAACTATTCTGTGCTGGTGTAGGTGAACAACATCCAGATATTACAAACGCATCAAGAGCTATGAAAGATAAAGAAAAAGCTCTATGTAAAAAAAATGGTGTTAATGATATTGTTGAGATCGTAATTGGTAACGATGGTATTACATTAGCTTACAGCAAAGATGCAAAACCAGTAAACTTTACTAAAGAACATTTGTATTTAGCACTAGCTGCTCATACAGTTGTTGATGGTAAATTAGTTCCAAATATTTATAAAACTTGGAACCAAATTGACCCTAGTTTACCAAAACAAAAAATTTCAGTGATGATCCCACCAGGAACATCAGGAACTAGAGATGCTTGGAATTCTTTAGTAATGAAAAAAGGTATGACTAAAGAAGCTAAAGCTCTTTATAAAGCTGGTTTTGAAGCTGGAAATAAAAAATACAAAAAGCCTCAAAAACTTTACAGAGAAGATGGTGCTGCTATTGAAGTTGGAGAAAATGATAGTTTAATCATCCAAAAGCTAACTCAAGATAAAGATATGTTTGGTTTCTTTGGTTTCAGTTATTTCCTAGCTGCAAAAGATAAATTGCAAGCAGCAAGTATTGATGGTGGACAACCATCATTGAAGTCTATTCAAGACTACAGTTATGCTGTTGCTAGACCTTTATTCTTCTACGTGAAAAAAGCTCACGTTGGAGTGATTCCAGGCTTACATGAGTTTGTGAAAGAATTCACAACGAAGAAAGCTATTGGAAAAGGTGGTTACTTAGCAGACATTGGTTTAGTGCCATTAGACTCTAAGTTGTATAAAACAACTAGAACTAATGCTACGAAGCTAGTTGCTATGGGTAATTAATTATTCCTCAGTTAACAAATGATTAAAAAGGGGGTCTTTTTAGACCCCTTTTTTTTAAATTAAGAGTACAGTCCTCAATAAAGGAGATTCTTTGAACTTAATATTATTTACATTTATTGTTCTTCTAGGTTTCACAAGTTATTATTTTGGACGCAAAAAAGCATATACAATTCAATCTACAAAAAAAAGATTAACTGCATTACCACAATTTTATGGTTATTATCTTGCAATCTGGTGTGCAATACCAGCCTTTATAATTTTTTCTTTATGGGCAATTTTCGAGCCCACAATTGTAAAACTATTAATCTTAAGTGATTATTCAAATCAAGGTTATCTTGATGATGAATTAAATTTAATATACGAAAAAACAAAAGCATTGTCTCGAGGTCAATTCACTGGAGAAATTACACCTTTTATTGAAGCTTCAGCTGAAAAATATTTAAGTCTTCGATCAATAGCTCAAAGTTCAAAAGTTGTTATAGTATTATCTGCAATTATTGCCTCTGTTGCTTATGCGTATAAAAGAATTTCATCTAATTCTAGAACAAGAGAACCAGTTGAAAAATTTTTGAACGCAGTTTTATTTACAGCTTCTTTAGCTGCAATATTAACTACTGTTGGAATAGTTTTCTCACTTATATTTCAAACTATAGATTTTTTTAAAGTAATTCCATTATTTGATTTTGTCTTTGGAACTCACTGGTATCCAGCAAAAGCTTTTGTTAGAGATTCTTCTGAGGCTTTAGATCCGACAATGTATTCCGATACTTTTGGAGCAGTCCCTATTTTTGCAGGTACTTTTTTTATTGCATTTATTGCTATGTGCGTTGCTATCCCAATTGGATTAATGAGTGGAATTTATTTAGCTGAATATGCATCATATAAAGTTAGACAATACGCAAAACCTTTAATTGAAATTTTAGCAGGTATACCAACAGTTGTTTATGGTTTTTTTGCTGCCCTAACTGTTGGCCCATTTTTAAAAGAATTAGGAACCTCAATGGGTCTTGAAGTTTCAGCTGAAAGTGCTTTAGCAGCAGGAGGGGTAATGGGCATTATGATCATACCATTTATTTCAAGTTTAAGTGACGATGTAATTACAAGTGTACCTCAAAGTTTAAGAGATGGAAGTTATGCTATGGGAGCAACTAAATCAGAAACAATCAAGAGAGTTATTTTTCCCGCGGCATTGCCAGGGATAGTTGGATCTATTTTGCTTGGTGTTTCAAGAGCTATAGGAGAAACAATGATAGTTGTTATGGCCTCTGGTTTAGCTGCCAATTTAACTTTAAATCCATTAGAATCTACTTCAACAATTACAGCTCAAATTGTAGTTATTCTAATTGGTGACCAAGCTTTTGGTGATCCGAAAACGCAAGCTGCTTTTGCATTAGGTATGTCATTATTTTTAGTAACGCTTTGTTTAAACATTGTGGCCTTAAAAGTTGTTAAAAAATATAGAGAGAAATATGAATAAAAATAAAGAACAATTATTAAATAAAAGATACAAGGCTGAGCAGAGATTTCGCTTATACGGTCAAAGTGCAATTTTTATGGCACTTTTATTTTTAACACTCTTTATTTTTAAAATTTTTTCAACTGGGTATTCTGCTTTTCAAAAAACTTGGCTCATTGTTCCAGTAACTTTTGATGCTGAATTAATGATGTTAGAAAAAAATCCTTCTAAAGTGGATATACAAGACGCTGATTATTACGATATAGCATTAAAATCAATGGCTGATTTAGATCTAAATGCCAATGAGGATCAAGAAAATGAATTGAAGAGAATGGTGTCTTATTTCTTCGAAAAAGAAATTAAAAATGAACTTTTAAATGACCCTAGTTTAATAGGAAAAACAAAAGAAGTTTATTTAACTGCTTCAGATGATTTAGATCAAGTTTTTAAAGGAAATTATCCAAGAGATTTACCCGAAGATCAAAGAAGAGTAAGCGATTATCAATTAAAAATTTTTGATCAACTTGTTGCAAATGGTAAGGTTGAAAGTAAATTTAATATTAGTTTTTTTACAAATGCTGACTCAAGAGAAGCAGAGCTAGCTGGAATAGCAAGTTCATTTATGGGATCAATTTTTTCTATACTTGTTTGTTTAATGATAGCTTTTCCTGTAGCAGTTCTAGCAGCAATCTATCTTGAAGAATTTGCTCCTAAAAATAGATTTACTGATTTTATTGAAGTGAATATAAATAACTTAGCAGCAGTTCCATCTATAGTTTTTGGTCTATTAGGGTTAGGCGTTTTATTGGCTATATTTCAATTACCAAGGTCTACCCCATTAGTTGGAGGTATCACTTTGTCCTTAATGACTTTACCAACAATAATTATAGCTGCTAGAGCATCTTTAAAAGCGGTTCCACCAAGTATAAGAGAGGCAGCACTTGCTATGGGAGCAAGTCGAATGCAAACTACAATGCATCATACTGTTCCTCTTTCAATGCCTGGCACGTTATCAGGAACAATAATTGGTTTAGCTCAAGCTTTAGGAGAAACTGCACCCTTAATTTTAATTGGAATGGTTGCTTTTGTTAACACGATACCTGGGTCACCTATGGATCCTGCTGCAAGTTTACCAGTTCAAATTTATATTTGGGCTGAAAGTGCTGAAAGAGGATTTGTAGAAAAAGTCTCTGCATGTATAATGGTCTTACTTGGTTTTTTAATAACAATGAATTTATTTGCCCAAATAATTAGACATAAATTTGAAAAAAAATGGAGTTAAAATGATAAAGATTAAAGCAAAAGATGTTGATGTTTTTTACGGAAAAAAACAAGCACTCTTTAATATAAGTTTAGATATTGAGGAAAATCAAGTAACGGCATTAATTGGTCCATCTGGTTGTGGTAAATCAACTTTCCTAAGATGTCTTAATAGAATGAATGATGTAATTGATATCTGCAGTGTTAAAGGAGAAATTTTAATTAATGACTTTAATATCAATGATAAAGGTTGTGATGTAGTAAGACTGAGAGAAAAAATTGGTATGGTTTTTCAAAAACCTAATCCTTTCCCAAAAACTTTATATGAAAATGTATCTTACGGTCCAACAATTCATGGTATAGCTCAATCAAAACAAGAAATGGATGAAATTGTTGAAACTAGCTTAAAAAAAGCTGCACTATGGGAAGAGGTAAAAGATAGGTTGCATGAACCTGGAACTGGATTATCTGGAGGGCAACAGCAAAGACTTTGTATTGCTAGAGCAATTTCTGTAAGACCTGAGGTTATATTAATGGATGAGCCTTGTTCAGCATTAGATCCTATAGCAACAGCACAAATTGAAGAATTGATTGATGAGTTAAAAAAAGAGCACACAATAATAATTGTAACTCATTCTATGGCTCAAGCGGCACGTGTATCTCAAAATACAGGTTTTTTTCATTTAGGACAATTGATAGAACATGGATCTACTGATAAAATATTTAAGAATCCTGATAATAAAAAAACCCAGGACTATATAACCGGGAGGTTTGGATAATGTCTGAAGCACCACATACAGTTAAATCTTACGAAGAAGAACTTAAAAATCTCAATGCTAATATCATTAAAATGGGAAGTGCATGCGAGGAAGCTTTGGGTAAAGCAATTCAAGCCATTACCACAAGAAATAGCGACTTTGCGGAAGCAGTAATTAAAGACGATGAAAAAATAGATAAATATGAAGCTTTGATTGAACAACAAGTCGTAAATTTAATTGCATTGAGACAACCTATGGCAATCGATTTAAGAGAGACAGTAACGGCTTTGAAAATGTCTTCAGATTTAGAAAGAATAGGTGATTTAGCAAAAAATATATCCAAGAGAACACTTTTGCTTAATGAAAATCTTCCAAAGAATTTGGTAGATTCATTAAATAGAGTATCTAACAATGTTCAAAAACAATTAAAATCAACATTAGACGCTTATCTAGATAGATCTGCGCCAATGGCAGTAAATGTTTGGGAAGGTGATGAGCAAATAGATGATCTAACAAATCTTTGTATGCAAGAAGTTATAAAATATCTTAAAGAAAATGAAAAAAATTTAGAGGATGGAACTCACTTGTTGTTTGTGACCAAAAACATTGAGCGTATTGGTGATCATACTACAAATGTTGCAGAACAAATTTATTATTTAGTTAAAGGTGAATATTTAGAAGGTGACAGACCCAAGGGCACCGAGCCAATTGTAACCGGAGAAAAATGATTTATGTCAGCTCATGTTTTTATAGCTGAAGATGAAGCATCAATTGTTAGTTTGTTAAAGTACAATCTTGAAAAAGAAGGTTATAAAGTCAGTCATTCAGAAAATGGAGAAGATGCTCTTAAACAAATAAAATCAAAACAGCCAGATTTGATATTAATGGATTGGATGTTACCTGAATTATCTGGTGTTGAAATTTGTAAAAATTTAAAAAAAGATAATAAGTTTAATGATATTCCTGTCATCATGTTAACTGCAAAAGGGGAGGAAGAAGACAAATTAAAAGCATTTGATACAGGTGCAGATGATTATGTAACTAAACCTTTTAGTCAAAAAGAATTAAATGCTAGAATTAAATCTTTATTAAGAAGATCTAAGCCTCAATCATCATCAGACATTGTAGAATTTACTGATTTAAAAATAGATCGGATTACAAAAAGAGTTTATAGAAAAGATAAGGAAATTACTTTAGGTCCAACTGAATTTAAACTATTAGATTTTTTTATCAAAAATCCAAAAAGAGTTTATTCAAGAGAGCAACTTCTGAATAATGTTTGGGGGGAAGATATATATGTTGAGTCTAGAACAGTAGATGTTCATATTAGAAGATTAAGACAAGCAATTAACATTCAAAATACAAAACCTTTAATTAGAACAGTGAGATCAGCTGGTTATTCTTTAGAATCTTGAAGATCTTTGGGCCTTATAAATTCTTTTAATACTCCTTTTTTCTCAACTTCATTCCAGGATTTAATATTAAACTCAATTTTTGCAAATGCTGCTGTTGGGAATTTATAATTCATTAGTTTAAAATTATTCGTATTATGATTTTTTGTAAGATTTCTTACTAAATTTTTCACTGATGGTTCATGGTTTATAATCAAAATTGATTTATATTCACTGGATATTTCTTTAATTTTTTTTATAATTATATTCTCATCAACTAAATATAAATCTTTTGAAAAATTAACTTTTTTTGGTTTATTAATTTTCTTGGACAAAATTTGAAAAGTTTTTTTTGTTCTTTTTGATGATGAAATCAATGCATAATCGAATTTAAATTTTTTTTTAACAAAAAATTCACAAATCATTTTTGCATTTTTCTTGCCTCTTTTACTAAGTGGTCTATCAAAATCATTAATACTTAAATCATCCCAACTAGATTTTGCGTGTCTCAT
>JACWCY010000011.1 GCA_014654455.1 Pelagibacterales bacterium SAG-MED01
TGGTGATAATATTAATGGTATTGAATTTAATGAAAAGGCGAGAGTTCCTGATCCAAAAAGATTATTCAAAGCTTATTCTCAATCTGCTGCTACTTTAAATCTAGTTAGAGCATTTTGTCATGGTGGTTTTGCAGACTTAAAAAAAGTTCACACATGGAATTTAGGATTTATAAAAAAAAGTCCTGAAGCCAAAAGATTTAAAGAATTAGAAGACCAAATTGCAAATGCTTTAGCATTTATGGATGCTTGTGGAATTAATTCAGATTTTAATAGAAGATTAAAAACAGTTAACTTTTGGACCTCCCATGAAGCTTTGCTATTACCTTTTGAAGAGTCAATGACAAGAACAGACTCAACTACAGGTGAAAATCATGATACATCAGCACACTTTGTCTGGATAGGTGATAGAACTCGACAACTTGATGGAGGGCATGTTGAATTTTGTAGAGGAATAGAAAATCCAATTGGTATTAAATGTGGCCCAACATTAAAAGCTGAAGACTTAATTAAACTATGTAATAAAATTAATCCATCAAATGAAAAAGGCAAAATTACTTTAATTTCAAGATTTGGAGCTAATAATGTTTCAAAACATTTACCAAAATTGATTCGAGCAATTAAAAAGGAAGGTCTAAACGTAATTTGGTCATGTGATCCTTGTCATGGCAATACAATTAAAGCAACAACTGGGTTTAAAACAAGACCATTTAATAGTGTTTTAAGTGAAGTTAAAAATGTTTTTGCATGTCATCAAAGTGAGGGAAGTTATGCAGGTGGGCTACATATTGAATTAACTGGTCAAAATGTAACAGAATGTACAGGTGGTGCTCAAAAAATCTCAGATAAAGATTTATCTTCAAGATATCATACTCATTGTGACCCTAGACTAAATGCAAATCAAGCTCTTGAATTAGCATTTTTGATATCTGATGAGATAAAAAAGAATAGCACATATTCTAAAAACTCTATTCAGGCGGCATCTTAGTCTATTGCTTTCAGGCACAAGATTATTAAATATAAATTATGAAAATTTCAGAGAAAACCAAATACATTTCAAATTGGATCAAGGAATATGTTGATCAAATGCCAGTTAAGGCAAAGTCTTTGGTTATTGGAATATCTGGAGGTATAGACTCATCTGTATCAAGTACGTTAAGTGCTATGACAGGTTTAAAAACTATAGTTTTAACTATGCCTATCAAACAAAATGAAAACCAACACGATTTAAGTTTAAAACATCAGGAATGGTTAATTAAAAATTTTAAAAATGTTGAAGCACACACAATCAATCTTGATAAATTGTTTGAGTCTTTTTCATCTACACTTAATAAATTTGATAATGATCATGGATTTGCAAACTCAAGAGCAAGATTAAGGATGACAACTCTCTATCAAGTAGCAGCTGCCAACAATGGAATTGTAGTAGGCACTGGCAACAAAGTGGAAGATTTTGGTGTTGGATTTTATACTAAATATGGTGATGGTGGTGTCGACATTTCACCAATAGCAGATTGCAATAAAAGTGAAGTTTGGGAACTTGGAAAAGAATTAGGTATATTAAAAGAAATTATAGATGCACCACCGACTGATGGTCTTTGGGATGATGGCAGAACTGATGAAGGCCAACTTGGTTTCAAATATGAGGACCTAGAAGATGCAATGAAAAATCCAAATTCACCGCATAGACAAGAATACGAAAAAATTAGAAAACAAAATTTGCATAAAATGGAGCCTATTCCAGTATGCAAGATTCCTAGTTAATCAATTAGATTAACAAATCAGCAAATAAGGTATATTTCTTAATCAACTAAAATGGATATTTTTTTAACAAATAATTTAACAAATAAGAGAGAACAATTTGTTCCTAGAGACAAAAAAAACATAGGAATGTATGTTTGTGGCCCTACAGTCTATGATGATCCTCATATTGGTAATGCTAGACCATTAGTTATTTTTGATATTCTTTTTAAATTATTGAAGAATAAATTTCCAAAAGTATCATATGTAAGAAATATTACTGATATTGATGATAAAATAATTAAGTCTTCTAAAGAGCAAAAAATATCTACAAAAGAACTAACTGAAAAAGTTAGCTCCAGTTTCATGGAAGATTGCATTTTTTTAAATTGTGAAAATCCTACTCATCAACCCAAAGCTACTGAGCATATTGATTTGATGATTAAAATGACAAGTCAATTAATACAAAAAGGTTTTGCTTATGAAAATAATAAACATGTTTATTTTGAAGTAAAAAAATTTTCTGATTATGGAAAATTATCAAATAAAAAGTTGGAAGATTTAATTGCAGGATCACGTGTAGAGGTTAGTGATAATAAAAAAAATTCAGAGGACTTTGTATTATGGAAACCTTCTGATGAAGATGAACCCTCATGGGATTCTCCTTGGGGAAAAGGTAGACCAGGATGGCATTTAGAATGTTCTGCTATGTCAAAAAAATTCTTAGGAAATGAATTTGATATTCATGGAGGGGGGATGGATTTAATATTTCCTCATCATGAAAATGAAGTAGCTCAATCAAGATGTGCAAATGATACAAAAGTTGTTGCAAATTATTGGATTCATAATGCTTTCATTACCATGTCCAATGAAAAAATGGCTAAGTCTCAAGGAAATATTCTAAAGATAAAAGATTTTAAAAACAAGATAAGTGGCCAAGTACTAAGATTAGCATTGATGAGTGCCCACTATAGACAACCGTTAGATTGGAATGATAAATTAATAAAAGATTGCCAGAATACTCTAGATAAATGGTATCGTATTTATTCATCAAATGTAAAATCTGTCCAAGTAACAGAAGACGTTTTAAAACCTTTGTACGAAGATTTAAATACCCCAGGATATATTGCAAATTTACATCAGCTTTATGAAAAAGCTTCTAAAGGTGAGAGTAAGGAATTATTCATATCAGCATGTAAATTTATAGGACTACTAAATGAAGATAATGAACAATGGGAAAAATATAGAAAAGACAAAGCCTTAATAAGTGAGACAGAAATAAATAGTAAGATAGATTTAAGAAACAAGGCAAGGGCAGACAAGAATTATAAGGAAGCAGATAAAATTAGAGATGAACTTTCTGATAAAGGTGTTTTAATAGAGGACAAAGATGGTAAAACATTTTGGAAATTTAAATGAGTAAAGAGCAGTTATATATTTTTGATACAACATTAAGAGATGGTGCACAAACACAGGGAGTAGACTTTTCTATTGAGGACAAAGAAAAAATTGCATCTGCGTTAGACAAACTTGGTGTTGATTATATTGAAGGTGGTTGGCCAGGAGCCAACCCAACAGATACTGAATTTTTTCAAAAAAAACATAATTTTAAAAATTCAAAACTTACATGTTTTGGTATGACAAAAAGATCTGGTCGAAGTGCAGAGAATGATACTGGATTATCAGCATTAATGAACTCTAATACTACAGCAGTATGTTTGGTTGGTAAGTCGTGGGATTTTCATGTTGATGTAGCTTTAGGAATAACAAATGAAGAAAATTTAGAAAATATTAGTGAAAGTACAAAACATTTTGTCAAAGCAAATAAAGAATTTATGTTTGACGCAGAGCATTTTTTTGATGGTTATAAAGCAAATCCAAAATATGCACTTTCGTGTATTAAAGCAGCGTATGATAATGGAGCAAGATGGATAGTGCTGTGTGACACTAATGGTGGAACACTTCCACATGAAATCTCAGAAATAGTATTTGAAGTATCAAAATTTGTTCCAGGAGAAAATTTAGGTATTCACGCACATAACGACACTGGCAACGCAGTTGCAAATTCTTTAGCAGCAGTTCTATCAGGAGTTAGGCAAATACAGGGTACTATTAACGGATTAGGAGAAAGATGTGGTAATGCAAATTTAATGTCATTAATTCCAACATTTTTTTTAAAAAAAGATTTCTCATCAAAATTTGAAATTGGAATTAAATCTAAAAATATTAAAAATTTAACTGACTGTTCAAGACTTTTAGATGAAATTCTAAACAGAAAGCCTAACCAACATTTACCATATGTTGGAGCTTCTGCTTTTTCTCATAAAGGAGGATTACATGTTTCTGCTGTACAAAAAAACCCAAAAACATACGAGCATATTAATCCTGAAGAAGTTGGTAATTCAAGAAACATTGTTGTCTCCGACCAGTCTGGTAAGTCAAATATAATTTCAAGATTAAAGAGTATTAAAATTAATATTGAAGAAAATGATCCTAAAATCAAAAAATTATTGGACGAAGTTAAAGATAGAGAGTTCATTGGGTATAGCTATGATGGAGCAGATGCATCTTTTGAGTTATTGGCTAGAAGAATTCTTGGAGAAATACCAAGGTATATATCCATTAATGAATACGATGTTTCAGTAAAAAAAAATAAATCTGGAGAAATTGTTTCTTCTGCAAAAGCTCAATTAGAAGTTGATGGAGAAAAAATTATTTGTGAAGGAGAGGGTAATGGGCCAGTTAATGCTTTAGATAATGCCATAAGAGATAATGTTGATCGATTAGCAAAATATTCAAAATACTTAAAAGATTTAAAGTTAGTTGATTACAAAGTTAGAATTCTTAATACAGGCACCGAAGCTGTCACTAGAGTATCAATCGAAAGTACAGACTCACAAGGAAAAAATTGGTTTACTATTGGTGTATCTACAAACATAATTGATGCTTCATTTAAAGCATTGATTGACAGCTTAGACTATAAACTGTTTAAAGATAATGCCCCTGCCAGTAAGTAAATGAGTAAAAATAATATCTCTTTTATATTACATAAGCCGCAATTATCAGAAAACATAGGTGCATGCGCAAGAGCAATTAAAAACTTTAATTTTAAGAAATTAATTCTGATTAATCCAAAACCTATTTTTCCAAATGATAAAATTTTAGCAACATCTGTTGGAGCTAAAGATATTATCAAACAAAGTAAAAAGTATGATAATTTAGAAAAAGCTCTTGGTAAAATTGATATTGTTATTGCAACATCATCAAGATTTAGGAATAAAAATATAAAACATATTAATTTAGATGACTTAAAAAAAATAGATTATAAAAAGAAAATTGGTTTTTTATTTGGTTCCGAAGCTTCAGGATTATCAAATAATGAGATAAGTTATGCGAATTATACTTTACAAATACCCACTAATCCCAACTTTAAATCTCTTAATTTATCTCACAGTTTAATTATTATTGCCCAATATGTAGCCAACATTATAAAATTGAGAAGTTCTCCATTTAAAAAATCAAAAAAAATTAAATCAGCAAGTAAAAAAGAAATACAATCGATGCTGAGTCTTTGCATTCAAAATCTTGATGAAATAAATTTTTTTAGACCTAAAGAAAAGAGACTAAAAATGCTGGAGAACTTAAGAAATATTTTTTATAAAATGGACTTATCCGATAAAGAAACACGTATATTATCAGGTGTATTTGCAAGTTTAGGTAAAAAACGTTGATTGACAAAATTAAGAGTAAGTCTATAAAGCCCTCTATCAGATGACAAAAAGATTAAACTCTAAACATAAAGTAGACAGAAGATTGAAAGTTAATCTTTGGGGAAGACCCAAAAGTCCGTTTAATACAAGAGCTTATGGACCTGGTCAACATGGTCAAAGTAAATCATCAAAACCATCTGATTATGGAATTCAATTACAAGCCAAACAAAAACTTAAAGCCTACTATGGTAATATTAATGAGAGACAATTTAGAAATATTTATAAAAAAGCAAGTATGCTCAAAGGTGACACAAGTGAAAATTTAATTGGTTTACTTGAAAGAAGATTAGATGCAGTTATTTATAGAGCAAAGTTTGCAACAACAATATTTTCTGCAAGACAATTGATTAATCATGGTCATGTTAAAGTAAATGGAAAAAAAGTTAATATAGCTAGTTACTCAGTTAAAGAAGAAGATAGTATTGAAATTAGAGATAAATCAAAACAATTAGCAATAATCGATATAGCTCTTGCAAACAAGGAAAGAGAAACTCCAGAATATATCCAAATGGATGAAAAAAATAAAAAGTTTAAATTTGTAAGAATTCCAAAATTTGAGGAAGTGCCTTATCCAATTGTAATGGAACCAAATTTAGTAATTGAATACTATTCTAGATAAAATTACTTTTTATAGTCAATTCCTTTAGTGTCCAAAACTTTTTTAAGTTCACCATTCTCATACATTTCTTTTACTATATCACATCCTCCAACAAATTCTTTTTTAATATATAGTTGAGGAATAGTCGGCCAGTCACTGAAAGTTTTAATACCTTCTCTTATAGATTGGTCCTCTAACACATTTATACCTTTAAAATTTACTTCTAAAATTTTAAGCATATTTGTTACAGCCATTGAAAATCCACATTGTGGAGCATCTGGTGTTCCTTTCATAAATAAACAAACTTCATTGTTATCTATATGATTTTGAATTGCGTCTTTAGTTTGATCATCCATTATTGTTCCTTTGTTTTAATTGCTAAAGCATGTAGCTCGTTACCCATTTTACCTTTTAAAGAATTGTATACCATTTTATGTTGTTCTATTTTGCTTTTACCTGAAAATTGTGAAGATGTTACTATTGCAGAGTAATGATTTCCATCACCAGCCAAATCTTGAATTTCTATTACAGCATCAGGCATTGCTTCTTTAATATATTTTTCAATTTCTTTTAAATCCATTGCCATTATGATCTCATATAATTATTTAACCAATTACTATTATAAGCTTTTAATTCGTCAATTGTAACTTTTGTCTTTTCATTGATAATTACATCTTTATCAACAATAATTCCTAATTTTTCATGATGAACTGAATTTTTATTCAAAATTTTGGAAACTTCTTTAAAGTCTTTTTGCTTAATTTCAACTATATATCTACCTTGATCTTCAGCAAAAAAAAATTCTATATCATTCATTAAGTTTTTAGATTTTTCTAATTTAATACCTTTATTTCCTTTGATACACATTTTGCTCACAGCAGTAAGTATACCACCTAAAGACACATCATGAGCACTTTTAATATAATTTTTTTCAATTAAGTTTAATAATGACTGACCATTATTTTTTTCATTAAATAAGTTAACCTCTGGTGGGGGGCCGTTTTTTTCGTCCAAAATTGTTCTGGCAAATAAACTTTGATCTATATGACCTTCTGTTTTTCCTAATATCATAACTAAATTATTAACTTCTTTAAAATTCATTGTGACCATTTTTTTATAATCTTTAATCAAACCAACTCCTCCAATTGAAGGAGTTGGTTTAATGCCGATCTCTTTTGTTTGATTGTAAAAAGAAACATTTCCAGAAACTACTGGAAAATCTAAATATTTACTCGCTTCACCAATTCCTTGAACACATTCTACAAATTCGCCCATATTATCTTCATTCTCAGGACTTCCAAAATTTAAACAATTTGTTATCGCTATTGGAGTTGCTCCAACTGAAACTAAATTTCTCCAACTTTCAGCAACAACTTGTTTACCTCCAGTTAAAGGATGGGCCCAACAATATACCGCTGAAGAGTCTACAGATGCTGCAACTGCTTTTTCGGATCCATGGACTCTTACTACACCAGAGTCTCCACCAGGTTTTTGGATAGTATCTCCCATTACTGTGTGATCATACTGTTGCCAAATCCATTCTTTACTACAAACATTAGGATTTGATAAAATTTTTGCCAAAACATCTTTAATTTTTAATTTATTAAAAGTATCTTTTTTAATTTTATTTTTCTTAGGTAGTTTAGACTTTTTCCATTTTCGATCATACATTGGAGAATTTTCAACTAGAGTATTAACAGGTATATTCGCAACAATTTTTTTATCAAAAAATAATTCTATATTTTTTGTATTTGTAGTTTTACCAATTATAGCAAAATCTAAATTCCATTTATCAAATATTTTCTTTGCTGATTCTTCTTTTCCATTTTCTAAAACTATTAACATTCTCTCTTGGCTTTCAGAAAGCATGATCTCATAAGGGGTCATTTTTGCTTCTCTGCAAGGAACTTTATTAAGGTTTATCTCAATACCCAAATTTCCTTTAGATGCCATTTCTATACTTGAAGATGTAAGACCAGCAGCACCCATATCTTGAATTGCAATAATTGAATCCCCAGCCATTAACTCCAAACAAGCTTCAAGAAGAAGCTTTTCTGTGAATGGATCTCCAACTTGGACAGTAGGTTTTTTTTCCTCAATTTTTTCATCAAAACTTGCAGACGCCATACTAGCACCATGAATGCCATCTCTACCAGTTTTAGAACCAACATAAATTACTGGTTTGTTTAAACCTGCAGCTTTAGAATAAAATATTTTATTCTTTTTAACTAATCCCAATGTCATCGCATTAACTAAGATATTTCCATTATATGAGCTATCAAATGATGTTTGACCAGCAACAGTTGGCACACCCATACAATTACCATAGCCCCCAATACCATGAACCACACCTCTTAATAAGTTTTTTGTTTTTTTATGTTGAGGTGAACCAAAATGAATTGAATTTAAATTAGCAATAGGTCTAGCTCCCATCGTAAAAACATCTCTCATAATTCCCCCAACTCCAGTGGCAGCGCCTTGGTAAGGTTCTATAAATGATGGATGGTTATGACTTTCTATTTTAAAAACTATTGCATCACCGTCTTCTATGTCTATCACACCTGCATTTTCACCAGGACCCTGAATAACTTTTTTTCCTGAGGTTGGAAGTTTTTTTAAATGAAGTCTAGATGATTTATAAGAACAATGTTCATTCCACATTGCTGAAAATATTCCTAGTTCAGTGATGTTTGGGATTCTTTTTAATAAATCACAAATCTTATTATATTCATCAGATTTAAGACCATGTTCAATTGCTACTTTTTCGTTTACTAACATTATTTAATATTATTTATTAAGTTTTTAAAAAAAATAGACCCATCTTCTCCAGATAAACTTTGATCAATCATTCTTTCAGGATGTGGCATCATACCAAGAACATTTTTTTCTTTATTAAAAATACCTGCAATATTATTTGTAGACCCATTTGGGTTATAAAGATCTTCTGTTTTGCCATTGCTATTACAATAGTAAATAGCTATTTGTTCATTATCTTGAATTTCTTTAAGCTGGTCTTTTGTACAAAAATAGTTTCCTTCATTATGTGCTATATGAAATTCAAAAATATTTTTATCAATATTTTTGAAATAAGGATTTTCTTTATTATCAACTTTAACGAAAACATTTTTACAAATAAATTCTAAATATTTGTTTCTCAATAAAACACCAGGAACCAACCCTGTTTCAACTAATATTTGAAAACCGTTGCAGATCCCCATAACCAAGCCACC
>JACWCY010000012.1 GCA_014654455.1 Pelagibacterales bacterium SAG-MED01
AAATGCAAATTTTTATAAAAACAATGATTGTTGTTGGATAATTGAGCAAAATTATTTTGATGAAAAAATAGAGGATTTTTTAATGGATATTTTAAGTAACAAAAGTGATTATTTTAAAAAAAAGCAAAATTTAAAAAAATTAAATTATCAAAATTCCTGGATTAATGTTAATCAAAAAATATTAAAAGTTATAAATGAAAATTGAATTAGCAAAAACTGAGATTATCCATTTTGTTGGTATTGGAGGCATAGGGATGAGTGGACTTTCTTTGATTATGAAAGGTAAGGGATTTAAAGTTCAGGGCAGTGACCTATTTTTTAACAAAAATATTGAAAGGCTTAAAAAAGAAAAAATTAAAATTTTTATTGGTCAAAAAAAACAAAATCTTGAAAATGCAACAATAGTTGTAATTTCTTCAGCAATAAAAAAAAATAATCCAGAAATGATTGAAGCCAAAAGAAAAAAACTTCCTATTATTTCGAGAGGTAAAATGTTGGCTCATATTGTTTCTTTAATGAAAAATATTGTTGTAGTTGGTTCACATGGAAAAACTACCACGACTTCGTTAGTAACTTCAATTTTTCAAAAAACCAAATTAGATCCAACAATCATTAATGGAGGCGTTATTAATTCTATAAAAAATACTGCTAAATTAGGAAAAAGTGACTGGTCAATTTTAGAGGCTGATGAGTCTGATGGAAGTTTTGTTCATATTCCACCCACTTATTCAATAATTACAAATATTGATAGGGAACATATGGACTTTTATAAATCTATGGAAGATTTAAAAAAATATTTTATCCAATTTATTGAGAAAGTCCCTTCGTTTGGAAAATCATTTATTTGTATAGATGATAAAATTAATTATGATCTTGTTAAAAAATTAAAAAGTCAAAATTTTTATACATATGGAACAAGTATTAAATCTAATTTTTTAATTAAAAATGTTCGACAAAATAAGAAATATACAGAATTTGATTTACAGGTAAATGTTCCAAATAAGAAAAAATTATATATTAAAAAAATAAAAATACCATTATTAGGAATTCATAATGTTAGAAATTCTGTTGCGGCAGCCGCTGTTGCTTTAACAGTTGGAATTTCTATTTCAGATATTAAACAAGGGTTGTTAAACTTTAGAGGAGTTCAAAGACGTTTTAATAAAATATTTACATATAATAATATAGATTTTTATGACGATTATGCTCATCATCCAACAGAAATAAAATTCGTGTTAGAAGGTGTTAATAAAGTTTATACCAATTACGACAAAATCTGCATATTTCAACCTCATCGAATTTCTAGATTAAAAGACTTAAGAACAGAATTTTCTTTTGCTTTTCAAAATGCTGATATAGTTGTCTTATGCCCTATATATACTGCTGGAGAAAAAATTAAATTAAGATTTAGTTATTTAAATTTTGCAAAGGAAATTATAAAAAATTCAAAAGTAAAGCTATTTTTAGTTAACGACAAAAATCAGTTAGCCAAATTTCTTGGAAAAAATATGTATGGGAAAAAAATCGTAATCGGGATGGGTGCAGGCTCTATCTCAAACTGGATGAGAGAACTTCCAAAGTTGATGTAATGGAAATTGATAAATTAAAAAACTTATTAGATGAATTTGGTGACAATGTAAGATTTGAACATGATCTTAAAAAAAAAAATTGGTTCAATATTGGTGGAAAATCAAAGGTTTTTTATAAAGCAAATAATCTTAAAGAATTGGTAAATTTTTTAAAAAAATTAAATAATGAAGAAAAAATATTTATTCTTGGTGCAGGCTCAAATACTTTAATATCTGATAATTTATTTGACGGTGTAGTTATTAAACTAAGTAAAAATTTTAATAATATTTCGCTACTTGGTGAAGATATAATAATTGCAGGAAGCGCTGTTTTGGATAAAGCTTTATCAGATTTTGCAATAAATAATAATTTGAGTGGATTTGAGTTTTTATCAGGTATTCCAGGTACTATTGGTGGTGGAATAAAAATGAATGCTGGTTGTTTTGGAAAAGAATTTAAAGATATACTATTATCAATCCAAGCGATTGATAAATTAGGTAATGTAATTACTATTCCTCGTAAAGATATTAAATTTGAATATAGAAATAATGATTTACCACATGATTTGATTTTTTTAAGTGCTTCTTTTAAAGGTGCAAAAGGATTATCAATAGATATTAAAAATGAAACAAGTAGAATTAAATCTGAGAAAGAAAAAAATCAACCAACTAAAATAAAAACTAGCGGTAGTACTTTTAAAAATCCAATATCTCAAACTAATAAAAAAGTCTGGGAACTTATAAAAGAATCTGTACCTTTAGATAAAAGTTTTGGAGATGCTTGCATTTCAGATAAACACTGTAATTTTTTTTTAAATAAAGGAAATGCAACATTTAAAGATATGTCAATGTTAATTGATTTTGTTAGCAAAAAAGTTTTGGAAAAGACTGGAATTAGTTTAGAAAAAGAGATTAAAATTTTGGAATAACTTGAAAAAAAAAATATTAATAATTTCTGGAGGAATTTCCAAGGAAAGAGCTGTAAGTCTTGAAACTGGCAAGCAGGTTGCAAAAGAACTCAATAAAAATGGATATATTGTTAAGATTACTGAGCCAGATTTCAAATTAGTTGATGTAATAAAATCATTTAAACCAAATACTATCTTTAATGCACTACACGGTCAGTTTGGTGAAGATGGCTATATTCAAACAATTTTAGAAAGTGTAAAAATTCCTTACACTCATTCAGGTGTGATTTCATCAGCTATTGCTATGGATAAAGAATTATCAAAAAAAATATTCATTAAAAATAATATATTAACACCAAAGTATATCTTATACTCCTTTAATCAATCAAAACTAAATTTAATCAACTCAATAGAAAAAAAACTAAAATTTCCAGTTGTTGTTAAACCAATTAATGAAGGATCAAGTGTAAATGTTTTTATTTGTGATAAATCAAATATTATAAAAAATTTAAAAATATTAAAAGATTATAAAAGAATAATAATTGAAGAATTTATACCAGGCAGAGAAATTCAAGCTGCAATTATTGGAGTAAAAAAACTTGGTGCAATTGAATTAAAACCTAAAAGAAAATTTTATGATTATGAGGCTAAATATAATTCTAAAGCCAAAACTAAACATATTATTCCGGTAGATCTATCGAAAAATGATTATAATAAAATAATGAGTTTAGCTTTAAAAGCACATAAATTAATTGGTTGTCGAGGTGTAACCCGTTCCGATTTTAAATATTTTAGAGGTAAATTTTATTTACTCGAAATTAATACTCAGCCTGGAATGACAAGTCTCTCATTAGTGCCCGAGATAGCCGCACATTATGGTATAAATTTCATTCAACTTATTAAGATGATTTTAAATGATGCTTCAACAAAGAAGTAAAAAGATTTTATTATATATATCTTTATTTTTAATAATTGGAACAATTAATAATAAAAATTTAGACAATCTTAATTTAGCTAAAATTAATAAGATAAATGTTTCAGGTTTAGAGGAGAAAAATAATCTTGAGTTAATTAATAATTTAAATTTTATGAAAATAAATAATTTATTTTTTTTAGATAATTTTAAAATAACAAAAATAATAAATTCAAATCCATTAGTCGAAAATTATTCAGTTTTTAAGAAATATCCTTCAACAATAAATATTATAATTGATAAAACAAAATTTTTAGCTCAATTAAAAAAAGATGGAGAAGATTTTTTTTTAGGATCAAATGGTAAATTGATTAAAACATCAAATAAAAAAAAAGATATTCCTTTTATATTTGGTGATTTTAAAACAAAAAATTTTTTTGAATTAAAAAAGGCAATAGATGAAACAAATTTTAATTATAAAGAAATAGAGAATTTATTTTTTTTTAAATCAGGTAGATGGGATATTCAAACTAACTCTGGTATATTAATTAAATTACCAAAAAAAAATTTAAAAAAATCATTGGAATTGGCATTGTCAATTTTAAACGATAATACTTTTGAAAAGGTAAAGATTCTTGATATACGTCAGTCTAAACAGGTTGTTATAAATGAATGATATTGAAACTTTCGAAGCTTTTTTAATAATTAATCCAAAATATTATAAAATATCTGTCCATAACAGTTCTGACTCGAAAATTATTTATGAACAAAAAAAAATTATTAATAATGATTTAAGTGATATAAATTTTTCAAAATTAAAAGATTTTCTTGAAGAAAATATTTTTAAAATAGAAAAAGTTTTAGGAAATTTTATAAAAGATATTATTTTAATAATTGATTTTGATATATTCTTCAAAGTTCAAATATCTGTAAAAAAAAATAATACCACAAATAAAGCTAATTCAAATGATTTAAATTATTTATTAAATGAAACAAAAGATTTATGTAAAGAAACAATGAATGGAAAAAAAATTGTACATATGTTAATTGATAATTATCAAATTGATAATAAAAATTATTCTAATTTACCTAAAGATATAAAATATAATTATTTATCTTTAGATGTAAGTTTTATTTGTTTATCGAACGATGTTGCTAAAAGTTTAGAAAAAACACTTAAAAATTTTCAAGTTTCAATTGCTCAAATGATTAGTGCCAACTATATAAAAAACTTTTTTTCAAAAGAAAGCCATGATTATGTTGTTTTGACTAAGAAATTACTTGAGGGTTGTAATCAAAATGAGGTTGTATTAGTGAAGAAAACACAAAAAATTCAAGGTTTTTTTGAGAAATTTTTTCATTTATATAGTTGAATTGTATTTTCTAGTAATATTTGTTGTTTTTGTATTTTAAAAGTTCAGTAATAGTGTCTATGAGTGTCTGCATTAAACCAAAAAACAGTTAAAAAACCTATAACCTTTTCGGGTTTAGGTCTTCATAGTGGAAAGACTGTAAATATTTGTATTAGACCAGCTAGTCCAAATGAAGGAATAGTTTTTAAAAGAATAGATTTAAAGAGTAATAATTTAGTAATCCCAAATTTTATTAATGTGAGTAATACTTCTTTAAATACAACTATTGTAAATGAATTTGGTGTTAAAGTTTCTACTATTGAGCATTTAATGGGTGCATTATTTGGTTTAGGAATTGATAACGCTTTAATAGAAATTGACAATGAAGAGGTGCCAATTTTAGATGGCTCTGCTAAAGTGTTTATCGAAAAGATTATAGAAGTTGGATTAAAAGTTAGCGATTCTCCAATTAAGATAATTAAAATAAATAAAAAAATTGAATTTAAAGATGGTGAAAGATCAATAACTATAGAACCTTCAAAATTAAGTTTAGATATAGATTTTCAACTAAAATATAAAAATCCAATCATTGGTAATCAAAGAAACAAGATAAATGTGTATGAAGACAATCTAAGAGATATATTCAATTCAAGAACATTTTGTTTGTTTGAAGACATTGAAGCTATTAAAAAAAATGGATTGGCAAAAGGTGGAAGTCTTGACAATGCAATAGTTGTAAAAGATGATGATATTTTGAATGAAGATGGATTGAGAAATTCTAAGGAATTTGTAAATCACAAAATATTAGATTGTATTGGAGATTTATATACAAGCGGTTATAGAATGATAGCAAGCGTTATTTGTTCTCAAGGAGGTCACTACTTGACTAATCAGTTATTAAAAAAAACATTTGAAAATAAAGATAATTTTTCAATTGTAGAAATTAAAGAAAGAAATCTTCCACATACGATTATAAATAGAAATTTGCTAAAATCTATAGCATAGAAAAGATAGACCTTTATAGTTGATACCTAAAACTGTATAAAACTTTTATGATACGATTAAAGTTTTTTTTACTTTTTATTTTAGTATTTTTATTCAATTCTTGCTCAAAAGAAAAAAAAGAGATCTCATTTATCAAGGAGACTAGTCAAGACCTGGAGATGGTAGAGGCTTACAGAGAAGCTTATAAAGGTTTAGAGGAAAATGATCCATATTTTGCAGCTAAAAAATTTTTAGAAGCTGAACTTTTGTTTCCTCAATCAGAATGGGCACCAAGATCAGCACTAATGGCATCATATTCTTACTACCTTCAAAATTATTATTCTGAGGCATTATTTAATTTAGAAAGATATATAAAAACTTATCCAAATGATGAAAATTTATCTTATGCTCATTATCTTATTGCAATGTGTTACTATGAAACAATAGAAGATGAAAAAAGAGACTCAGGTCCTTTATTAGATGCAAAAAATAAATTTATATTTATTATTGAAAAATATCCTAATTCAGATTTTGCTTCTGATGCTAGATTTAAAGTTGACTTAATTGAAGATATTTTAGCTTCAAAAGAGATGTATTTAGGTAGACACTATATTAAAAAGGGAAAATGGATTGCTGCAATTAATAGATTTAAAAAAGTTTTAAATAAATACGATCAAACAATTTTTGTTGAAGAAGCAATTCATAGATTAGTTGAAATTAACTATAAGTTGGGCCTTTTAGAGGAGTCTCAAAAATACGCAAACTTACTAGGTTATAATTACTTATCAAGTGAGTGGTATAAAAAATCATACAAGGTTTTTAACAAAAGCTATGAAACTAAAAAAATAAAAAAAGAAAAGAAAGGCGTAATAAACAAGTTTAAAAAAATTTTTGATTAATATGAATAAAAATTTGATCAAAAAAAGATATAAAGAAAAAATTAAATCACTAAACCATTATAATAAAAAATATTTTGACGATAATGTATCTGAAATTAGTGATGCTAATTTTGATAAGCTTAAAAAAGAAATATTTAATTTAGAGAAAAAGTATAAGTTTTTAAAAGATGAAGACTCACCTTCCAACAAAATAGGATTTAAACCATCTAAAAACTTTAAAAAAGTTTCTCATAGAGTACCAATGCTATCTTTATCTAATGCTTTTGGTGAAGAGGATTTGATTAATTTTGAAAAAAAAATTAGAAATTATCTGAATGAAAAAAACATCTTTCAGATTGAATATAGCGCAGAAC
>JACWCY010000013.1 GCA_014654455.1 Pelagibacterales bacterium SAG-MED01
ATTGATTTTACTGACTTTTTAAAATTAAATACAATTTTTAGGTTAAAAATCAAAAAAAAGGTTAATAACGAATCAAAATTTAATGTCAGATAAATTCAAGCAAATATATGAACAATCAATAAAAAATCCTGAAAAATTTTGGCAAGAAGCTTCTAATGATATTTTTTGGTTTAAAAAACCTACCAAGATTTTAAATAAAACAAATCCACCTTTCTATAAATGGTACGAAGATGGAGTAACAAATACTTGTTACAATGCATTAGATATTCATATTGATCAGGGCAATGGAAAAAGAACAGCACTAATTTATGATAGCCCTATTACAGGTAACAAAAGTAAGTTTACATATGAAGAGTTAAGAGCAAAGGTTTCAAAGTTTGCTGGAGTACTTAAAGATCAAGGTGTTAAAAAGGGAGATAGAGTAATCATTTATATGCCAATGATACCTGAAGCTGTAATTGCTATGCTTGCTAGTGCAAGAATAGGCGCTATTCACTCCGTGGTGTTTGGAGGATTTGCTTCTAACGAACTCGCAAGTAGAATTGATGATAGTAAAGCAAAAGTATTGGTCACGGCCTCATGTGGTTTTGAGCCTGGAAGGACAGTAGAATACAAACCTTTAGTCGATGAAGCAATTAAATTAGCTAATCATAAAATTGATAAAATGATTTTATTTCAAAGAACAGGTCATGAAGTAAAATTAAACGATTCTAAAGAAGTAAGTTGGGATGAGGTAGTTTCAAAAGCAAAAGAAGTTGATTGTGTAGAAATGAATTCAAATGAATTTGCCTATATTCTTTATACATCTGGAACAACAGGTACCCCCAAAGGGATAGTGAGAGATATTGGTGGTCATATAGTTGCGTTAAAGTGGACTATGAAAAATATATATAACATAGATGCAGGAGATATTTGGTGGTCAGCAAGTGACATTGGCTGGATTGTTGGACATTCATATATTGTTTATGCTCCTTTGTTTAAGGGGTGCACTACAGTTCTATTTGAAGGTAAACCAGTAGGCACTCCAGATGCTGGGGCTTTTTGGAAAATCATTTCTGATTATAAAGTAAAATCTTTATTCACTGCTCCTACTGCGTTTAGGGCAATTAAAAAAGAAGATCCAGAGGGAAAATTTTTTTCTAAATATGATCTTTCTAAATTTGAAAGTCTTTTTCTTGCGGGTGAAAGAGCAGACCCAGATACAATAAAGTGGGCTGAAAATTTATTAAAGGTTCCTGTGATCGATCATTGGTGGCAGACTGAAACAAGCTGGGCTATTAGCTCAAATTGCACAGGAATTGAAATGATGAAAACCAAATACGGATCAGCTTGTAAAGCTGTTCCAGGTTATGATGTTAAAATTATAAAATCAGATCAAACCTTAGCAAAACCAAACGAAATGGGAGATATAGTTGTTAAACTTCCTTTACCTCCTGGAACTTTTCCAACTCTTTGGAATGCAGATAAGAGATACAAAGAAAACTATATGTCAAACTATGAGGGTTACTATCAAACTTATGATGCAGGACACATTGATGAGGATGGTTATATCTGGATAATGTCAAGAACTGATGACATAATAAATGTTGCTGGTCATAGATTATCTACTGGTGCAATAGAGGAAGTTTTATCTGAACATCAATCAGTTGCTGAATGTGCAGTTCTTGGTATTGCTGATAAGTTAAAAGGTCAATTACCAATAGGTCTGATTGTATTAAAAGCAGGTGTCGATAAAGATAATGAGACAATTTCTAAAGAATGTATTAAAATGGTTAGAGACAAAATTGGTCCTGTAGCAGCATTTAAAGTTGCTATAGTAATTAAAAGACTTCCAAAAACAAGATCAGGAAAAATTCTAAGAGGAACAATTAGAAAAATTGCAGATAGTGTTGAATATAAAGTACCTCCAACAATAGACGATCCTGCAATTTTAGATGAAATTAAAAAAGATCTTATCAAAAATAATATTTTAAAAAGTGTTTAAAACTTATCTATTTCTTGTCGGGGCAATATTTTGTGAGGTTGCAGGTACAATGCTTCTTCCAGTTACACAAAACTTTACTAAACTTATACCAACTACTTTTCTAGCTATATTCTATTTGATTGCATTCTATCTTCTTACGTTTGTTGTAAATAAACTTCCTATAGCAATTGTTTATGCTACATGGAGTGGTTTAGGAATATTTACCATTTCGATATTAGGTTATATTGTTTTTAAACAAAATTTAACTTGGCAAGCAATTATGGGATTATTTTTAATTGTAATTGGAGTAATTCTTATAAATAGTTTTACTGGAAAGATTAGTTAAATTGTAAAGGAGTTCCCTCTGGATCTCCTAAAATTTTACCATCTTGCATTTTTATTTTTCCAGCAATAATTGTTGAAACAGGAGCTCCTTTAAATTCAAATCCATCAAATGGAGACCATCCACACTTGCTTTCAATATTTTCATTTTTAATTACAATTTTTTTATTCATATCAACAATCGTAAAGTCTGCATCAAATCCTTCTTTAATAAATCCTTTGTTCTTAATTCCAAAAATTTTAACTGGATTTTCACACACAAGATTCATCAATTGATTAAGAGTTAACTTTCCATCATTAATATGATTTAACATAACTGGCATTAGAGTTTGTACACCCGGCATTCCTGATGGTGAATTAGGATATTTTTTATCTTTATTTACTTTTAAATGAGGAGCATGATCTGAACCAATAGTATCATTTAGATTATTTTTAACTGCATACCATAATCTATCATAATGAGATTTGTCTCTTATAGGAGGATTCATTTGGGCATACGTGCCAAGTCTTTCATAACAATCTGGTGCATAAATTGTTAAGTGCTGAGGAGTGATTTCAAAAGTAATATTACCCTTGTGTTGTGATAAAAAATCAATCTCTTCTTTTGTAGTTATATGAAGCACATGAGCTTTCTTATTATGCTTTTCAGCAATTCTAACAATTCGTCTAGTAGAAGACATTGCACATTCAACACTTCTCCAGATTGTATGGGTCTGTACATCGCCATTTTTAATTAACTTTTTATTTATGTTTAAAATTTCTTCATCCTCTGAATGAACCGCAACTACTTTAGAGCTATTCTGAAATACTGTTTCAATATCTTTTTCTTCTGCAACTAATAGATTGCCAGTGGAAGATCCTGCAAAAAGTTTAATTCCACAACAACCCTCTAAATCTTTTAAGTCTGCTAGCTCATCTGCATTGTTAGCTGTAGCCCCAAAATAAAAAGCATAATTGCAATACATTCTATTTTTGGCGAGATCTAATTTTCTTTGAAATTCTTTTTTAGTTGATGTTGGGGGATTGGTATTTGGCATTTCAAATACTGCGGTTATCCCTCCGGCAATGGCAGCTCTACTTCCTGAATGAAGATCTTCTGTATCTGTAGATCCTGGCTCTCTGAAATGAGTTTGCGTATCAATGCAACCAGGTAGAATTGTTAAAGCTTTGGCGTCTATAGTGTTTTTAGCCTCTTCAGAAACTTGGCCTATGTTTTGGATTTTTCCATCTTTAACAGAAACATCCACATCTTTAAGCTGCCCATCTATATAGCAATTACCATTTTTAATTATAAGATCTAACATTTATGAAAAAAGTAATTATATTAAAATTTGGTTTGATGCAAATATGAATAATAGTGTTTACATATTAGAAGACAGGTCCATAATTTATATTAATGGTGAAGATGCCAAAGATTTTCTACAAAATCTTATAAGTAATGACATAAATAAAGTCACAGATAATTCCAGTTGTTTTGCCTCTTTGCTAACTCCACAAGGTAAATTTTTATTCGAATTTATAATGGTTAAACACAAATCAGGTTTCTTTATTGATTGTGAAAAAGCTCAATCAACTGAAATATTTAAACAATTAAATTTATATAAAATTAGATCAAAAATAGAAATTTTAAATTTAAGTAATGAGTTTGTGGTTGCAGGCTTTGGTTATGAAAAATATCTATCAATGAAAGGCTCTAAAGATATTTTGGGTTTTACTTTTAAGTATAGAGAAGATCCAATTATTTTAGATCCAAGAAATAAGAATTTAGGTGCTAGACTTATCATAAATTTAGAAAAGCTTTACCTATCTCTAAAAAAATTAGACCTTAAAAATGATAAAATTGAAAATTATTATATTCAAAGTCATAAACTTGGGATCGTCCCAAAAAACCTAAATGAATTACAAAATAAATTATTTGGTATTGAATGTAATTTTGAAGAGCTTAATGGAATTGATTTTAAAAAAGGTTGTTATGTTGGACAAGAAAATACAGCTAGAATTAAATTAAAAAATAAGCTTTTGAAGAGATTATTACCAATAGAAATTATTGATGGAAAATTAACTGAAGATGAGAAAATTTATAATAATGACGTTGAGATTGGAAAAGTTTTAATTAATAAAGAATACCCTTTTGCCCTAATCAAATTTTTAGATAAGGACTTTGATAAAAAACAAATATTTAAAAGTGAAAACGCGACATTTAAAATTCTCATACCTGAATGGCTTAAAATTTAGGTATTTGGTGCGGCCAGAGAGACTCGAACTCTCATGGACTAAGTCCACACGGCCCTCAACCGTGCCTGTCTACCAATTTCAGCATGGCCGCAATATGACCCACAATAAATCAATGACAAGTAGGTTTCAAATTGATAAATTTTAATATGGAATTTAATCAAGAAGTAAGAAAAGCAACTGATCCTATATATAAAAAAATTTCTAAGGTTATGCCAGAAATTGAATGGTCAGTCCATGCACCTTATATACATAAAATTAATCAATTAAAAAAAGAAAAGAATGCTGTAATTCTTGCACACAATTATCAAACACCAGAGATTTATCATGGAATTGCAGATTTTTCTGCTGACTCATTAGCACTTGCAGTGGAGGCATCAAAAACTTCTGCTGATATTATTGTAATGGCAGGAGTTCACTTTATGGCAGAAACAGCAAAATTAATGAGTCCAAATAAAAAAGTTTTATTGCCTGACATGAAAGCAGGTTGTTCATTATCATCATCAATAACTGGTAAGGATGTTAGGTTGCTTAAAGAAAAGTATCCGGGTGTTCCTGTTGTTTCATATGTAAATACATCAGCTGATGTAAAAGCTGAGACAGATGTGTGCTGTACTTCTGCTAATGCTGTTAAAATCGTAAATTCATTAGGTGTTAAAAAAGTAATTTTTTTTTACCAGATGATTATCTTGCTAAGTATGTTGCTTCTCAAACTGATGTTGAAATAATTTCATGGAAAGGAATTTGTATTGTTCATGATCAATTTAATGAAAATGAAATAAATAATATTAGAAAAAATAATCCTGGAATAAAAATAATTGCACACCCTGAGTGTCCACCTGATGTAATTAAGGCTAGTGATTTTGCAGGATCAACTTCTGGCATGATAAATTATGTTAAAGATAATCAACCAAAAAAAGTTATGATGGTTACTGAATGTTCAATGAGTGACAATATTCAAGTAGAAAATCCTAATGTAGAATTTATTAGACCATGTAATATGTGTCCACATATGAAAAAAATTACCTTACCAAAAATCTTGGAATGTTTGGAAAATGAAACTGGTGAAATTATAAT
>JACWCY010000014.1 GCA_014654455.1 Pelagibacterales bacterium SAG-MED01
AAATAGCTATCTGACAATCGAGCATAGAAACATCTATGTACATACCTTTGCCTGTTTTTTGTCTATCATAAAGTGCAGCATTAATTCCAATAGCTGTAAATAAACCTGCCGTAATATCTCCAATGGATGTTCCAACTCTTGTAGGTTCAGAATTAGGTTGACCTGTTACACTCATTAAACCACCCATACCTTGCACAACCATATCATAAGCAGGTAATTCTTTTAAAGGACCTGTTTGTCCAAAACCAGAGGCAGAAGCATAAATTAATTTTGGATATTTTTTATTAACATCTTTCCAACCATATCCCCATTTTCCAAGAGTACCAGGCTTAAAGTTTTCAACTAAAATATCTGCTTTAGATAAAATTTTATCAAATATTTTTTTGTCATCTTCATTTTTTAAATTAAGTGCAATACTTTCTTTACCTCTATTTAGAGACATGAAGTAAGCTGAATAATCTTCAATAAATGGACCAAATTTTCTAGAGTCATCTCCAATTTCTGGGGCTTCAACTTTTATTATTCTTGCACCAAGGTCTGATAATATCATAGTACAGTAAGGACCTACCAATACTCTTGTTAAATCAACAACTAATAGGTTTTTTAAAGGTCCATCCATTGGTTTCTGTTTATTAAAACTTCTTTTTGTCTGCTTGACTCTTATTAATAAGTTCATTTTAATTGAAATATTAAAAATAACAATAGAGGGAAAAAATAATGTTAAAAAAAATATCTTTATATTTAACTTCATTAGTTTTTGTTTTTACTACTGTTGGTTCTGCTTTTGCGGTTACACTAAAAGCTAGTCATCAATGGCCTGGAACTCCAAGAGCTGATGGATCATATGACCCACGTCATGAAATGGTTCAAATCATTGCTGACGAGGTTAAAAAAGCTAATGTCGATATAGATATTAGAATTTATCCTGCAAAATCTTTGTACAAACCAAAAGAACAGTGGAAGCCAATGACAACTGGTCAATTGGATATTTCTGCTTTTCCATTAGGATATGCATCTAAGTTTCATCCTGAGTTCAGTGCAACATTGATGCCAGGAACAGTTAAAAATCACGATCATGCTTTGAGATTTAATAAATCTCCAATGATGACAGAGATTAAAAAAATAATTAATGACGCTGGAGTAGTTGTTTTATCTGATGCTTGGTTAGGTGGTGGTTTTGCCTCTAAGACAAAATGTATTAGAAATCCAAATGATGTTAAAGGTCAAGTAATGAGAGCGGCTGGAAAAGCATTTAACCAAATGCTAGAAGCAGCTGGTGCAGGTATTCAAAGTATGCCTTCATCTGAAATCTATACTGGTCTACAAACAGGTGTTTTAACTGGTGCAAATACTAGCTCAGGAAGTTTTGTAAGTTACAAAATTTATGAACAAGTAAAATGTGCTACACCTCCAGGGAAATTTGGATTATGGTTCATGTACGAACCTATTCTTATGTCTAAAAAATCATTTGATGCTTTAAGTTCTAAACAACAAAAAGCTCTTATGAAAGCTGGAAAAGTAGCTGAAAAATACATGACTGAACAAGTAGCTAATCTTGATAAGAAATTTGAAGATGCTTATAAAGCTGCAGGTGTTGAGTTAGTATATATGTCAGCTGAAGATCACGCAGCATGGATAGAAATTGCTAAAAAATCATCCCATAAAGCATTCGCCGAACAAGTTCCAGGTGGTGCTAAGCTTATGGAAATGGCTTTAGCAGTTAAATAAATTAATATATAAAGAACCCCTGTTTATTTTGTAAACAGGGGTTTTTTTATGAAAAAAAGTTATTACAAATTTTGTGATCTAATAGCTCAAGCATGTGGGGCTTTTGCTGTAACTGCACTACTTTTATCAATTTTAATAATTGTAGAGTTAGTTTTTGAGAGATACTTTTTTCAAAGAGCTATTACTTGGCAAACAGAATTAGTGACTATGTTACTGGTCGCTTCAACATTTATTGGTAGTGCTTATGTGTTAAGTGAAAAAGCCCATGTCAGCATGGAATGGATCTATGATTTTTTATCAAAAAAAAACATAATTAGATTAAAAATTTTTACATCTTTTTTAAGCTTATTATTTTTTTTAATTTTATTTTATTTTGGTTTTTTAATGGTCGAGGAAGCTTTTACAAAAAATTACACAACAGGAACTGTATGGGATCCACCTTTGTGGGTACCTTATTCTTCTATGATGATAGGGGCTGCTTTAATGATACTTCAGTATTTTGCAGAAATAATGAAATTAACTGATGAAAAGGATGAGAATTAATGGATCCCTTAATAATAGCTTTAATTGTTGCAGTTTTTACTTTGATTGTTCTTTTTTCAGGAATTCCAATTGCATTTGGTCTAAGTTTTGTATCAATAGTTCTTTTAGTATCATTTGAAGGTTTTCAAATGTTAGACGTTTTTGCTGAAACATTTTATGCAGGACTTAATTCATTTGTCTTACTCTCAATACCTATGTTTATCTTAATGGGAATGGCTGTAGCCAATTCTCCAGCAGGAAAAGATTTATATACTGGATTAGATAAATGGCTTTGGAGGGTTCCAGGAGGATTGGTTATTTCAAATATAGGTGCTTGTTCAATTTTTGCAGCTTTAAGCGGATCAAGTCCTGCAACTTGTGCTGCAATTGGCACTATGGGAATACCTGAAATGAGAAAAAGAGGTTATTCAGATCAAATTGCAACTGGTACTATCGCTGCTGGAGGAACTTTAGGAGTTTTAATTCCTCCAAGTATTGTCTTAATTGTTTATGGAATTGCAACTGGAACATCAATTGGTAGATTATTTTTATGTGGCCTAGTACCTGGTTTTATGTTGGCTGGTATGTTTGCAATATGGGCTCTTATTCACAGTTATTTTATTGATAAGGACTCTGCAAAAGCTTTAAGGAACAGGACACCTCCAACTTTAAAAGAAAAACTTGAGGTGTTACCAAGAATTTTACCTTTTTTAGCAATTATAGCTGGTGTCTTATATGTTTTATACGGAGGTGTTGCAACACCCTCTGAAGCTTCAGGTGTTGGAGCATTTTTAGTTTTTGTTTTGATCGCTATTGTTTACAAAATTTATCAGCCCAGAAAAATATGGAATATTGTTAAAGTTTCAATGAAAGAAAGTGTAATGATTATGTTCATTATTGCTGCATCTTATCTTTTTGCATTTACTCTTTCACAACTTTACGTAACACAGTCTTTGGCTCAAAGCATGGTAGAATTAAGCTCAAATAAGTGGGTTGTATTTATTCTAATCAACATATTTCTTTTAATAGCTGGTTTCTTTTTACCCCCAGTTGCTGTGATTGTAATGACCTCAGCAATATTATTACCAGTTATAACAACCTTAGGGTTTGACCCTTATTGGTTTGCAATTGTATTTACGATCAACATGGAGATAGGATTAATCACACCACCTGTGGGATTAAATCTTTATATAATTAAAGGAATTACACCAGATGTTAGTTTGTCGGAAATTTTAAAAGGATCTATACCGTTCATGATTATCATGGCTTTAGCTATATTAATCTTGTGTATTTTTCCAGAAATAGTGACATGGCTTCCAGATAAAATAATGGGTAAACCTCTTGGATACTAAAAAAAGAATTAACAGAAAAGTTTCAGTAGCTCCGATGATGGATTGTACTGATAGACATGATCGTTTCTTTTTAAGATTAATGAGCAAAAATGTGATGCTCTATTCTGAAATGGTAGCTACTAAATCTGCAATTCATGGTGATAGAAAAAAAATCTTATCTTACAGTCCAGAAGAAAAACCATTAGCCTTACAAGTAGGAGGATCAGATAAAAATGAATTAGCGGAAGTGGCTAAAATTGCTGAGGATATGGGATATGATGAAATTAATATTAATTTAGGCTGCCCAAGTAAAAAAGTTCAAAAGAATATGTTTGGTGCATGTTTAATGAAAGAGCCAGACTTAGTAGCTGAATGTATTAATTCAATGGTAAATTCATGTAAAATTCCTGTAACAGCAAAAACTAGAATTGGATTTGATAACACTGAAGAATTCGACTATCTAAATAATTTTATTCATAAAATGAGAGATGCTGGATCAAAAACATTCATCTTACACGCAAGAAAAGCTATGCTTTCTGGTTTATCTCCAAAACAAAATTTAAATATACCTAAATTAAATTATGATATGGTTTATAATATTAAAAAAGAAAACTCAGATTTAGAAATAATTATTAACGGCGGTATTACAAAAGTTAGTGAAATAAATAATCATTTAAATTTTTGTGATGGGGTAATGATTGGTAGATTTATTTATCAAAACCCTTATTCTTTAATTGAAATTGAAAAAGATATATTTAAAACAACAGACAACCCATCTCGAGAACAAGTAGCAGAAAAACTTTTAGAATATTTAGATAAAGAAGTTAAATTAGGTACTAAGGTAAATCACATAATGAGACATACTGTTGGACTATATCATGGTCAAGTGGGATCAAAGGAATGGAAAAGATATTTAAGTGATAATATGATGGCAAGAGACTCAGATTTTCAAAAAGCAAAACATATTATGACAATTGTTCAAAATAACGAAAAAGCTAATCAAGTTAGCTCTTAAATGGAAATATTAAATTCATCTGAATTAATTAATTTATTAATTGTTCTAGCATTTGCAGCAGCAGTTGCTGGTTTTATGGCAGGGTTACTTGGCGTAGGGGGAGGAATTATAATGGTGCCAGCATTGTATTATGCTTTTACAGTTTTAGATTTTGATATTGTAACACGTATGCATCTGTCAGTTGGAACATCTTTAGCAATTATTATACCAACATCTATTATCTCAACCAAAACACATATGGAATATGATGCAGTTGATTTTAAAATGGTAAAATCATTTGGTATTTTTATTTTATTCGGGGTAATAGCTGGAACCTTTTTAGCAGTTAATTTAAAAACACCAGCCTTAGTTTTATTTTTTTCAATTTTTGCATTTATTGTTGGTTTATTTTTTATCTTTATAAGAGATAAGCTTTTAGAAAATCCTAAAAAAATATCCAATGTAGTTAAAAATATTTCAGGAATTGTTATAGGATTTATTTCAGTTCCTCTTGGTATTGGTGGCGGGTCTTTAATGGTTCCTTTCATGAGAACCTTTGGTTATGATATTAGAAAATCTATTGGAACAGCTGCTGCTGTAGGTATTTTAATTGCAGTTACAGGAACAACTACAATGATATTAGGTGGTAAAATTATCAATAATGTTAATACTCCTTATAGTTTGGGCTACATAAACTTATTAGGTTTTATTGTCTTTGTGCCTGTGACGATGTTAATGGCGCGTATGGGTGCTAAAGCGGTATATAAAATTAACAAAAGTTTATTGAGTAAGATTTTTGGCTCATTTTTGATAATAGTATCATTAAGATCTTTTTACGAATATTTAAGTATAAATTAGATATGAAAAACATCTTTAACTTAAAAGATATCATCTCATCCATAGCCGATGTAGGTCAAAAACTATTTAAGAAAACTGAGCTTAAAAGAAATGATT
>JACWCY010000015.1 GCA_014654455.1 Pelagibacterales bacterium SAG-MED01
CTGATAGTCTATTGTTTCTAATTTCTAAACTAAGATTATCGTGAGCTCTAGTAATACCAAATTTGTATAATTTTATAAAATGATGAATTGAAAGAATATTATCATCTATATCAGCAAAATTATATATTCCAGTCCTTGGTCCAGATTGTTCAGCTTTAAATCCAGCTTTTTTTGAAATATTAAATGAATTAACCGGATCCCAGCTAAAATAATCTCCTAAAAAAATTGATTTTGGAATGTAGTCCTTTTTTGTTTTTATCTTAAAGAATGGGGCTAGGTCTTTTTGACTTAAATCTTTTGCAATCCAGTCTTTGGCCGTTGTTCCAAAATTATTGCCATATTTTTTTATCCAGTTCTCATTTAAATATTTAAATTTTTTATCCTTTATCCCACTATATTCAACTGCAGAATTTTCTCCCCAAAAAATATATGGTATTTTAAAACTGCTTGCCAAATTGTAAGCTAAATTCCACATTGCCATATGCATTGAAACTGCCATTGATCCAAATTTTAAAAACGATTTTTTTATAAATTTTTTCTCTACGTTTTCGTTTACTGTAAATTCAATATGGTGGACACCTAGTTTTTTTAAATTATCAATATTTTCTTTACCAACTTTTGTTCTTAAAACTGGTTTGTATGTGAATGTTAATGGACTTAAGTTATATTTAAGACAAGTAATTACTTGCCATGTGCTGTCTTTTCCACCACTAACTGGTATCAAACAATCATAATAGGAGCTTCTTTTTTTTGCTAAGTTCACTAATTTTTTAAAATCAATTTTTTTTTTCTTCCAATTAATTTTATTTTTTACTTCATGGTTTTTACAAGCTGAGCATATTCCGTCACTATCTATAAATGCCATTGGGCGCGTGTCTGGTAAAACGCATTTTATGCAATATTTCATATGCGCCTCTTGTATACACTAATTATATTGACATAAATACCAAATAATGTTCAATTATTGAACATCAACTAAATTAATTAAAAAAAATAAATGTGTGGCATTGCCGGTTATTTTGGCCCAAGAAAACTAGCAGAAAATGTAATTTCTAATACTCTTGGCTTAATGGAAAATAGAGGACCTAACAGTAAAAAGGTTTTTAGGTTTAATTTTAAAAAGAAATCATTATATTTTTTTCACAGTAGACTTAAAATTATAGATTTATCAGATAAAGCTAATCAGCCTTTTTTTTATAAAGGAAATATCTTAATTTTTAACGGGGAAATATACAATTATTTAGAAATCCGAAATAGGTTAAAAAAACTCGGATACAAATTTAAAACTAAATCAGATACTGAGGTTGTCTTAATTGCATACGTGCATTTTGGAGAAAAGTGCCTAGAAATTTTTGAGGGAATGTGGGCAATTGCTATATGGGATGATAAAAGAAAAAAATTATTTTTTTCAAGAGATAGATTTGGAGAAAAACCCCTTTTCTATCACAAAAATTCTGACAGTTTTTATTTTGGATCTGAAACTAAATACATTCAATCACTTTCCAATAAAACTTTTGAACCTAATAAAAATTTAATAAAAAAACATATAACACATGGTTATAAATCAATTCATAAATCAAATGATACTTATTTTAAAGAAATATACACTTTTAAAAATTCAAACTTTGCTTATTTAGATTACAATTCTCATTTTACTTTTAAAAATTATTGGCAACCAAAATTAAAAGAAGACAACTCTTTATCATTTAAAGATGTTTGTAAGCATAGCGAATACTTATTAAAAGAAAGTATCAAAACGAAATTACAATCAGATGTTCCACTTGCATTAAGCTTAAGTGGCGGAATAGATTCTTCAATAATAGCTGGTATCGTAAAAAAAGATTTTAATAAAGATATTAGATGTTTTTCACTTTTAGATAAAGGTAGATATAATGAAGAAAAAAATATTAATCTTACAAAAAATTTTCTAAAAGTTAAGATTAATAAAGTAAATATTAATTATAACAATTTTATTAAAAATTTAAAATTAGCAGTTAATTACCAAAATGAACCGATTCAAACAATAAATTATTTTGCACAAAACTTTCTTATGCGTGAAGTTTCTAATGAAAATTATAGAGTAATTATGTCAGGAACAGGTGCAGATGAAATTTTTACTGGATACTACAACCATTTTTTACAATTTTTTTCAACTATTAAAAAAAAAAGTTTGTTAAAAAAAAATATTAATGATTGGAAAAAATTTATTTTACCAGTGATAAGAAATAAAGATTTAAAAAATCCTTATAGGTTTATTAAGAATCCAAATGATAGAAAAAATATTTATGATAATTATGATAAAACTCTAAATCTAACAAAATTTAAAGTTTCATCTAATTTTAAAGAAGAAAAATTTACAAGTAATTTATTGAGAAACAGAATGCATAATGAAATATTTTATGAAACCACGCCAGTTACATTACGCCATGAAGATTTAAATTGTATGCAATACTCGATCGAAAACAGAAGTCCTTTTTTAGACTCTAAATTATATGAATTTGCTAATACAATTCCAACAAAATACTTAATACAAAAAGGATATCAAAAATTTATTTTAAGAGAAACTTTCAAAAAAAGAATGCATAAAAATATTGCAACAGATAGAGCTAAAGTTGGGTTTAATGCATCATTTAATTTATTTATTCAAAATGAAAAAAAGAGTCAATTGGATAAATTTTTTAATGAAAAATCAATAATTAATGAATTTGTTAATATGAGAAAGATAAGTTCTTTAATAAACAATAAAAAAAATACAGCAGATATTCAAAAATTTTTATTTAATATAATGAATATAAAAATTTTTTTAGATAAATTTTATTAATTGTTGCTATAAAACTTTAATAAAACGAAGAATAATCGTCTGACCTATATTGACATTGCAGGGGTAGTTGAAGCGTAACCAACACGGCCCACCATTTAATAATTATCTATAATTGATAACTGTTGAAAAATGATATAACACAATATTAGTTTTGGGCCTGTAGCTCAGTTGGTTAGAGCAGTACACTCATAATGTATTGGTCCCAGGTTCGAGTCCTGGCGGGCCCACCAAATTCAGTAAAATCAAAGAATGAAAAATTATTTTTCCTATTACAATTAATCTTTTGAAAAATCTTTTAAAGTTTTAAATAAAGCGGATATATCTCCATCATTTGATCCTAAAATTGACGAAAATTCCTCTTTTTGAGTTCTTGCCAAACTAAGACCTTCAATAATTAAATCTCTAATCAATGGATTACTTTTATCTTTAGTATAAATTCTCCAATCAATTTTAATCTCTGGCCTTTCTTTAGTTGCTTTTAGAGTACTATTAACAATTGTATAGTTTTCGTTTAAAACTTCTTTTGCAAAAACATCTATTTCAGGATTAGTGTATTCTGATAATCTACTTGAAAAACTTTTTAAAAAATATTCTTTAAATAATTTAGCATATTGCTTTTTTTGATCCTCATTTAAAGTTTTTCTAACTGAGCCAAGTGTATAAAATCCAATACCTTGAATATCTACTGTTTCTAATGCTATTTTTTTTAATTCATCAATTTTTTCTTTCTTAGATAAGTTTTCTGATAATGTTTTAGAAGCTCTATTGACTGTTGACTGTACAAAAATATCAGGTTCAATAGAGTAAAGGCTGTTTAGACTAAAAAAAATAGATTATAATAATAAAAATAGTTTTTTTTATTTTCATTTATATGATTTAAAGTTTTTACTGAGCTTCGATTTCTTCCCAATCACTATCATTTTGAGTATCAATAATTTTTTTGTTATTCAAAATTTTTTGTTGTCTGTCTTGCAAATATAAACTTTTTACAGATGCATAAAAATCTAGTGAATTCTCTTTTGTGTTTTCAATTACATCGTAGTTTTTTGCTCTAAAATCGACCCCACCAGTAATTTTTGAAGAATAGTAGTCTACATCTCTGAAATAATGTGTGTCATTTCTTACAGTCACATTATACCAAGCGTCTCCTCCTAAAAAATTTGTAAGAGAAGCAGCGGTATCTCTAGCAGTGCTCGGTCCTATAACTGGTAAAACAACATAACAACCTGGACCAATTCCTGCTTTAGCAAGAGATTGACCATAATCTTCTTTAACGTATTCAGATAAACCAATATATTCTGCAACGTCTATTAGACCAAGTATACCTACTGTTGAATTAATTAAAAATCGTCCAGTATTAGTTCCAGCAGTTGCAAAATCACCCTGAAGAATGTTGTTTGGTA
>JACWCY010000016.1 GCA_014654455.1 Pelagibacterales bacterium SAG-MED01
ATTTTCAATATTTTTAGAAATTTTTTTTGAGACTTCTCCATTTAAAATTTTTTCTTTTTTATTTTTTTTGCTTCCTTTAATTAAGCTAGGCTCTATATAATATCCTCCATTAACTATGATTGAATAAGCTTTTGCCAGTTGGAGTAAAGTTGTCGTAATTCCATGACCAAATGAGGCAGTAGCAAGTGGGCATTTACCCCAATTAAATTTGATGGGTTTTCCAACTTCTTCTATATCAAAGTTAATTTTTTCAAGTAGACCAAGTTTTGACAAAAATAATTTAAATTTTTCTTCTCCTACTTTTTGACCTATTCTAACTGAACCTATATTTCCAGATCGAATTAAAATTTGTGCGGCTGTTAAATTTGAAGGTATTTTATCGTCATATTCTCTGATGGGAAATCCTGCACAAGACAAAGATTTTGGTAAATCAACAAATTGTGTTTCTGGTTCTATAATATTTTGATCAAAAGCTGCCGCTAGTGTGAAAGTTTTAAAAACAGAGCCAAATTCATAAACTCCTTTTGATGCTCGATTTATAAAATTTACATTAGTAATTCTTTCTCTTTTATTTAGATCGAAATCAGGCAATGAAACTAACGATAAAATTTCACCATTATTAACATTCATCAAAATTACTGCACTACCCTTGGTGCTAAAAATTTCGTTAAATTTGACTAATTCTTTTCTAATTAAAAATTGAATATCTTTATCAACAGTTAGTCTTATAGATTTTGGAGTTTTTTTTAAATTTTCATCTAATGATTTCTCCAAGCCTGATATACCATTATTATTATTATCAATTTGTCCAATAATATGACTAAATAAATTTCTTTGGGGATAAATTCTAGCTAAATTATCTCTTGGTTCTAAAGACTTATCTCCAAGTTTCATCAATTTAGCATAGTTTTTATCAGAAATTTTTTTTTCAAAATAAAAAAATTTTCCTTTTTTTATTTTTTTTTTTACCTCAATATAATCTTTCTCTGGAAAAATATATTTTAAATTAAGTATTAATTTTTTTTCATCAATTATTTTTGGAGGACTTATCCCAATATCTATTGAGTTTATTGTTTTGCCGATATAATTTCCATTTCTATCTTCAATATCTGCTCTATAAAGGTTGTTTGATGTTTCACTAAATTTACTTTCAATTTCTACTTTAGCTTTTCTAGAGCCAAGATGTATTAAATGAATAGAATAGATAAAAAAAATTATAAAAAAAATAAAAAATATAAATGCTACTCTATTAAATATAATATTTAAATTTGATTTACTTTTTTGATATTTAAAATCACTTTGATGATCTTCTAAAAAAATCCTTGATTCTTTATTATTCATTAATAAGTTTAAGTTTTTCTATTTTTAATTTTTGGAGATTTTTATTAATAATTTTAATTTCTTGAATATCTTTTTGAACTAATTCATCATCAAAATATAAGGCTTGAAATTCAATCAATTTATCTGCAGAGCTTAAGTAATTGTGTTCTAATTTTATATTTTCAAAATCTTTTTTTAAACTTCTAATACTTTCTTCTGTAGCAAAAATCTCATCATCGATTCTTTTGGTTGAATTTTTAACAAGGGCTGTAAATAAAATTAAAAATAAAATTAAAAAAATTACTGAAAATCTTTTCATAATTTGTTTCCAAAATTTTCTATTTCTAGCAAATCTTCAAATTTTTTAAAAATGTCTGTATTAAAATCATAAATATCATCTTTTTTAATTATATACCTTAGTTTTGCGGATCTAGAGGATATGTTTTCCTTTAGCTCTTTTGATGATGGTATAATTGGTTTTTTTTTAACCATTGTAAATAAAGTATTTACTTGATCCAATTTAGGAACATATCGAGAAATACTTTTGTTCTCTGATAAGCTTTTAAAAAAATATTTAACTATTTTGTCTTCTAAAGAATGAAAAGTAACCACTACTAAAATCCCATCTTTTTTTAATATTCTTGAAGCAGCTATTAATCCATTAATTAATTCACTTATTTCTTTATTTACAAAAATTCTTAATGCTTGAAAAACTTTAGTAGCACTATGAGTTTTAAAATTTTTTTTACGTTTGGTCTTTTCAATCAATTTAACTAATCTTTCTGTGGAAATTTCTTGTGCTTTTCTCTCTTTAATTATATTGAAAACTATTCTTTTCGCCTCTTTTTCTTCTCCAAAAAATTTAAATATTTTTTCTAGTTCTCTTCCTTCAAGTTTATTTATTGCATCTTTGGCTGAGAAATCATTAATACCCATTTGCATATTAAGATCTCCAATTGAATTAAATGATAATCCTTTACTGAGATCTTTTATTTGTGTTTGAGAATATCCTAAATCAAAAACAACCGCTCTTATATTTTCATTTTTAAGTTTAAGGTTGGCTAATTGACTAAATTTTTTGTTTTTAAAAACCAATCTATCTTGAAACACATTTATAAATTCATCGGCTTTTTTTTTACTTTTTATATCTCTATCTAAGGCGATTACATTTGTATTTTTATAGCTTAATATTTTTTTTGTATAACCCCCTTGACCAAATGTGCAGTCAATAAATGTGCCACCACGTTGAGGGGTAATAATGCTAATTAATTCGTTTAGCAGTACTGGATAGTGTTTTGCAATATCCGGTACCATGGTGGCTTTCATTTATTTTTTCGAAGACCATTAATTTTTTTGTCTTCTTAAAAATGCTGGTATTTCTAGATCATCTTCTTCATTATCTTCGTCAGATGATGTTAAAAGACTTTCTGAAGATGTAACTTTATCATCAGTATTGAATAAATCTGGCTCATCAGCATTAACTCCAAATTCTCTAAGATCTGCCGACTTTTCATCTTCTATCTCAGATGTTTCCGTAGCTTCTTGAGAAAAGGATACTTCATTTTCTTCAGAAATATTTTCAACAATATTTTCAGCCTCTTGATTTTTTAATAATTCTTCATGATATTGATTATTTACATCATTCACAGAGTCGTTAAAATTATCTGAAACGATTTCATTTTCAAGTTTTAGAGCATTAGCTCCATGGGTAACTGTGTTTGGAGTGTTATTAGAAAATGAAAAAGATGCTGTTGCTCCATTTGATCCAAAATCAGAATATCCTGTATTTCGATTTTGTATTCTATGTACCATGTTAACAACCGATTTTGACTCAGGTTGTTGATTGTCTAACGATGTGGCAACTATTGAAACTCTAATTTTACCCTCAAGGGATGAGTCGGTTATAGCTCCTATAATTACTTCGGCATCAGCTTCGACTTCTGATCTTATTTTATTTACTACTTCATCAACCTCAAATAATTTCAGATCTTTGCCTCCAGTAATATTTACTAATAGTCCCTTTGCACCTTTTAAGGTATAGTCATCGATTAAAGGATTACTAATAGCCATTTCTGTTGCTTGCATTGCTCTCCCTTCTCCTTCTGCCTCACCTGTACCCATCATTGCTTTACCCATCGAAGCCATTACAGTTTCTACATCAGCAAAGTCTAGATTAATTATTCCAGGTCTTACCATTAAATCTGTTACACTTTGTACTCCATGCATTAAAACATTATTAGAAAGATTAAATGACTCTTCAAAAGTAGTCTGTTCATTTGCAATTTTAAACAAATTTTGATTTGGAATTACAATAATTGTATCAACATGTTTTCTTAACTCCTCAAGACCAATGTGGGCTCTTCTCATTCTTGACGGTCCTTCATATAAAAAAGGAAGCGTTACAACTCCAACTGTTAATATATTCAATTCTTTTGCAGCTCGAGCAATTACGTGTGCAGCTCCAGTTCCAGTTCCTCCACCCATTCCT
>JACWCY010000017.1 GCA_014654455.1 Pelagibacterales bacterium SAG-MED01
TGATATTAATAAATTTCCTCTAGTAAATTTAATTAAAATACTACCAAAAAATAACTCTTTATTTGAAACAATATTAATTACAGTTAATGATTTCTTAGTTTATAGATTTTTGGAAAAAAAAATTTCATTTCAAAAACTTATTAATTTAATACATAAACTTTCAAATTTGAGAGAATTCAGAAAATTTAAGAAAATAAAGCCCAAAACTGTTGAAGATATTTATCGTTTAAGGGATTATGTAAGTTTTAAAATGAAGTCTTTCAGTATATAAAACACTACTTTATGAGTAAAATTATATTACATATATTTCTGTTCTTATTTTTTAATAATGCTTTTGCAGAAGTAATAAAAGATGTTGATGTCTCTGGAAATAAAAGAATTTCAGACGAAACAGTTTTAGTACTCGGAGAATTGTCTATTGGGCAAAATTTTGAAACTACCGATCTTAACAATTCACTAAAAAAACTTTATGAGTCAAATTTTTTTAAAGACATTCAAATATCAATTAACAATGGAATACTAAATGTTAAACTTGTTGAAAACCCAATAATTGAAGATATAGAGATTGTTGGTATTAAAAGTAAAACTTTTACAGCAGATATTTTAGATAATATAAAATTAAAAAATCGAATGTCTTTTACAGAAGATTTGTTAAAAAAAGATATTGATCTAATTAAAAATATTTTAAAAACAAATGGGTTTTACTTTGCTGAAGTTACCTCATCTTTTATTAAAAATGATGACTTAAATTCAATAAGAATAAAATATAATATTGATCGTGGAAATAAAGCTAGAATTAAACAAATTTTATTTATTGGTGATAAAAAAATAAAAGATAGAAAATTAATTGAAGTCATAGCTTCTGAAGAACATAAATTTTGGAAATTTGTTTCTAATAAAGTTTATCTAAACCAATCGCTAATAAATCTTGATAAAAGATTGCTAGAAAATTATTATAGAAATCTTGGATATTACAAAGTAAATATTATAAATTCATTCGCTGAACTAAGTGATGAAGGTTCTTTTAAATTAACTTTTAATATTGATGCTGGTGAAAAATATTTTTTTAATGACTTCAAATTATCTATTCCTGATGATTATAATAAATCAGATTTTACAAAAGTAGATAAAATCTTTGAAAAATTAAAAGATGAAAGATACTCCTTGGATAGTATAAATTTAATATTAGAAGAAATTGATAAAATAGCCTCATCTAGGTTGTATGATTTTATAGATGCTGAAGTTAAAGAAAGCATTCAAGATAAAAATAAGATTAATTTTGAATTTAAAGTCATTGATTCTGATAAATTTTATGTAGAGAGGGTAAATATACTTGGTAATTTTCAAACTATAGAAGAAGTAATAAGAAATAGATTAATAGTTGATGAAGGAGACCCACTTAATGAATTATTATATAATAAATCAATTGATAATATTAGATCATTAGGAATTTTTAAAAGTGTAAAATCTAAAATTAAAGATGGATCAGACCCAAATTTAAAAATCATTGATCTTACAGTGGAAGAAAAGCCAACTGGAGAAATTTCATTAGCTGCTGGTGTTGGAACAGGTGGTTCTACAATTGGAGGTGGTGTTGTCGAAAAGAATTTTTTAGGAAAAGGTATTAATCTAGCAACTAATTTAGAAATTTCAGAAAGTGCTGTTAAAGGCCAATTTGTATATTCTAAGCCAAACTTTAATTATACAGATAATACTTTATTTACATCGGTAAAATCTACTACTACTGATAATTTATCAGATTTTGGATATAAAGTTTCTAATGCTGGATTTGCATTAGGTACAAAATTTGAACAATATGAAAATCTATTTTTTAGCCCAGAGATTGATATTTCTGTTGAAGATTTAAAGACTAATTCATCAGCATCTAATAGTTTAAAAAAACAGGAAGGAACTTATGAAGATTTTTATTTTAATTATGGATTAGATTATGATTTAAGAAATTCTTCTTTTAGACCATCATCTGGTAATAAAACATCTTTCTTTCAAGAATTGCCAATAGTTTCAGGAAACAATGAAATATCTAATACATTTGTATTTACACAATACAAGACACTTAACAAAGCATCTGAAATGATTGGTAAAGCGAGTATCTATTTTGAAGCTATTAACTCAATGGATAATTCTGATGTTAGAATTTCTAAGAGAGCTCAAATGCCATACAATCGTTTAAGAGGGTTTGAAAAAGGTAAAGTTGGCCCAGTAGACAATTCCGATTTCGTTGGTGGAAATTACGTAACTGCAATGAATTTTTCAACAAACCTACCTGGAATTTTGAATACAGTAGAAAATATTGATTTTTCTTATTTTATTGATTTAGGTAATGTTTGGGGGGTTGATTATGATAGCTCAATTGATGATTCAAATGTTATTCGTAGTTCTACAGGAATAGGTCTAGATTGGATAACACCAATTGGTCCATTAAGTTTTTCTTTAACTCAACCTATGACAAAAAAATCAAGTGATAAAACTGAAACTTTTAGATTTAATCTAGGAACAACATTTTAATGAAAAAAAAAATTTGCAGTTTAATAATTATATTTACTTTCTTTTTAATCAGTTATTCATCAGCAAAAAAATCTGCACCAAA
>JACWCY010000018.1 GCA_014654455.1 Pelagibacterales bacterium SAG-MED01
AGAAATTAAACTAAATAGTAAAATAATTAAAGTTGATACTAAAAAAATTGATAAATTTTTAAAAAAGATCAAAAATAATTATTTTTTAACTGAAACGAATAAAGAAAATTTATCTTTTGTTTTAGAAATATCAAAAAAATTAAATTTAAAAAGTAATTTATTAATTAAAGCAGTTAAAAATTTTAAAGGATTAAGATACCGTCAACAGATTATTTTTAAAAAAAATAAATTAACAATTATTAATGACTCAAAATCAACAAGTTTCTCTTCAACCTTAGGTGTTTTAAAAGTAAACCCTAATATCTATTGGTTATTAGGAGGTATTCATAAAAAAGGAGATAAATTTAATTTGTCAAAAGAATATTTTAGTAAAATTAAAGCTTTTGTGTATGGAAAAGATAATAAATTTTTTAATAATGAGTTAAAAAACAAAATAAAATATGAAAATTTTTATAATTTAAAAGATGCTTTAAAAAAAGTTTTAATGATCATCAAAAGAAAAAAGTTAATTCACTGTACTATCTTATTTAGCCCATGTGCAGCATCATTTGATAGCTTTAAGAATTTCGAAGATAGAGGTTTGTATTTTAATAGATTGGTCAAAAAATATTTTAATGAAAAACAAAATATCTATAAATAGTTTATATTATGAATGGTGGAAAAATATTGATAAATTCATATTTTCATTAATTATTATATTATTCTCTACAGGTTTATTTTTTTCATTAGTATCAACATCATTGTTGGTTTCAGATAAATTAGATACAAATGATTATGCATTTTTCTTTAAACACTTATCCTTTGTTTTTTTAGGATTTATAATAATTTTTATTTTTTCTTCTATCGATAAAGAAAAATTATTTAAAATTTCTCCAGCAATTTTTCTTTTTTCATTAATTTCTTTATTCTTAGTTCCTCTTATAGGTGTTGAGGTAAATAACGCTCAAAGATGGATAGATTTATATTTCCTACCAAGATTTCAACCAATAGAATTAGTTAAACCATTTTTGATTATTTTAATTAGTTTAATTTTAAGTAGTGAAAAATACTCAAATATCTATTTTAAATATTTGTTGTCTTTTTTAATAACTTTAATAATTGCTTTATTATTAGCTGCACAACCAGATATAGGGCAGACTTTGTTAATTTTTTTTAGTTGGTCAGTTTTAATTTTTATATCTGGAATAAACATTATCTTTTTAATAACGTCTTCTTTAATTTTGTTTTTAGTGCTTTATTTTTCAATTAATTTTGTACCAAAGTTTTTATATATAAAAAATAGAATACTTTCATTTTTTAATACTGAAACAGGCACACATAATGCGCAATCAGAAAAAGCAATCGATTCCATTACTAGTGGTGGATATTTTGGCAAAGGGATAGGAGAGGGAACCTTAAAAAATAGAGTACCAGAAGCGCATACAGATTATATTATTTCTGTAATTTCTGAAGAGTTTGGCGTAATTGCCATAATTTTAATCTTATTGATGTTTTTAATATTTATTTATTCTGTTTTTAAAAAAGTTTATTTAGAAAACGATGAAAGGACAAATTTAGTTTTAGTAGGATGTATAAGTCTTATTTTAGTTCAAGCAATGATCCATATTGGAGTTAACATAAGATTATTTCCAACAACTGGTATGACACTGCCATTTATAAGTTATGGGGGTTCTTCAATAATAAGCATCTCGATATTATCAGGAATTATTTTAAATTTAACAAAAAGAAAAATTAGTTAAAATGAAAAAAAATTTTTTTTTAATCACCACTGGTGGCTCTGGTGGCCATGTAGTTCCTGCAACAATACTTTATGAACATTTATTAAATGAAAAAAATGTATTTATATCTACAGATAAAAGAGGTTTAAAATTTTTGGACAAATCTTTATATCGTTATGAAATTATTGACACACCAAAACTTAATAATATTCTTTTTTTACCTTTTAACTTTATAACAATTTTATATTTAACACTTAAATCACTTTTTTTATTAAAAAATAAAAAAATTGAAAAAGTTGTTTCTACAGGTGGATATATGTCTTTACCTGTAATTTTGGCGGCTAAATTTTTAAAATTGAATATATATTTGATAGAACCTAACCAAATTTTGGGTCGAGCAAACAAATATTTTTTAAATTCATGTAAAAAAATTTTTTGTTATAATGAAAAGATCAAAAATTTTCCTGAAATTTTTGAGGATAAAAAAGTTGTTATAAAACCCTTAGTACAAAAAAATATTTATAAATTAAACTTAATTGATAAGACTAAAAAAGAATTTACCTTATTGATTGTAGGAGGAAGCCAAGGAGCTAATATTTTTGATAAAAATTTAAAAGATAAACTTATTAATGTATCTAAAAAAATTCCAATTAAGATAATTCAACAAACAAGTGAAAAAAATATTTCTTTTTTAAGAGATTTCTACTCAAAAAATAATATAAAAAATAAAATTTTTAGTTTTGATAAAAATTTTTCTAGTAATATTTATGAGGCAGA
>JACWCY010000019.1 GCA_014654455.1 Pelagibacterales bacterium SAG-MED01
GGCCTCTGCGTGAGCACTTATTTGAGATTGATTAAAAATAATACTTTTTTTTGGATTAATGCCACTTGCGATAAAAGTTGCAACTGTTTCACGGATATTTTTTTTTAATTCTTTTGGATCTTGGTTTACAGTTATTGCATGTAAATCAACAACACAAAAAACACAATTATTTTCATTATCATTATTTAATTCAACAAAATTTTTTATTGCTCCTAAGTAATTTCCCAAATGAAGATTCCCAGTAGGCTGAACGCCTGAAAAAACTTTTTTTTTCATTAATTAATACTTTAGTTTAATATCTTCATATTTGAAAGCTTTGATAAACAATGAAAGTGCAAAATAAAATACAAGACCTAAAAATACAGATAATATTAAATAAAATGATTTTAAATAATAATCATAACTTAATTGATTTTCAAAAATTGAAATTAGGTATTTAAAAAAAATCCCCATTATAATCGATGCAAATATTATTTTAATAAATCTTAATATAAATATTTTATTAAATTCAAATAGATTTTTATTTTTTAAATAAATAAATAAAATTATTGAATTAAACCAAGAAGAAATTGTTGTGGCTATGGGGATAATTATAAAACCAATATTTTTAAAATAGTAAATACTGATGAAAATATTTAGCATTACAGAAACTAAAGAAATATAAAATGGAGTTTTGGTATCATGATTTGCGAAAAAAAAAGTTGAAAAGACTTTAATAAGTGCAAATGCTGGCAAACCTAAACTAAAATAATAAAGTGCTTTTGCAGAGTTAGAAACTGCCTCTGGGCTAAATGAGCCATATCCAAATAATGCAGATATAATTTCTTCTGATGCAATGAATAGCGCAACAGATGCTGGTAAACTTAAAAACATACTTAATTCCAATGCTTTATTTTGAATTTGTAAAATTTTATTCTTTTTTTTTAAATAAACATGTTTTGAAAGTTGAGGCAAAACAACTACACCTATAGCAATTCCTGCGATTGCTAAATTAATTTGATAAATTCTGTCAGCATAATACAAATAAGAAACCGCACTTGCTTGAAATGATGCTATGATAGTGCCAACTAATATATTTATTTGTGTAACGCCTGATGAGAAAATACTTGGTAAAAGTTTTTTAAAAAAATGTTTTACTTTATTATTAGCTTTTATTTTAAAATCAAATCTAACAAAATAATATTTTCGTGCAAAACTATATAAAAATAACAGTTGTAAAAAACCTGCCAATGATACTCCATAAGCAAGATAATAAATTAAATCATCATTTAAATACTTCCCAAAAAAAAGAATTACTATCAAAACTAAATTTAAAATAATTGGTGCTGCTGAAGCAGCTGCAAATTTATTGTAAGAATTTAATACCCCTCCAAAAAAAGAAGATAGACTTACAAACATCAAGAATGGAAAAGTTATTCTTGTTAAGTTAGTTGCGAGTTTAATTTTTTCGTTATCTTCAACAAATCCAGGCGCAATTAAACTAACGAAAACTGGCATAAAAATTTCAATAATTAAAATTAAGAATAATAAAACTAAAAATAATAAATTAAAAATTTCATTAGCAAATTTATTTGATCTTGATTTATTTTTTGCTATTTCTGAAGTGTAACTAGGAACAAAAGCTGCATTAAAAGTACCTTCAGCAAATAATCTTCTAAAAGTATTTGGTATTCTGAAGGCTACAAAGAATGCATCTGCAAGAAAACCTGTGCCAAGAAAAATTGCAATTAAAACGTCTCTCAAATAACCAAGTAATCTACTGATTATTGTATAAAATCCAAAAGTCCCTGTTGACTTAACTAAATTCATAAATCATATTAGTCTTAATTTTACCCCATTTGTACACCTAATTAACATAAATGAAAAAAACAAAAATTGATCATTACACTGACAAAGAAGCTTTAGAATTTCACAGCTATAAAAAACCTGGGAAGATAGAGATCAACGCATCAAAGAGTATGATAACCAAGAGAGATCTTGCTCTAGCATACTCTCCTGGAGTTGCCGTTCCAGTAAAAAAAATAAGTGAAAACCCGGAGGCT
>JACWCY010000002.1 GCA_014654455.1 Pelagibacterales bacterium SAG-MED01
GCAATAGATAGTGGGCAAAATTTAAATTGGCAAACGCCAGATGTATTAGGAAAAGAATGAAAAAAGGTAATTTGAAAGTTGTAAAGATTGACAATAATAGGAGTTTATTTAACTATGAGAAAAAAATTCTCATCAAGGATTTAATATTAAATCTAAAACTTGGATACTATGATTTTGAAAAAGAGAAAGTCCAAAAAGTAAAATTTAGCCTTGAGATTGACTATGAAGATAAAAAACCAACTAATGACAAGGATATTAAATCTATTGTTAATTATGGCACTGTTGTAAAACTAATTACTAAACTTGTAAAAAAAAAACATTATAATTTCCTAGAAACTTTAGCTGAAGCTGTTTTTAACGAACTATTCAAAGATAAAAGAATAGGTAAGATAATGCTGAAAATTGAGAAATTAGAAATTTTAAAAGAATGTTCATCTGTTGGTATCCAAATTACCAAAAAAAGAAGTCATGAAAAGTTCTGAACTTGGAAAAGAAGTAATTAAAAAAGAACTACCGTTAATTCCTAAAAGTCCTGGTGTATATAGAATGCTTAATCATAAAGATGATATTCTTTATGTAGGTAAAGCGAAAAACCTTCCTAATAGACTAAAAAGTTATGTTTCTGAAAAAAATCACATTATTAGAACAGAGAGAATGCTATCTCAAACTTTTAAATTAGAGATAACTACTACTGCCAATGAAAGTGAAGCTCTACTTTTAGAAGCAAACTTAATTAAAAAACATAAGCCAAAGTTCAATATTTTACTTAAAGATGATAAATCTTTTCCCTTCGTATTTATTGGAGAAAAAGACCAATGGCCTAGAGTTATGAAACATAGAGGTAAAAAAGATAAGGAAGGATTTTATTTTGGTCCATTTGCATCTGCAGGAACAGCAAATTGGACTATTAAAATGCTTCAAAAAATATTTCAATTAAGAGTTTGCGATGATGGAACTTTCAAAAATAGAAAAAGGCCTTGTATTCTTTATCAGATAAAAAGATGTTCTGGTCCTTGTGTTGGGTATATTGATAAAACAGATTACAAAAAATCTGTAGATCAGGCAATTCAATTTGTATCAGGTAAATCTAGAGATATTCAAAAAAATCTTTCAAAAGAAATGGAGGCAGCAAGTGAACTACTTGATTATGAAAAAGCATCTATCTTTAGAGATAGAATTAAATCTTTAAATATAATCCAATCATCACAAAGAATTAATGAAGCTAACCTTGTTGATGCAGACGTAATTGCAGCTTACAAGGAGTCAGGTAAAACATGTGTCCAAGTATTTTTTTATAGATCTAAACAAAACTGGGGTAATCAAGCTTATTTTCCAAAACATGATCCAGATCAAGATATTTCTGAAATTATGTCTTCTTTTTTAATGCAGTTCTACGAAAACAAAAGTGTTCCAAAACTAATAATAATTAATACTGAAATTATTGATAAAAAGTTAATAGAAGAAACCTTAAGTAAAAAAGAAAATAATACTATTTCAATTAATACAGCAAAAAAAGGAACTAAAGCAAAAGTCATTGCTATGGCTGAAAAAAATGCCAAAGAATCTTTAAATAGAAAGCTTTATGAGACAAATAATAATAAAAATTTATTTGAAGATGTTGCTAAAAAATTTGATCTAAAAAACACAATAAATTTAGTTGAAGTATACGATAATAGTCATATTCAAGGGACAAATAGTATTGGCGCAATGATAACGTTTAGTAATGAAGGTTTTATAAAAAAAAGATACCGTAAATTCGATATAAAAACTAAAGGTTCTGAGCAAGATGATTTTGCGATGTTAAAAGAAGTTTTAACTAGGAGATTTAAAAGAGCTATGCTTGAAAAAGGAAACTATTTAACCTTGCCAGATTTAATACTCATTGATGGTGGAAAAGGTCAATACTCCTCGGCAAAAGAGGTATTAAACGAGTTTGGGCTACATGACTTACCTATGATTGCGATTGCAAAAGGTAAAATGAGAAATAGTGGTAATGAAACATTCTATTATAATGGAAAATCATTCAAATTTGAAAAAAATGACCCTACTCTATTTTTTATGCAACGCCTAAGAGATGAGGCCCATAGATTTGCGATAACTTCTCACAGGGCCAAGAGAGCCAAGGGTATTAAAAAGTCATTACTTGATCAAATAAATGGTATTGGAGCAATCAGAAAAAGAGCTCTATTAAACCATTTTGGTTCAGCTAGAGCAGTAGAGTCTGCTAGTCTTGATGAAATAAAATCTGTTGAAGGTGTTGAGGCAAAAGTTGCAAAAAAGATATATAACTTCTTTCACGAATAAAAATTTACATGCTTAAAAAAATACCAAATATATTAACTATAGGTCGAATTTTAATTGTTCCATTTTTTGTATTAGCTTTTTATTTACCTGGTTTTTATGGAGATCTTACTGCTTTAATTTTATTTATTATTGCTTCATTTACCGATTTTTTGGATGGAATGTTAGCAAGATTACTTGGAGAAGAATCGAAGCTTGGAGAATTGTTAGATCCTATTGCTGATAAAATTATTATAGCTACAGCTCTTATATTATTAGTTATGGATGGCACTATTCGTCATTATGAAGTAATTGCAGCAATAATTATTTTAACAAGAGAAATTTTAATTTCTGGATTAAGAGAGTTTTTAGCAAAAGGAAAAATCAACTTGCCTGTATCAAATCTTGCTAAATTAAAAACTGTATTTCAAATGTTGTCTATTGCTCTTTTACTTTCTGGAGAGACAGGAAATAAAATAATAAATTTTCAGGATTATAATGCCCAAACAATAGGAATTATTCTTTTATGGCTTTCCGCAGCATTAACACTTTTTACTGGTTATGAATATATGAGAAAAGGTATCGATCATGCTATTTCTGAGGATAACAAGGATTAAGCAGCTTTTTTCTTTTTAACTAATATCTGATAACTTTCATTCAAATCAATTATCATTTCACATACTTTAAATTTATTGTCAGCAATACAAGACACAGGTGTAACTTCTGCTGCAGTTCCAGTTAAAAAACAACCTTCAAAACTTTTTAACTCTTCAGGTTTTATTTTTCTTTCATGAACCTTAATATTTTTTGATTTTGCAATTCCAATAACTGTTCGTCTTGTAATTCCATCGAGAAAAGAGTCTGGAATTGGGGTGTGCAATTCCCCATTTTTATCTTTGAAAAAAATATTTGCTCCTGTTGCCTCAGCAACATTTCCTTCATGATCAAGCATGAGAGAGTCGGTAAAGCCTTGTTTTTCTGCTTCATGTTTTGAGAGAGTACAAATCATATAAAGCCCGGATGCCTTTGTATCCCAGGGGATTGTGTTGGGAGCGGGTCTTCTCCAGTTAGAAATATTCAATTTAATACCTTCTACTTTAAGTTTGGGATCAAAGTATGACCCCCACTCCCAAGTAGCTATAGCAACATGAATTTTAGTTTTTTGGGCAGAGATTGCCATCATCTCACTACCTCTCCAAACAACTGGCCTTACATATCCATTCTCTACTTTTTGGGTGGTAATTATTTTATTAGATGCAATATTAATTTCTTCCTCACTATAAGGAATTTCAAAACCCATTCTTTTTGCGGAATAAAATAATCTTGAGGTATGCTCTTCCAACTTAAATATTGATCCATCATAAACTCGTTCACCCTCAAATACACAACTTGCATAATGAAGTCCATGACTTAATACATGAAATTTGACATCTGACCAATCAACTAATTCGCCATTGTACCATATTTTACCTGATCTATTATCGTAGGGTATCATGTTATGAAATATAAAATTATTAATGAAAAATATCTTTGTATTTATAATATGTCAATATAACTTACCTATAATGAAAGAACTTTTATATCTAAAAGATGATCAATTAAAAGATTTGATTGAAAAACTATTCATAAGCTACCGTGAAACATTTTCTGACTCCAAAAAAGTTCTAGATAAACATTCATTAGGATTGGCTCACCATAAGGTAATCCATTTGTTATCAATGTATAAGGGAATTTCTATTTCTAAATTACTATTTAAATTAAAAGTTACAAAGCAAAGTTTGAACAGAGTTCTAAAAGATTTAATTAAATTAGAACTAATAATATTCAAAAAAAACGATCAAGATACAAGGGTTAAGCATGTTTTTTTAAATGAAAAAGGAAAAAAAATATTCAATGAAATCTTTGATACTCAGAAAAAAAGAATTTACAACGCATTACTTAATTCAAGTTCAGAAGAGGTGATAAATTTTGATAATGTCTTAAATAAAATTATTAATGGATAATTATAATACTCATATTTTGGTAGTTGACGATGATGATGGAATAAGATCACTTGTAAAAAAATATTTAAATGAAAATAACTATCTTGTCACTACTGCAAGTAGTGCAGAAGATGCAACAGATAAAATAAAAGTAATTAAATTCGATTTAATAATTTTGGATATAATGATGCCAGGTAAAAATGGTTTAGAATTTATTCAAGAACATAAAAAAAAACTTGAAACACCTATCATCTTATTAACTGCTAAAGGTGAGGCTAGTGAAAGAGTCGAGGGATTAGAAATTGGTGCTGATGATTATTTACCAAAACCTTTTGAACCCAAAGAACTTATTTTAAGAATTCAAAATATATTAGATAAAACAAAAAAAACTAATCAAAAAAGAGTTATTGAATTTGAAAATGTAAAAATTGATTTAAATAAATTATTAATTATAAAAAATAGTGATGTATTTAAAATAAATAATACTGAAAAAATAATTTTAGAAAAAATGATAAATAATCCAGGTAAGACTTTTACAAGAGAAAATATTGGTAATTTAATAAATTTAGATAAAGAACGATCAATAGATGTAATTATAACTCGACTAAGAAAAAAAATTGAAATTGACCCAAAAAGTCCTAAATTTTTACAAACTATAAGAGGTACTGGATATGTCTTATGGATTAAGTAAAATTTTTAAAAGCATTCTTCCTAAAAGATTATTTTACCGAGCACTATTAATAGTTGCAGTTCCAGTAATTGTTTTACAATTAATTATTACATTTGTCTTTTTTGATAGTTTATGGATTAAAACAAATAAAGGTATGACAAGAGCTCTTGCAAACGAAATTAATACTTTTATACAAGTTTATAACGACGAAATATATGACAAAGAAGAAATCACAAATCTATTTTCTGTCTATCAAGATTTAAATATTGATTATGTTGAAGATGATAATTTTAATTATGAATATGTAGAGAGATGGTTCAGTCCAATTGATAGAACTCTTAGAAGAGAATTAAAATCTAGATTTGGGTCAGGGGAATATTGGTTTGACTCAACTGCTTATAAAGAGTTAATTGATATAAGAATCAAATATCAATTAGGGTATTTTAAATTCTTAGTTCCTAAAGATAGAGTCACAAGTTCCTCGGCTAGAATATTTGCTTTATGGATTACTGTTCCAGCATTAATTATGGTTTTAATTTCATTAATATTTTTAAAAAATCAAACAAGACCTATTACTAATCTGGCAAGGGTAGCTGAAAAATTTGGTAAAGGTGAAGAAATAGAAGAATTTAAACCATCAGGTGCAGCAGAAATAAGACAGGCAGGTTATGAATTTGATAAAATGCGAAAAAGGATTGTTAGACATCTTAATCAAAGATCAGAAATGTTATCAGGAATTAGTCATGATTTAAGAACACCATTAACAAGGATGAAACTTCAAATTGCTTTCATCAAAGATAAAGATTTAGCAAATAAATTAACCGAAGATATTAATGAAATGGAAAAAATGCTGAATGAATATCTTCAGTTTACAAGCTCAACTTATTTAGAAAAGGATGAAAAATTTAACTTAAGTGAACTTATAACTAATATAGTAGAAAAGTATAATAATAGTAATATTTCAACTAAACTCTTATCAAGTGTTTTTATAGCAGGTAGGAAAAATTTAATCAAAAGATGCATCAATAACTTAATTGATAATGCTATTAAATATGGCGATAAAGTTAATATTGAGCTTAGTAAAAATAATAATAATTTATTTATAAAAATTGAAGATAATGGACCTGGAATTCCAGAAAAAGAATACGACAATGTGTTCAAACCATTTTATAAAATTGACAAAGGTAGAGCGGATTCTAAGTCTAGTGTTGGCTTGGGCTTATCTATAGCATCTGATATTATTAGATCACACGGTGGAAATATTAATTTAGAAAAGTCTTCTTTAAATGGCTTAAGCGTCAAGATTTTCTTACCCGTGTAACTTTTTTTTTACGAAGTTTTTTTATTTCAAACTCTAAATTTTCAACTCTTTTCGATAAAACATCAAATTCATCTTTTCCTGTTAATTTCATTCTAAAAACTATTTCATCCCTTTTAGACTTTAAAATAGATACTAACTCTGATGAAAGGTCTTTTGATGAAACCAATCCCTGTTCAATTAATTTAGCAATCTTATCAATAACAAATTTTGAATTTTTCATATATTTATATAATAACTTATTATAATTATAACTTATAATTATAATTTAAAATGTTCATTAATAATTTTGACCCAGTAGCTATCCAAATATTATCGTTGGAAATAAGATGGTATTCCTTAGCATATATAATAGGGATAATGCTTGGTTGGTTTTTAAGCAAGAAAATTTTTATATCTGATATTAGATTAAAAGAGAAATTTGATGACTACATAACATATTTAATTCTTGGTATTATTATTGGGGGTAGATTGGGTTATATTATTTTTTATAACTTTGCTTTTTACGCTAATAACATAATTGATATTTTTAAGATTTGGGAAGGTGGTATGTCATTTCATGGTGGTCTGATTGGAGTTATAGCAATTAGTATTTTGTTTGCAAAAAAAAATAACCATAATCCTTTTTCTTATCTAGACATTGTTGCTCTAGTTGCGCCCATAGGAATTTTTTTTGGAAGAATCGCAAATTTTATAAATTCTGAACTGTATGGAACAGTAACTAATGTACCATGGGCAGTTAAATTTATAAATGTGGACAATTTAAATCGTCATCCTTCACAATTATATGAAGCAATTCTAGAGGGACTAATTTTATTTCTAGTTTTATTATATTTTAGAAATAAAAGTTTTACAAAAAATCCAGGATTTATTTCTGGTTTATTTTTAATTTTTTATTCAATTTTTAGATTTATTTCAGAATTTTTTAGAGTTCCAGACGATCAGTTGGGTTATTTATTTTTTGAATTAACAATGGGGCAAATAATAAGTTTTATATTCCTATTAATTGGGATTTATATAATTATAACCAAATATGAAATTAAAAAAGAGTCATAATCTTAGTTTAGATAAATATATAGACTTGTCTTTGTATGATAAAAAAAATGGATATTACATAAAAAAAAACTCTTTCGGTAAAGATGGTGATTTTATAACAGCACCAAATATTTCAAGACTTTTTTCTGAAATGATAGCTATTTGGATTGTAAGTTTTTGGCAAAGTTTAGGTGCTCCAAGAAAATTTAATTTAATAGAACTTGGGGCGGGCAATGGTGAGATGATGAAAGTTCTAATTGAAAGTTTTCAAAATTTTCCTCTTTTTTTAAAATCATGTAATCTTATTATTCATGAAAAAAGTCCATCATTAATAAAAATTCAAAAAAAAAAATTAATCAAAACAAAAATAATTTGGATTTCCAAAATCAATGAATTAAAAAAAATCCCCAATATATTTATTGCAAATGAATTTTTTGATGCGATCTCAATAAAGCAATTTAGAAAAAAAAATAATTTATGGTTTGAAAAATTTGTAAATTTCGAGGACAAAAATAAAGCTTTTTTCTTTGAAAAAAAAATTGATATTAAAAAAGTTGAAAGAAAAATTAACTTTAAAATATCCCAAAATCAAAATTTTGTTGAGTATTCTGAACAAGGACTTAATTATTTAAAAGATATTTGTAAAATAATAAAGAGGAGTTCTGGTGGGTTATTACTAATTGATTATGGATATACTAATGGAAAAATGAAAAATACTTTACAAGCAATTTCAAATCATAAATTTGCCAATATTTTAGAGAATATTGGTAATGTTGATATTACTCATAATATAAATTTTAATTTTTTTAAAAAATTTACAAAGCAGATGGGCGGTTTAGAAAATAACTTAACAACACAAAAAAAATTTTTAATTAAAATGGGAATTAAACAAAGAGCTGAAATAATCTCTAAAGATCAAAATTTTTTAAAAAAAGCTGATATTTACTATCGACTCAAAAGGCTTATTGACGAAAAACAAATGGGTAACTTATTTAAGTTTATGTTGATTAAAAACCAAAAAAATAAATTTAAATTAGGATTTTAAAATTGATTACCTCTAAAAAATTACTAAAGCAAAAAAAAATTATTCATGGTTTTTTTAATAGAAATGGTGGTAAATCAAGCGGCGCTTATAGAAGTTTAAATTGTGGGCTAGGTTCAAATGATAAAGTTAGCAATGTTAAAAAAAACTTAAAAATTGTAAAAAATAAAATTGGCAAAGACATAAAAAATATTTTTTTACTTCACCAAATTCATAGTAATAAATTTGTTTTTATAAATAAAAATTATAATTTTCTTAAAAAGAAAATAAAAGCTGATGCTATAATAACAAACCAAAAAAAAATCCCTATAGCAATTCTAACTGCAGATTGTGTTCCAATTTTACTTTATGAGAGTAAGAAAAATATGATTGCTGCCATACATGCAGGGTGGAAAGGAGCTTTTAAAGGAATCATTAAAAAAGTAATTAACTTTATGATTAAAAAAGGATGTAAAAAAAATAATATTATAGCTGCAATTGGACCATGCATTTCCCAAGCTAATTATAATGTCAAAGAAGATTTTCAAAAGAAATTCATTAAAAAAGATAAAAATAACAAATTTTTTTTCAAAAAGAAAAAAGATATAATTTATTTTGATTTGCCCAATTTTGTTAAATATCAACTTAAATTAAACAAAATTACAAATATAGACACAATAAATATTGATACTTTTATTAGAAAAAATAATTTTTTTAGCGCAAGGCAATCTTTAAGATTAAAACATGATGATTATGGTAGAAATATTTCAATAATTATGATTAATTAAACTTTTTCAATGAAATTATTAACTGGAAATAGCAACAAAGTTCTAAGTAAAAATATTGCTAAATATTTAAAATCGAAACTTGTAAATTCAAGTATCAGAAAATTTGCTGATGGAGAAATCTATGTTGAAATAAATGAAAATATCAGAGGAAATAGTATTTTTATTATTCAATCAGTATCGTCTCCTGCAAATGATAATTTAATGGAATTGTTATTATGCATAGACGCGCTCAAAAGATCTTCAGCAAAAAATATTACCGCTGTTATTCCTTATTTTGGATATGCGAGACAAGATAGAAAAGTAGTTCCGAGAACATCAATATCAGCTAAACTGGTTTCAAATTTAATTACAAAAGCTGGAGCTGATAGAATTGTAACTGTTGATTTACATGCAGGACAGATTCAGGGTTTTTTTGATATTCCAGTAGACAACCTTTTTGCAACTCCAATCTTTGCTAGACATGCTCGTAAAAAAATAAAAAGTAAAAAAATTGTTTGTGTTGCACCTGATGTTGGTGGTACTGAAAGAGCTAGAGCTCTTGGTAAACTTCTTGATGTTGGCTTAGCTATTGTTGATAAAAGACGACCAAAACCTGGTCAGTCAAAAGTTATGAATGTTATAGGAGATGTAAAGGGTCAAACATGTATAATTGTAGACGATATAATTGACTCAGGAGGCACAATTGTAAATGCTGCTAAAGCTTTGAAAGAAAGAGGAGCAAAAGAAGTTTATGTTTATATCACCCATGGAGTTTTAAGTGGAGATGCAGTAAAAAAAATAAAAAATTCTGTAATCAAAAATTTAGTAATTACTGATACAATTGATAATGGTGAAAAAACAAAGAATGTTAAAAACATAGAAGTTTTACCAATTTCCAGCCTTATGGGCGAGGCAATAAAAAGAATATCAAATTCAACGTCTGTATCAGATTTATTCAAATAATTACCTTGATTATTTGTAAACATGGGTTAAAAAACTCTGTTTTATGAATTCACTAGAAGCTAACATTAGGGACAATTCCACCAAGGGACAATTAAACGTTATAAGAAAAAACGGTAATGTTCCAGCAATAATTTATGGTGGTAAAGACCAAAATCAAAAAATCTCTATTTCAAAAAAATTACTTAAAGTCTTGATTGAGAAGGAAAATTTTTTATCAAACATCATAACTTTGAATGTTAATGGAAACCCCCAAAACGTTTTACCTAGAGAGGTAAAATATCATATAATTAGTGATGAACCAAGTCATGTTGATTTTTTAAGAGTACTTCCAGGAGTTAAAATCAAAATTGAAGTTCCTGTGAATTTTATTAATCATGAAAAATCACCAGGTTTAAAAAGAGGTGGAGTTCTTAATATAGTAAGAAGGAAAGTTGAATTAAAATGTCCAAGTGAAAAAATACCTGAGAGTTTAACTATAAATCTTGATGGTGTTGATATAGGAGAAAGTTTTAAAATTTCATCTATAGAATTAGACACCGAAGTAACTCCCACAATCCAAGGTAGAGACTTTGTAATAGCAACATTAGCAGCGCCAACTGTTATGAAAGAACCAGAGAAACCAGCTGAAGCTGAAGCAGCAGAGGGTGAGGAAGGTGCTGAGGGAGCTGAAGGAGCAGCTGCAGCAGCAGATGGAGACAAACCAGCGGCTGATGGAGCTAAAGGTGATAAAAAAGAAGGTGATGATAAAAAACCTGCCGAAAAAAAATCTGCCGAAGAAAAAAAATAATCAATCAAATTTGAGAATTTAATTTCATTAATTTATGCTTTTATTTGTAGGATTGGGCAATCCAACACCAGATAGTGAAAACAATCGACATAATGTTGGATTTAAGATTATAGATTCCATTAATAAAAAATTTAGTCTCTCAAAACAAAAACCAAAATTTAAAGGTCTTTTAACAACTGGAAATATCAGTAATGAAAAAGTTTATGCAATCAAACCTTTGACTTTTATGAATAACTCAGGAATTTGTATTAGAGAACTAATTGAGTACTTTAAAATTGATGCAGAAAATGTTGTAGTTTTTCACGATGACCTGGATGTAGAGTTTGGAAAAATAAAAGCAAAATTTGGTGGATCAAGTGCTGGTCATAATGGTATTGCATCTATTGATAAATTTATAGGTAAAGAATATTCCAGGGTAAGAATTGGAATTGGAAAACCTAAAAATAATATAGAAGTAGCAGACTATGTTTTGCAGAACTTTGATGAAGATGAGTCGATAGGTATTGAAAAAATATCAAAAGATATAACTGACTCAATTTCAATTCTTGTTGAAAAAAAATTAGATTTATTTTCTAGTACTGTAAATAATAAATAATGAGTTTTAAATGTGGAATAGTCGGATTGCCAAATGTTGGTAAGTCTACTTTATTTAATGCTTTAACAAATTCGAGTAAAGCGCAAGCTGCTAATTTTCCATTTTGTACAATTGATCCAAATATTGGTATCGTTCCAGTGCCAGACGATAGATTGGAAAATTTAGCTAAAGTATCAAAATCAAAAAAAATTATTAATACTACTATTTCATTTGTTGATATAGCAGGTTTGGTCAAAGGAGCGTCGAAAGGAGAGGGTTTAGGAAATAAATTTCTTTCTCATATTAGAGAGGTAGATTCTATTATACATATGATTAGGTGTTTTGACTCTGATGATATTCAAAATGTAAATCCAACAGTAGATCCTGTGAGAGATCTTGAAATTATAGAAACAGAAATGATGCTTGCAGACCTTGAGTCTATTCAAAAAAGATTAGAAAAAAATAATAAAAAGAATGTTGATGAGGATCAATTGAAGGTTCTTGAAGCAGCTTTAGAATGTATCAATAATAACAAAGATATTTCTGTATTAAAAAATGATTTTGATAAAAAAAAACTAAATCAAAGTAGCTTATTGTCTTTAAAGCCTAAGATATTTGTTTGTAACGTTGATGAACAAAGTGTGCAAAATGGTAATAATTATACAAAAACATTCATTAATAAATTTGGACAAGAAAGTACCTTGATAGTTTCTGCTGATATAGAAAATCAAATAAATGAATTAGATACAAGTGAAAAAAAAAATTACATGAAAATGATTGGTTTAAAGGAAACAGGATTAGATATGCTTATTCAAAAAGGTTATCAGATTCTTGAATTAGATACTTACTTTACTTCAGGACCAGAAGAAACAAGAGCATGGACTATTCAAAAAAACTGTACTGCTCCAAAAGCTGCTGGTGAAATTCATACTGATTTTGAAAAAGGATTTATTAGAGCCGAAACAGTTTCTTATGCTGATTTTATCACTAATGACGGTTGGGTAAATTCAAAAACAAATGGGAAAATGAGATTGGAAGGAAAAGAATATATTGTTAAAGATGGTGATGTTTTAAACTTCCGTTTCAACACGTGACCAAATTCTCTTCATACTGAAATAAACAAGTATTGTTAAAATTATCAGATAAAATATAGCCTTAAAGCCCATTTGATGTCTAGCTTCCAAGCTTGGTTCTGCGGCCCACATTAAAAAAGTTGTTACATCTTTTGACATTTGTTCAACACTTGCATTCGTTCCGTCTGAATATTCAATAATTCCGTCTGAGAGAGGTGCCGACATTTTAATTTTGTTACCATACATATATTTATTATAGTGAACACCTTCATCTAAAATCATTCCACTTGGAGCTTCTTCATAACCCTGTAACAAAGAATAAATATAATCTACTCCACCTCCTCTAGCTTTCACTAATACTGACATATCAGGAGGATATGCACCTCCGTTAGCTGCCTCAGCTGCTTTAACATTTTCATATGGCTTCACAAATTTATCGGAAAGTTTTCCTGGTCGATCAAACATTTCACCATCGGCATTTGGTCCATCTGTTACCTCAAATGAAGCAGCAATCGCTTTAGCTTGAGCTACTGAAAACTCTGGCCCACCCTTTTCAGATAAATTTCTATAACTTAAGTATTTCATTGAATGGCAGGCTGCACACACTTCTGTATAGACTTGATATCCTCTTTGGAGTGAAGCTCTATCAAACTTTCCAAATAGACCTTTGAAGGTCCAGTCAGTTTTTAAATACTCAACTTTTTCTGCAGAAATTACATTAGCACTGGTTACACAAAACAATATTATTATTGAAATTAGTTTAAGAATGTTTTTCACTATTCTATTTTACTTTCCTTTTTTTTGGCCATGGCAATATTAGGCGATCCTCCCATTACTGGTTCAGTAATACTTAATGGTAATGGTATGGTTTTCTCCTTTAACCCTAGCACTGGTAAAATTACTAAAAAATGAAGGAAATAATAAGCTGTTGCAACTCTTGCAATCAATAAATATAGCCCTTCAGCTGGCATAGCTCCAACATAGCCCAGAATTAAAACGTCAGCTACTAATATCCAATAAAATTGCTTATAGAGTGGTCTAAAGACCGCAGATCTTATTTTTGATGTGTCGAGCCATGGCAAGGCTGCTAAGATTAAAATCGCAGATAGCATAGCTATAACTCCAAGCAACTTATCAGGAACTGATCTTAGAATTGCATAGAAAGGTAATAGATACCATTCTGGCACTATGTGCGCTGGCGTAACTAATGGGTTGGCTTCTATATAATTATCTGCATGACCTAAAATGTTTGGTGCATAGAAGACAAAGAAAGCAAAAACAATCATAAACATTAATAATGCAAAACCATCTTTAATAACTATATAAGGATGAAATGGAACTGTATCTTTTGAAGGTTTTTTAATATCAATTCCAACTGGATTATTATTACCAGGTACATGAAGTGCCCAAATATGTAAAACTACCAATCCTAAAATTAAAAAAGGTATTAAGTAATGAAGAGTAAAAAATCTTGTTAAAGTTGGATTGTCAACTGAGTAACCGCCCCACAACCAAGTCACAATTCCTTCACCTACTAAAGGAATTGCACTAAACAAGTTTGTAATAACAGTAGCTCCCCAAAAACTCATTTGTCCCCATGGTAAAACATAACCCATGAAAGCAGCCGCCATCATCAATAAGTAAATAATTATTCCAATAATCCAAATGATTTCTCTTGGAGATTTATATGATCCGTAAAATAATGATCTAAAAATATGAATATATACTGCTAGAAAAAACATTGATGCACCATTTGCATGAATATATCTGATTAACCAACCATAATTGACATCTCTCATAATATGCTCCACACTTTCGAATGCCATATCTGCATGAGCGATGTAATGCATTGCTAGTGTTAACCCAGTTACAATTTGTGTAATTAAACAAAAAGTAAGTATTCCCCCAAAGGTCCACCAGTAATTTAAATTTTTTGGTGTTGGATAATCTGTAAGATGACTTGCTAAAGATAGTAATGGTAGTCTGTCATTAAACCATTTTCCAAACTTAGATTTAGGTGTATATTCGTGATCACTCATTATTTTTTATCCGATTTTAATTGTATTAACATTAACAAATTCATATTTTGGAACTTCCATATTAGTTGGGGCGGGGCCTTTTCTAATTCTTCCAGACGTATCATAATGTGATCCATGACATGGACAAAACCAACCATTGTAATCACCCTTTTGATCTAGAGGAACACAGCCCAAATGTGTACAGACTCCAAGCATTACTAGCCACTCAGGATTTTTGGCTCGATCTTCATCTTTTTCAGGATCTTTTAAATCCTCCAACTTTACAGATTTTGCCTCTGTTATTTCTTCTTGTGTTCTTCTTCTAATAAAAACTGGTTTACCTCTCCAAAGAACAGTAATTGTTTTTCCTGGAGTTACAGTGCTGACATCTACTTCTGTGCTAGCTAAAGCTTTAACTGAAGCATCAGGATTCATCTGATCAATCATAGGCCAAATTGTTGCACCTACTCCTACTGCTCCAACAGCATAAGTTGCTGTAAATAAGAAATCTCTTCTATTGGTTTTTTTTTCAGACATCGATAACTTTAATTAAATATACTTAATATTGATTTTTTCCACTTAATATATGATTTCATATAATATAAAATACCAATTTTACTACTGATAGAATGACACATAATTCAACTGATCTTAGGCCCAAAATTGCATTATTTGAACCAGATATTCCTCAAAATACAGCAGCTATAATCAGGACTTGTGCTTGTCTTGGGGCAAAATTAGAGATTATAGAGCCATGTGGATTCTTATTGAGTGATAAAAGATTTAAAAGGGTAGTAATGGATTATATGGATGAAAAAGATATTAAATTTTATAAAAGTTCAGTCGATTTCTTTAAATTTAAAGAACGTCAAAGAATTATATTGATGACTACTAAAGCATCTATATCTTATACAAAATTTAAATTTGAAAAAAATGACACAATTTTATTTGGAAGAGAAAGCGCCGGAGTTCCTGAGGGTGTACACAAATTAATCAAAAATCGATTAAAAATACCAATGAAAAATAATAAACGTTCATTAAATATTGCTTCATCAGTGGCTATTATTTTAGCTGAAAGCTTGAAACAAGTTAATTTGTTATGAATCTAAAAATAAAAAAAGATTTAGCAAGTAATTGGTTTCAAACTCTTCAAGATGCATTTTGTGATGATATTTGTAAACTTGAAAAAAACAAGTCCCAGTTTAAATCAACAACTTGGAAAAGAGATATCAAAAAAGATGAGGGTGGTGGTGAATACAGAATACTTCAAGGTGGAAAAATCTTTGAAAAAGTTGGTGTAAACTTTTCAAAAGTTTATGGAAAGTTCCCTAAACAATTTCAAAAAAATATACCTGGAGCTCAAAAAGATCCAAGATTTTGGGCATCAGGAATTTCAGTTGTTATGCACATGAGAAACCCCTTAATTCCTGCTATGCATTTTAACACAAGATATATATGTACTACACAAGATTGGTTTGGAGGGGGGATGGATGTAACACCTTCAAAAATAGATAAAGTTGAAAAAAAAGAATTCCATAAAATTTTAAGAAAGATGTGTAATCGCCACAATAAAAATTATTATGAAAAATATAGAAAGTGGTGTGATGAATATTTTTATTTACCTCACAGAAAAGAATCAAGAGGTATTGGAGGTATTTTCTTTGATTACAAAAAAAATAATTTTGAAAAAGATTTTAAATTTGTAAGAGATGTAGGTGTAACTTTCCAATTAATTTTTAATAAAATTATAGCTAAAAAAATTAAAAAAAAATGGACTATCAAAGATAAAGAAATGCAATATATTAAACGGGGTAGATATACTGAATTTAACTTATTATATGATAGAGGAACAAAATTTGGATTACAAACAGGTGGAAATGTTGAGGGGATATTAATGTCATTACCACCTATAGCAAAATGGAAATAAAATGGAAAAAGAACCAATTACTTTAAATGGATTAAATAATTTAAAAGAAGAGTTAATTTTTTTAAAAGAAAAAAAAAGACCAGAAATTGTGGCTGCAATTGCAGAGGCTAGATCCCATGGTGACCTAAAAGAAAATGCTGAATATCATGCAGCGAAAGAAGAACAATCTCATAGTGAAGGTAGAATAACTGAAATAAATGACATCATTGCCAGAGCAAACGTAATTGACGTTACTAAATTAAATAACGACGGTAAAGTAATATTTGGTTCAACTGTATTTTTAGAGAATTTAGACAATGGTGAGAAAATTAATTATAAAATTGTTGGCAAAGATGAAGCTGATCTAAAACAAAAATTAATTTATTTTATGTCACCCATTGGAAAAGGGTTAATTGGGAAAAACAAAAATGATCTTGTTGAAATTAAAACTCCTGCTGGAACTAAAAATTTTGAAATTAAGGATGTTAAGTATATCTAATTATTAATAATATTATTAACCTGTTCATCTGTAATCTTAAAATTATTTTTAATCCACTCCTCCTCTATTTTCTTAAGTTTTTCTCCAAGTAGCTTGCCCTCTGGAATTTCATATTTTTTCATTAATGAATCTGCACTTACTGGCAATACGAGAACTTTACTATTTTCATAATACTCAATTAATTCTTTCAAAGAATTGTCCACTCTCTTTGATTTAAATATTCTATGGTTTAAAATATCAATAGTCGCTTCTTTGCCATAATAATAAAAAACTTTATTTAAATTATTTGCTGTGAATGTTTTTGAGTTAATTTTTTCTTTATAAAAATTATCAATAATTTTAATTCTTTTTTGGTCTTTTTTAGAAATATTAAATCTATATAAAAAATAATCTGTGTTATCAGTCTCGTCAATAATTATTAAAGATAATAAAACAATAAAATCTTTTTTTTTTAATAGATCTTTATTGATTGAAGTTAATTTAGAAAAAATTTTTAAATTTTTCAATTCTGGAAAAATCATTAAAACTAAATCTAAACTTAATTTATCTCTTGATAACTTTTCTAGTGTATCTACTTTCATTATTTTTTTTAGCTCATCTAATAATCTATCTTTTGACAATTTTGAAATTCCACCAATATTTGCTTTTAATGTTTTAATGATTTCCAAATTATGTGAGTGCTTTGAATAATTAAGGAAAAATCTTAGATATCTTAATATTCTTAAATAATCTTCTTTAATTCTTTTGTCTGCATCTCCAATAAATTTAACATTACCATTTTCTAAATCTTTTTTTCCATTATATGGATCAAATAAATTTCCATCTTTGTCAGAATAAATTGAATTAATTGTAAAATCTCTTCTTGCGGCATCTTCCTTCCAATCTTTTGAAAATTCTATTTTAGCATGCCTTCCGTCAGTAATAATATCTTTCCTTAAAGTGGTAATTTCAAATTTATATTCATCTTTTATTGCTGTGATAGTTCCATGCTCAATGCCACTTGTAAAATAATTAATATCATTTTTTTTTAGAATCTCACAAACTTGTTTTGGTTCTAAGTTTGTAGCTAAATCAATATCGTCAACCTTTTCTCCATTAATTATTTTTCTTATACATCCTCCAACATATCTAATTTCACTTTCTGATGAGTGAGAATTAATTGCTTCAAAAATTTTAAAAGCTGGGGTTTTTTTAGTAAGATCTTTAATACTTTGACTTATGAAATCTAAATTATTAGATCTAAAAAAAAATTTATCTAAAAAGTTTATCATAGTTGGCTGGGGCGCTAGGATTCGAACCTAGGATGCAGGTACCAAAAACCCGTGCCTTACCGCTTGGCTACGCCCCAATGTTAAGTTCGTATAACATAAAAAAATAAAATTTATATAGTTTTTGAAGCTATACACCAGTAATTTTTATATTTTTTGTTAAACTGTTTTTTAGCATAATCACATCTTTGTTTTGACTGAAAATACGCAACCATTGCGGACCCCGAACCTGTCATTCTCACAAATGCTGTCTTTGATAATTTTTCTAAAAATAATTTAATTGATCTTAATTTATTGTATTTAGAAAATACAATCGGTTCTAAAGAATTATTCAATTTTTTAAGATAATTAAAATCAAACATTTTTTTATTAGGATTATTAAATTTTGGTTTATTAAATTTTTTTACTTTTGAATATATTTCTTTAGTGGAACAACCAAAGCCAGGCTTAACAATTAATGTATAAAATTTCCTACAATTATAGAAATATTTAATTTTATTATTTGTTTTTAAAATAGAGTTAGTAGAATTAAAGCCCAAGATCACGTCTGAGCCGATTAGTTTGGAAATTTTAAGAAGTTCTTTTTTGTTTATTTTAATGATTTTTTTTTTTACAAAGTAATTTAAAATAGTAGCAGCATTCATTGAGCCTCCTCCTAGGCCTGCTTTGATAGGAATTTTTTTATTTATTTTAATTTTGAATTTTTTATTATCTAATAATTTTTTTTTTTCTAGAATTTCAAGCAATTTTGAAACGGTATTATTCTTACTTATATTACGAGAAAATTTTCCATTAAATGAGATATTGTGTGATTTAGATTTTATTTTACTTATAAAAATTTCATCATGAAGTGAAGCAAAAGCGACAATACTTTCAATTTTATGCAAAGAGGAATTTTTACCAGTAATATTTAAAGCTAAATTTAATTTGGCATAAGATTTAATTTTAGTTTTTATCATTAAGATTTTTTTAAACCCTCAATTATTTTAACATTAATCTTTTCTATCATTTTAGATTCAGCATCTTCCATCTCAAGCACATTGTGCCAAAAATATCTTGCTTGGATTTTTCTTTTTAGTTTCCATAAAATATCTCCATAGTGATCATTTACTATAGGATCATCAGGCATTAACTCTACTGCTCTTCTTAAAAATTTTTCAGCTTTTAAATAGTCTTTAACCATATAATAGGCCCAACCGATAGAGTCGATAATGTAAGGGTCGTTATTTTTAATTGAATAAGCTTTCTCGAGCATTTGAATTGCTTCATTAATTTTATAATCTCTCTCTAGCCATGAATAAGCTAAATAATTTAATACATATGCATCTTCTGAGTTAATCCTTAGTGCATGAAGCAAATCTTCATCTGCTTTATCATATTTACCAATTCTTTCATAACTTCCACCTCTTCTATAAAGTAGATCTGATTTTATTTCAGAAATATCATCAAGAGTATTAATTATTTTTGTATAATATTTTATTGCTTTTTCATATTCTTTTGAGTTTTTATAAAAGTTTGCAATATCAAATATTATCTTATTGTTTGGTTTATTAATTTTATCAAATTCTGAAGTAATATAATTTAATGACTCTTTTTTGTTTCTTTGTTTTGCAATAATTTGTGCCTCTTTTTTAACACGGTACCAATAATAAAAACTATCCTCTTTTTTAAAATTTTTTAAAGTTTTTTTAGCTTTTTTATATTCTCCATTAAAATAATGGTTTTCTGCAACTAATGACAAATTAAATAAAAATTTTGGATTCAAAAAATTTGACAGGTTTAAATAAAAATTTGATTTTTCAAAATTGTCTTGTGAAGAATAAAGATTCGAAATCAAAAATAAAAATTCACTTATTATGTCATTAGAGTTTTTACATGAAAAAACACTTATTAATTTTTCTGTATTTTCACTCTGTATCCAGCTCTTTCCCTGAGATAATAATAATGTTGTATTAATATAGTCTAAATCTTTTGTTATTTTTTTTGCATCCTCTAATCTATTATTTTCAACAAGAAAGCTTAGATAGAAATAAATATATCTAGTATAATTAGCCTCACCATCATTGATTAGTTTAGAAAAATATGAATCTGTCCTTTCATCTCCTAAATAACATCTTTGAAATGTTTCTGAAATAATTGATAATTTACCTAAATTTTTTTTATTATCTAAAATTCTTTTTTCATTAAATACATAAATATATTGTTTTAAGCTTTCCAAAATAGCGTTATTGAATCTATCTGGTAAAGTAAGATTTGTTAATTTATCTAATTGAATACTAGCTTTTTCAAAATCATTTTTTTTTATACTGTCTAAGATCAACAATAAATAAGCATCAAAAAAATTTGTATTACTTTTATTTTTATTATTTTTAACTATATTTATTGCTTGTGAAACTTTATTCTCTAAAACTAAAGAATAAATATATCTTTTTAAATAAGGATCATGTTTATTTAATAAAATTTTAGATGAATTAAAAAAATCAAGGGCTGTTGAATTATTTTTATTTTCAAAAGCCACTATACCTGAAAAATATTTTGATAAATCCTTAGAATTAAAATCTTTAAAACTAGTGCTTTTAGAATACAAAGGAGTTTGATAAAGTAGAAGTGAAATTAGAATAAAATTTATTTTTTTAAGGAACATTGTTGCACTTTATGACTAAAAAGGTTTTAAATCAAAATGACATATATGTTCAAAAATTAATAGATACTGTAGAACCAGACTTTGTTTTTAGTAGTAGGCCTGTTGATAGATTTAGTGTTAGTTCAAAAAATTACGATAATGAAAACCAAAATAAATATAATAAATTATTAAAACTTAAAGAACAAATTAATTCAATTGAAGATTGTAATTTAAAAGATAACTCAACAAATCTTGTCATTGGTGACGGTAACATTAATAGTTCCATTATGTTAATTGGAGAAGCTCCAGGAGAAATAGAAGATAAATCGGGTCATTCCTTTCAGGGTGATATTGGTTCCCTACTCAAGAAAATGCTATCAGCAATAAATATCAATATAGAAAAAGTATATTTAACATATTCAATTAATTTTAGACCTCCTGAAGATAGAAAGCCTACTAGTAATGAAATAAAACGATATTCTGTATTTTTGAAAGAACATATTTCAATTATTAATCCAAAAATTCTTATTTTAATGGGAAGCACAGCTATGGAAGCTGTAACTGGTTTAAATAGTAAAATTTCAAATGAAAGAGGAAAATGGAAAGAAATCATTTTAAAAAATAAAACTTTACCCATAATGGTTACTTTTAGTCCGTCATACTTAATTAGATTTCCTGAAAATAAAAAATTTTCTTGGGAAGATCTAAAAAAAATTAGACAAAAAATACAGGATTTAAATATTAAGATTTGATGAAAATTGTTGCTGGTGTTGATGAAGTAGGTCGTGGTAGTTTAATTGGACCAGTTTATGCCGCTGCTGTAATCTTAAATAAATCCATTAACAAAAAACTCTTAAAGGATTCAAAAAGTTTAACAAAAACTAAAAGGGAAATTTTATCAAAATACATTAAAAAAAATTCTATATGGGCTATTGGGATAGCATCTGTGAAAGAGATTGAAAAAATTAATATTCTCAATGCTAGCCTATTAGCCATGAAGAGAGCTATAAAAAAACTTAAAAAAAAACCAACACTTATCCTAATTGATGGAAATAGATTGCCTGAAATGAAAAATTATAAACTTAAATCAATAATAAAAGGAGATAAAAAAATACCTTCAATTTCAGCAGCATCCATTGTAGCTAAAGTTACACGTGACAGAAAAATAACTAATCTTGGGAAAAAATTTATGGGTTATTATTGGGATCAAAATTGTGGATATGGAACTAAACAACATTTAAAAGCTATAAAAAATTTAGGAATTACAAGTCACCACAGAAAAACTTTTTCACCAATAAATAAAATAAAATAGGTTTCACGTATAAACACAATATGTTGTTACCCAGGTAAATCTTTACACAATTCGAATCCAAATAATTCAATCCTAGGTTGACCGAAGAATCTTTTTCGAGTCTAATTTGTTTTTACAAATGAACTTAGAATTTAAAAATAAATTAATTAATGGTGACAGCCTAGAAGAATTAAAAAAAATTCCTGATGAATCTTTTAATCTGATTTTTGCAGATCCTCCCTACAACTTGCAATTAAAAAGTGAATTGACCAGACCTGATAGATCTAAAGTAAGTGCAGTTAACGACAAATGGGATCAATTTGAAAGTTTTAAAAAATATGATGATTTTACAAATGCTTGGCTAAGTGAATGTAAAAGAATTTTAAAAAAAGATGGAGCTATTTGGGTAATTGGTAGTTATCACAACATTTTTAGAGTTGGTGCTACAATTCAGAATTTAGGCTTTTGGATCTTAAACGACGTTATTTGGAATAAAAAAAATCCAATGCCAAATTTTAGAGGAACAAGATTTACTAATGCTCATGAAACTTTAATTTGGGCATCAAAATCAGAGAAATCAAAATACACTTTTAACTATCAGTCTTTAAAATGTTTAAATGACGATCTTCAAATGAGATCTAATTGGGATCTACCAATTTGTAATGGATCTGAAAGACTAAAAAAGAATGGAAAAAAGGTTCACTCAACCCAAAAACCTGAAGCTTTACTTCATAGAATTTTATTAGCAACTTCAAATAAAAATGATTTAGTCTTAGACCCTTTTTTAGGCTCAGGAACAACAGCAACCGTTGCGAAAAAATTAGGTAGAAATTATTATGGTATAGAAAAAGAAAAAACTTATTTTAAAGCTGCTGAACAAAGATTAAAAAATACAAAACCTTTTGAAGACAATTACCTAGATACCATTAAAAATAATAGATCTAAACCAAGAATACCTTTCGGTTCATTGGTAGAATTAGGAATAATAAAGCCAGGGACAACTATTTTTGATAATAAAAAGAAAATAAGTGCAAAAATCATGGCTGATGGTAGCATTAAACACGCTCAAACAGAGGGCTCAATTCATAAAGTAGCAGCAACAATTTTGGGCGCTGAAAGCTGTAATGGATGGACTTATTGGCACTATAATTTGGATGGTACTGTAGTCCCAATTGATCATTTGAGACAAAAATTAATTTCAAAAAATTAATTTCTATACACTTTTCCCAAGTAAGACTCTAAAAACTTTTTGTTTTTAACTAATCTTTTCAGAAAAATGTTTCTAAAAAAAATTGTTAAAGGATTAGATAAATGAAAAGCAAACTGATTAAATTTTGATCTGGTATTAACCATTTTTGTTTTTTTAACTCTATTCTTAAAAAAATTACTTTCTGTATTATTTTCAATACTTTTAAATAACTCATAAGCGCCTTCAATTGACTGTGATGCGCCCTGGGCAAACGATGGTGGAAAAGCAAAAAAAGCATCACCAATTAAATGAATATTATTTTGTGATTTATAGAAATTGTCACTCACAAATACTGGAAATATTTTTAATTCTTTTAGATCATCTAAAAAATCTTTATTTTTTAGAGGAAATTTTTCTAATACATTTTTGATAAAGGTATTATCACTGAATAATGAGTAATTTTTTTGTTCTTCTACTGAAAGCTGGTATTTCATTATAGCTATGAAATTCAAATTTCCACTTGGGCTCACTGGATAAATTACATGATGAAAGTTTGGACCTAAAAATAAAGAAATATTTTTGCTATCAATTGCTTCAGGGGTTTTGTTTAAGATGCCTCTAATTGCTAATGTATTATTGTATTTAGATTTAGCTTCACTTTTATCAATCAGACTTTTACTTTTTGAAAAAATCCCATCGGAAATAATCAAATAATCACATTCTTTTGTCTCCTCATTTTCAAAAGAAATTTTAATTTGTTTATCTTGTTGATCTATTTTTGAAATATTATGGTCAGTCTTTATCAAACCTTTTAAGTCTGTTTTTAAAAAATTGATTAAGGTTGACCTTTTTAAAGTAGTATACTTACAATCCCTTGAATTAAAGTCTGTAATATCTAATTCACATATTTTGTTTAAATTCTCATTTGAATAAAAATTTATTTTTTCAGGAGTATATCTTTCATTATTTTGCAATTTTTCAAATCCAATTTCATTGAGAAGCTTTATGCTATTGACTGATAATTGGATACCATAGCCCTTCTCCAGATCAATAGATGAATTTTTTTCGTAGACTGTAATATTATAGTTAGGATTTCTTTTAAATAAATTAGCAATGAATAATCCAGAAATTCCAGCTCCAATAATGGCTACTTTCTTCATAAATTTCTTTCTAAATATTTAACAATTTTTTTTGTAAAAGTTGGTAACATGTAATTATCTAATTTTTTTTCATCAATCCAATAAGGTGTATGAAATTTTTCACTATTTTTTAAATATTGAATTTTAATAATCATATTCATATTAGATAATTTTAAGTTTAAGTTTTCATTAAAATTTTTTTGTTTAGATAATTCTTCCATAGGAAATATTGTTAGATTTTTTAAAAAATTAAATTTGGTATTTTTAATTAATAAATATTTTTGGTCCCTTTTATAAACTTTTAAAAGAAAGTACTTGTCTATATTTTTTTTAATATTTTTTGTTAAGTCAAAATCCTTTTTCTTTAATGACTTACACTTTTTTGAAATAGGACATTGATTACACAAAGGATTAGTTGGTTTACAGATTAATGCACCTAACTCCATTAAAGCTTGAGCATAATCACTGGATCTTGAAGATGTTCCAAATATAGATTTTTTTTGTATAAGATTATCTTTATGTATTTCATTATCTTTTTTTAAATAAAGATATCTTTTCAATATTCTTTCTATATTACCATCTAATGGAATATATGGCTTGTTGAAAGCAATCGCTAAAATAGCACTTGCTGTATAATTTCCTATTCCAGGTAAAGATATCAAATCTTCAAAATTATTAGGTAATTTTCCTTTAAAATTTTTAATAACAACTTGTGCTGTTTTTTTTAAATTTCTTGCTCTAGAATAATATCCAAGACCTTCCCAAAGTTTTATAAGTTTTTTATTTTGAATTTTAGCAAGAATTTCTAGACTAGGAATAATTTTTATAAATCTATTAAAATAAGGAATTACAGTTGCAACCTGTGTTTGTTGTAGCATGAATTCACTAACTAATGTGTAATACTGTCTTTTTTGCTTAGAAACATTTTTTCGCCATGGTAATGATCTTTTATTTATATCGTACCATTTAAGAATTTTATTTGTTACTAATTGGTCTTTCATATGCAATTTAAAAAATATACTAAGCAGAGAAACGGAAGCATTCAAGGCCTAAGATCTTTTAAAGACACTTTGCCAAAAAATATTAAAAAGGTCATTAATAATAGGGGCCATATTTATTCTGAAACATTAAATAATTGGAAATATATTGTCGGAGATAATTTATTTAAATTTTGTTACCCAAAATCATTTAAAAATTCAAATAAGTTTGGGGTCAGCACCTTACTGATTATGGTCAAGAGAGGTCACGAAGTTGACTTGGAATATTCAAAAAAAGAAATAATGGATAGAATAAATGTTTTTTTTGGAAATTTAGTTGTTGAAAAACTTAAATTCACAAGTTTTAGTGATGAAAAAAAAATTCCTTTAAAAGAAAAAGAGTTAAAAGAAAACGCGACAAATAATAAGTTTAAAAAGAAAATTAATGATGTTAAAAATGAAAAAATTAAAAAATCTTTACTTGAACTTACTAAAGTTTTTAAAGAAAAATGAAAAAAAAAATATTTATTTCTCTTATTCTATTTTTTGGATTTATAACCAGTATCAACGCTGAAACAAAAAGAATAATTTCAGGTAATGAAAATGCTAAAATTACAATTATTGCATACGAATCTTTAACATGTAGTCATTGTGCTGACTTTCACAATGATGTTTATCCTCGACTTAAAAAAGAATATATTGATACAGGTTTAGCTAAAATAGAATTCAGACACTTTCCCTTAGATATAGCTGCTTTTAATGCCTCAAAAATTGCTCAATGTAAAAAGGATCAAAGTTTGGAAATTTTAAAAAGTTTATATTCCAATCAACAAGCTTGGGTTAAAGGAAGTACGGTTGAAGAGATTAATTTTAACCTCAAAAAATTTATTGAAAAAGAAGGTTTCAAATTAGATTTTGAAAAATGCATTAATAATAAAGAAATTGAGGATTTTGTTTTAAATGATCGAATCGAAGGTAGTAAAAATTTCAAAATAAATGCTACTCCTACGATAATTATTAATAATAAAAAGTTTGAAAAATCTCTTAATTACAAAAATTTAAAAAAATCATTAGAAAAACTGATATAAGTTAGCTCATGGAGTTTAAAAAAATCCAACTAAATGGATTTAAGTCTTTTGCTGATAAAACCAACTTCTTAATTGAAGATGGTTTAACTGGTATTGTTGGACCTAATGGTTGTGGAAAGTCCAACATTGTAGAATCCCTTAGATGGGTGATGGGAGAAACGTCAGCTAAAAGTATGAGAGGCTCTGGAATGGAAGATGTAATATTTTCAGGTACTTCAAATAAAACATCTAAGAATATTGCGGAAGTTTCAGTTATTGTTGCAAATAATAACAATGAAGGTCCAGTTCAATTTAGAGAACTAGATGAAGTAAACGTCAGAAGAAAAATAGAAAAAGACAAAGGCTCTAAGTTTTATATAAATGATAAAGAAGTTAGAGCAAGAGATGCTCAAATGTTTTTTGCTGACTTATCAACTGGTGCACACTCACCTTCTATGATTAGCCAAGGCCGTATTGGAGCGTTAGTTACTGCAAAACCAACGGATAGAAGAGCAATTTTAGAGGAGGCAGCTGGAATATCGGGTTTGCATGTCAGAAGACATGAAGCTGAATTGAGATTAAGTGCTGCAGAAAATAATTTAAAAAGAGCGGATGAACTTAGAAGACAACAAGAAAAACAATTAGCAAATCTACAAAAACAGGCTGAAGAAGCAACTAAATATAAAAATATTTCTGATGAAATAAAAAAAATTGAAGCTGGTTTATATTATTTAAAATTATTAGAAATCGACAAAGAAATTAGAATTGAAAATGAAATTAATACTGAAGCTGAAGGAGAAGTAAGTGGTTTCAATGATAAAATTTCTGAACTTGAAAATTTAATTAAAACTGAAACAGATAAAGTAACACCATTAAGGGAAAAAAATATTGAAAATCTATCAAAAATACAAAGGCTGAACTTAGAGCTTCAAGGCTTGGATGAAGAAAACACCAGGATTCAAGATGAGATTGAGAACATAAAAAAATCTCTTAAAACATTTGATGATGACATCAATAGAGAAAAAGGAATTGTCATTGATGCAAATTCAAATGAAAAAAGATTAAAGGAAGAAAAAGGTGAACTTATTGAAATCGACTCAAAATATTATGAAACTGAAAAAAAATCTAATGCAGATTTGGATAATGCTAAAAATAAATTAAAACTAGAAATTGATAAAGTTAAAGAATTAATTAATGTAAAAAAAAATGAGGACGCAATAACAGCCTTAGAAAACTGCAAATTGATTATTGAGGAGTATGCTGACACCTACAGCAAAAACCAAAATATCAAAAAGGAGTCTGTGAAAAGAAATGAAAGAATAAGCATTATAGATAAGGAAATTGAAAGTTGGAAAAATTTATTATCAAATTCTGAAAAAATGGTAAATGAACTAACCGAAAGAAAAAATAAATTGAATTTACAACTAGATAAATTAGATAGTCAGCCAAAATTACAGGCTGAAAAAAAAGGTCAAATTTCAGAAGGATTGAGAATTGCTGAACATGAAAAAACTGAAAATGAGTCTATCATCAATTTAACAGATGAAAAAATAGATACCCTTAGATCTCAATTAAATGAAATTCAAGAACAATCAATTCAAATTAGAGAGCGGAAAGCTAGTTCAGGTGCCACGATTGAGGGTCTTAAAAAACGAAAGAATGATCTGGCTGATAGAATTAGTTCAGAGTTAAATTTAACAGAGGAAAATATTTTAGAAAATTCGAATCTTTTTGGAAAAGAGGAGCTTCCTGATGCTGTTAATCAAGAAGATTTACTAGATAAAAAAAAACAAGAAAGAGAAAGATTGGGATCAGTTAATTTAAAAGCTGATGAAGAAACAAATAAATATGAAACTGAAATAAAGAAAATGGAACAAGATCGAGCAGATTTAGTAACCGCTATAATTAAATTAAAAGATAGTATCAATGAACTTAACCAAAAAGGGAGGGAAAGATTAATCGAAGCTTTTGATAAAGTTAACAGAAAATTTAATGAAGTATATACAAAATTATTTAATGGAGGAAATGCAAAACTTGAATTAGTAGATTCTGACGATCCTCTTGAGGCGGGTTTAGAAATGTTAGTAAGTCCTCCAGGCAAAAGATTACAATCTATAACTTTATTATCTGGAGGTGAACAAGCCTTGACTGCGCTATCTTTAATTTTTGCAGTTTTCTTGACCAACCCCTCACCGATATGTGTGCTAGATGAGGTAGATGCTCCATTAGATGATGCAAACGTAACTAGATTCTGTAGTTTGCTCGAAGAACTTACTAAAATTACTAACACTAAATTTATAATTGTTACGCATCATGCATTAACAATGTCTAAAATGAATAGACTTTATGGTGTTACTATGCCTGAAAAAGGTATTAGCCAGTTAGTAGCTGTTGATTTACAAAAAGCAGAAAGTATGGTTGCTTAATTAAACTTATTCAAAATGGCCAAAGATCCTTTCAAAACTCGCTTAGAGATTGCAAAAAAAAAGGTTTCAAAAAGAAGTTTAATTAATAAAAAACACAATCCATCCCCAATTGGCAGTGCTTTTAAGCTTAGCACAGAATTAGTGTCTGCTGTTGCTGTAGGGACAATTATTGGGTTTATTTTAGACAAGACCTTTGGTACTAAACCTTGGTTAATTTTAATATTTTTTTTTGTAGGGGTAATTGCAGGAATAACCAATGTAATTAAATCTGCAAAAAAAATGCAAAAATAGACAAAAAATTTATGGCAGCAAATCCAATGACTCAATTCGAAGTTTATAGAATTGGGCCAGAAATTAAATTAGGAGCTTTTGATATTTCATTTACAAACGCAAGTTTGTTTATGGTTGTTAGTTCATTAGCTATTTTAATTATTTTTAATTTAGGCTCTAAAAAAAATTCAATGTTACCAAATAAGATGCAACTTTTAGCTGAGTTAAGTTATACCTTTGTATCAAAAATGATTAGTGATACTGCTGGTTCCAAAGCTAAACCTTATTTTTCTTTTATATTTTCATTATTTATGTTTGTGCTGTTCTGTAACATGTTTGGTATGATTCCATACACCTTTACAGTTACTAGTCATATTATTGTGACTTTTATTCTTGCGTCATTTATTTTTATAGGAGTAACAGTAATTGGTTTTATTAAACACGGTTTTGGTTATTTAAAATTATTTGTACCAAGTGGAGTGCCAATTGTACTACTTCCCTTAATTGTAGTTATTGAAATTATCTCATATTTAAGTCGACCTATCAGCTTGTCTGTTAGACTTTTTGCTAACATGATGGCAGGTCATACTATGATGAAAGTTTTCGGAGGCTTTGTTATAAGTCTTGGAATAGTCGGTGGATGGCTTCCACTGAGTTTTTCGGTTGCCTTAACAGGTTTGGAGATCTTAGTTGCTTTTCTTCAAGCATATGTTTTTGCAATCTTAACATGCATTTATTTAAACGATGCATTAAATTTACACCATTAATTAACATAGGAGGAAATAATGGAATTAGAAGCAGCAAAAATGATCGGAGCAGGTTTAGCGGCGATTGCCCTAGCTGGTGCGGGTGTTGGTATTGGAATAATTTTTGGAAACTATTTGTCTGGTGCGATGAGAAATCCATCTGCTGCACAAAAACAATTTCCTAATTTGCTTCTAGGCTTTGCCCTTGCAGAAGCAACAGGATTATTTGGATTGGTAGTTGCGTTAATCATTCTTTTTGCATTTTAAATTAATGATTAAAAAAATATTTTTTCAGTCAATATTTTTTAATTTCTTTTTTATAAAAGAGGTTTTTCCAGCTGAAAGTGGAGGTATGCCTCAATTAAATCCTGAATTTTGGATTTCACAGATATTCTGGTTAACACTTACTTTTGGTATTTTATATTTAGTTTTATCAAAACTAATATTACCAAAAATAAGCGCAAACTTAGAATTAAGAAAATCTCAAATACAAGAAAATATTGAGGCGGCAGAAAAACAGAGGGAGGATAGTGAGTCTAAACTTAAAGAATATAATGATATCATTTTAAAAAGTAAATTAGAGGCAAAAAATATTTTTAAAAATACTAGAGATAAAGTGTTTAAAGATATAAATTCTAAAAAAGAAACTTTGGATAAACAAATCGATGAAGAAATCAAAAAGGCAGAAAAAGAAATTGGAATACTAAAAAAAGGTGCACCAGAAAAAATTAATAAGATTGCAATTGAAACATCCTTAGAACTAGTAAAAAAATTAATAGGAGCTGAAGTAAACAACAGTAGTATCTCAGCTATTGTTGATGACTTATCAAAAAGAAACGGAAATAAATACTATGGTAATTGATGCAACTTTTTGGGTAGCAGTTTCTTTCATTATATTTTTTGGTGGACTCGTTTATTTAAAAATTCCTCAAAAAATAAATGAGATTCTCAATAAATTAATTTTAGATATAAAAAATGAAATTGATGAAAGTGAAAAACTTAGAACTGAAGCTAAAATACTACTAGATAATGCACAAAATAAACTAGATACCGCTCAGTCTGTAAGTAACGAAATACTAGAACAAGCTAAAAAAGATAGCGACAAACTTGTAATTGATCTTAATAATAAATTTCATAAGACAGCTGAAATCAAAAAAAACTTAGCAGAAAACAAAATAGGCCAAATGAAAGAGGCAGCTATCAAAGAAATCAAAGATGCTTCAATTCAAATTTCTGTGGATTCTGTAAAAAAAATTATTACTACATCTGTTGATAAATCTAAACTTGATGGGCTGTTTCAAAAAAATTTAGATGAAACTACAGAAGAGTTAAAAAAAATTAACTCATAATATTCTTACAATTTTTCTAAAAAACTATAAATTATCAAAATGAATTCAGTTGTAATAGGGTCAGGTTTTGGAGGTATAGCCGCTTCTCTTCGTTTAAGTGCTAAAGGTCACAAAGTTATTTTAATTGAAAAACATCCTGATCTTGGAGGAAGAGCTAGAGTATTTAAGAGAAATGGGTTTACCTATGATGGAGGTCCCACAGTAATAACGGCACCATATTTAATTAATGAGCTGTTTGAATTATTTCAAAAAAATCCAGAAGATTATATTAAACTGTCTCCACTTAAGACTTGGTACCAATTTGTTTTTGAAGATAATTCAAAATTTAATTATTCAGGTGATGAAATCGAAATGAAAAAACAAATTGGAGTAATAAACAAAGATGATGTTGAGGGATATGAAAAATTAGTAAACTTCACAAAAAAAATTTTTGATAAAGGTTTTACTGAACTTGCAGATATACCGTTTGATAAGCCATTTGTGATGATGGAACAATTGCCAGCCTTATTGAAACTTAAAAGTTACAAATCAGTTTATTCATTAGTTTCATCTTATATAAAAAATGAAAAATTGAGAAGAATGCTAAGTATGCACCCTCTTTTAGTTGGAGGAAACCCTTTTACAACAACTTCTATTTATGGGCTAATTTTATACTTAGAAAAAAAGTGGGGAATACATTATTCAATGGGTGGAACAGGTAACATTATAAGTGGTTTTGAAAAACTAATGAATGAAGTTGGTATTAAAATAATAAAGGGTCATGAAGTTAAAAAGATTATTTCTAACGGTAATAAAGTAACTGGTGTTCAATTAGATGACCTAACTAAGATTGAAACTAATACTATTATTTGTAACGCAGACCCACCTGCTGTTTACGATAAAATGTTAAAGGAAAATACAAATAATTCATTATTATTTAAATGGAAAAAAAATAGAATGGAGTACTCTATGGGTTTATTTGTTTATTATTTTGGTACAAAAAGGACTTACAATGAAGTGGAACATCACACTATAAAATTTGGGAATAAATACAAAGATCATCTTGATGATATATTTGAAAACAAAAAATTGAATAACGATATAAGTTATTATCTTCATAGACCCTCTGCCACAGATAAATCTATGGCTCCAGAAGGAAAAGATTGTTTTTATGTTTTAGTACCAGTGCCTAATAACCAATCTAAAATTAATTGGTCTATTGAAGGTGAAAAAATGAAAAATTTAGTAATTGATAAAATGGAAAAAGATTTAATGCCAAATCTTAGAGAAAATATTGTTGAAGATTTTTATTTGACACCAGATTACTTTGAAAAAGATCTAAACACAAAACATGGTTCTGGTTTTTCAATCCAGCCAAAATTCTCACAATCTGCTTACTTTAGGTTTCATAACAAATCTGAGATATATGATGGACTTTATTTTGTAGGAGCTGGTACTCATCCAGGTGCTGGTGTTCCAGGGGTACTTTCATCAGCAAAAGTATTAGATAAAATTTTATAATGTCTAATAAAAGTTATTTATCTGTTTATGCCAAGTCATTCAATTGGGCTGGTTTTTTTTTACCTAAAAAAACTTTTAAAAAATGCTCTGCTTTGTATGATTTTTGCAGAGTAGCAGACAATATTGCAGATAATGATGAAAAAATAGAAAATAAAGAAAAAAAATTCAGCCATTTTGAAAATGATTTTAATCAAAAAAACTTTGATAATCCTATTATCAAAAATATGTGGGATCTTATTGAGGAGTTCAATATATCTTTGAAAATTGTTCAGGATTTATTAATTGGAATTAAATCAGATATTAAAAATAAAGTTAAATTAGACTCAAAAAAAGATTTGTTGATTTACTCATACAGAGTGGCTGGAACTGTGGGGTTGATGATGGCAAAAATTTTAAGAGTTAATAAAAAATCCTCTCTAAAATCAGCAATTGACCTTGGAATTGCAATGCAACTTACTAATATATCTAGAGATGTAATTGAAGATTCGAAAAATAATCGTTTTTATATAGACGAAAATTTTGAGGAAATTTCATCAACTATTAATCTTGCTGATACTTTTTATGAAAATTCATTTTATTCAATTAAGGATATATCACTAAGTTTACGTTTTTCTATTTTGGTCGCTAGAAGGATTTATAGAAAAATAGGATATAAAATTCTTAACAAAAAAAACATCGAAAATTATAAAAATTCAGGAAAGATATATGTTTCAAATATGGAAAAGATCTTCGAGACTTTTCTCTCAATTTTCGACTTAATTAAACTATCATTCAGCTATAAAAGAGATGATCAAATACAACATGAACATAATTTGATCTATGAAGAAATAAATTTAGATGAAAGAATTTGATTATATTATTATTGGTGGTGGTTGTGCAGGGTTATCGCTTGCATATGAGCTCGAAATCAATGAAAAATTAAAAGATAAAACCTTGGCTATTATTGAGCCAAGAACAGAGTATAAAAAAGATAAAACTTGGTCTTTTTGGAAAGTCTCAACACATAATTTTGATGATTGCGTGAAAAAAAGTTGGAAAAATTTTTCAGTTAATATACCAAAAAAAACCAACTATTTGGAATGTATCAATTATCCTTACCAAAGTGTTGATAGTGGGTTGTTCTATGAAAAAATTAATAATAAGTTAAAAGAAAATAAAAATATTTCTTTCTTTAAAGATATAAGCGAAATTAATTCAAAAAATTCTTTTGTTTTTAATAGTGTTCCATCGATTAAAAAAGATTATCATAACCTTTGGCAACATTTTTGTGGCATGGAAATTGAAACTCAAAATGATTTTTTCGATGAAGAAATTTTTAATCTTATGGATTTTGAGTGTGATCAAAGAGAAAGTGTCCATTTTTTTTATACACTACCCTACTCAAAAACTTCCGCTTTGGTTGAAAGTACTTGGTTATCAAAAATGAATGATAGTTCTCAAAAAGATTACGACAGTCAAATAAAGGATTACATTGAAAATCATTTAAACTTAAAAAATTACAAAATAACTTATAAAGAAGTAGGTGCGATACCCCTATTCTACCCACCATATGAAGAAACTAAAAATAAATTAAATATTGGAACTGCTGGAGGTATGACTAGATTAAGTACAGGTTATACTTTTCTAAATATTCAGGAACATAGTAAATACATATGTCAAAATATTGAAAATATTTCAAATGCTAAAAAATTTGAGATAAATAAAAAATATCAATTCTTAGATGATATTTTTTTAAGGGTTCTAGATAAAAACCCTGAGATGATGCCTGATATTTTCTTTAAAATGTTTGAGAGTTCACCAAAGACTGTTATAAAATTTTTATCTAACAAAAGTAATTTTTTTGAGGATTTGTCTGTAATTCTTAAAATGCCAAAATTAACTTTTTTAAGAGCATTATTTTACTAGCTTAATTATGGATTTAAAAATTTTACATAATAAACATTCTAACTATTTTTTTTTACTAACTATTCTTTTATGTTTATTACAATTTTTTATTAAAATTGATTTAGATCAAGTTTGGGTTTGGTTAACTTGTTTCTTTTTAATTATTACAATTGGTGCATCTCATGGAGGATTGGATAACTTAAAAGGTAAAAAATTATTTAATAAACTTAAACTAAAAAATAGTTTTCTAATATTCTATTTAGCTTATATTTCTATTGCGATTTTAATTTTAGCTCTATGGTTCAATTTTGGTCAAATATTCCTTTGGACTTTTTTAATATTAGCCTCATACCATTTTGGCAAGGAAGATACACCGGACATTTTATTACCAAAAAATAGAAATCAATTACTTGTTTTTTTTAAATTTTTTGCAAGAGGTTCAACCATAATTGTTATGGCATTATTTTTCCACTTTGAGGAAACAATAGGCATTCTTCAATTTATAAGCACTGATTCACATTTTATGGGTTTTTACACTATTAATATTGCGGGATTAGAATGGCAAGACGATATAAGATTGACTTTATATGTTTTGATATTGATTAACATTTGGGGGCATATTTATCTTAAATCAAAAAAATACTGGGGCTCTTTGTTTCAAGATTTCTTATCTATAGTTCTTTTAAATTTAGTTTTTGAACCATTTGTGGCTTTTACAATTTACTTTTGTTTTTTACATTCTATTAGACACTCTTTATTGTGGTCATCAAAATTATTAGGAAAAACAAAAAATTCATTAAAAGAATTCTTAATCAAATCGTTTCCTTTAACTCTAATAACCGCACTTTTATTCGTAATTAGTGTTAATTTGTTATATTTAATTGGAGGTTTTTTGTATGTTAATATAATACTTGTGACTTTCGTTGGTTTGGCGTCTTTAACCTTTCCACATATATTGCTCGAATATTTAATTGAAAAAAATGAAAAATAAAGAGTTAAAAATATTATTATCTGCCCCAAGAGGTTTTTGTGCTGGTGTTGAAAGAGCTATAGAAATTGTTGAAAAATCTATCGAGAAATATGGTGCACCAGTTTATGTTCGACATGAAATAGTTCATAATAAATTTGTAGTTGATGATTTAAAAAGCAAAGGTGCCATTTTTGTAGAAGAGCTTGAAGAAATAGAGGATAAATCAAGACCAGTTATTTTTTCTGCTCACGGCGTTCCAAAAAAAATACCAGAAGATGCTAAAAATTATAATATGACTTATGTTGATGCCACATGTCCACTTGTCTCAAAAGTACATAGAGAGGCTGAAAATCTTTATAAAGCTGGTTATCATTTAGTTTTAATTGGACATGAAAATCATCCTGAAGTTATTGGGACAATGGGTCAGTTACCTGAAGGCTCTATCGATCTTATTCAAAATGAAATTGAAGCAAAAAAATATTCTTCTAAAGATAAAAAAAAAATTGCTTACGTAACTCAAACAACTTTATCAGTGGATGACACAAAAGAAATGATCGAAATATTAAAGGGTAAATTTCCTCATATACGAGAGCCATTAAAAGAGGATATATGCTACGCTACAACAAATAGACAAATGGCTGTTAAGAATATTGCAAAAAAATGTGATTTATTTTTTATAATAGGTAGTAGAAATTCATCTAACTCTGTAAGACTTGTTGAAGTTGCTAAAAAATCGGGTTGTTTAAATTCTCTATTAATTCATTCGGAAAGTGAAATTCCGTTTGATTTAATTAAAGACTCAAACACAATAGGTATTTCATCAGGAGCATCAGCGCCTGAAATCTTGGTTGATAATTTTATAAAAGAATTAAAAAATAGATTTACCGTCAGTATAAATGAAGTAGAAATAATAAAAGAAGACGTTGTTTTCAAAGTTCCAAATAAATTAAATTAAAATGGCAGTTTATACAAAGATAGATAAAAAAGATATTTCTTATATCAACCAAAAATTTAAAGTTGAAAAAATTATTAATTTTAAAGGTATCAAGCAAGGAATTGAAAATACAAATTATTTATTAAAATCAAAAAAAAATAAATTTATATTAACAATTTTTGAAAAAAGAGTTTCTAAAAAAGAAATACCATTTTTTATGAAATTGATGGATAAATTAAATGACTCTAAGATTAATTGTCCAAAACCTCTAATAAATAAAAATGGAAATTATCTAATTAAGATAAAAAATAAAACAGCTTGTATTGTTTCCTTCCTTGAGGGAAAGGATAAAAAATCACTAAATCTAAAAAACTGTTATGATATAGGCAAAATAATTGCACAAATGCATTTAACTACAGAAAAAATTAAACTTTACAGAAAAAATTCTATGGGTATTAAAAATTTAAATCCATTATTAAATAGTATCAAATTTAAATCAAAAAAATTTACTAATATAGATAAATTTTTAAAAGTTAATTTTAGAGATATAAAAAAAAAATGGCCAAAAAGTTTACCTAATGGAATAATTCATGGTGATTTATTTATAGATAATATTTTTTTTAAAAATAACAAATTATCAGGAATTATTGATTTTTACTTTGCTGCAAATGATTATTTTATGTATGAAATTGCTATTTGTGTTAACGCCTTGTGTTTTGATAAAAAAAATTCAAAATTTATAATTAATAAGAAAAAGATTAAAAATTTAATTAAAGGATATGAAGCAATCAAAAAAATTTCAAACAAAGAAAAAAAATCACTAAATATTTTATGTCGTGCTGCTTCATTAAGGTATTTTCTCACAAGACTTTATGATTATACAAATACTCCTAAAACAGCATTAATTAAAATTAAAGATCCAAGAGAATATTACCAAAAACTTGTTATACACAATAATTTAAATACTTATAAAGATTATTTAAAATAATGATTAAGATTTATACTGATGGTTCTTGTTTGGAAAATCCTGGAAACGGAGGTTGGGCAGCAATCATAAATGATAATGGAAATATTAAGAAGATTAGTGGAAGTGAAAAAAGTACTACAAACAATAGAATGGAATTAATGGCTCCTATCAATGCTTTAAAAGATATGGAACCTAAAAATGAAATCGAGGTTTATACTGACTCCCAGTATGTGAAACTTGGGATAACTGAATGGATCAATACTTGGATTAAAAATAGTTGGAAAACTTCAAAAAAAGAAGATGTAAAAAATAAAGATTTATGGCTTAAACTATATAATCTCAACCAATCATTAAATATTAAATGGAATTGGGTTAAAGCTCATGCAGGTGATGCATTGAATGAAGAGGTTGATTTGTTAGCTAAAAAAGCAGCTAATTTAGATTAATTTCAAAAAATTTTCAGCTGCCGATATTTCACAAGAGCCAGTATCTTTTTCTTCTTGTAATTTTATTATTGTCATATCATCAACTAACATTGTGTATCTGTTAGATCTAATACCTAGCCCTCTTCCAGTTTTATCTACCTCAGCTCCAATTGCTTTAGTAAAATTTAAAAATGGGTCACCCATCATTATAATCTTATCACCAACATTATTTTCTTTGCCCCAAGCATTCATAACAAATGGATCGTTCACCGACATGCATATAATATGGTCAATTCCTTGGTCTTTATATTGTTGATGCATATTTACGTATCCTGGTAAATGTTTAGCAGAACAGACTGATGTGTAAGCTCCAGGTAAACCAAAAATTACAGCTTTTTTACTCTTCAATAGCTCATGAATATTTTTTCTAGTTGGTTCACCGTTTTCTAAAACAAAGATTTCAGAATTAGGTAATTTATCATTTTCTTTTAATTTCATTAAATTTTTTCTTTAATATATTTTTTGATTTTAGTTAGGTTGTTATCAATTATATCATAATTTTCTTTTTCATCCACAACAAATGCTAACTCATTTGGCAATTCAGCTTTAAGATTTATTGCTTTTTCTATTGCATCAGGAAACTTACAGGGATGCGCTGTTGCTAATACAACGTTGTTTCCTTTAAGATCAACTTTATCAAAAGCACCATATCCAATTGCACTGTGAGGATCTAAAATTATGTTAAACTTTTTATAAACAGTCTTAATAGTTTTTAAAACTTCATTTTCATTCATTCTTGAAGATAGAAAATCAATATTGATTTTATCTAAACTTTCTTTATCAATTATATATTTCCCTTTTTCCTTAATGCTCATCATGGCCTCAATAGTTTTTTCATCACTGTGATTTTTTAAATCATAAATTAGCCTTTCAAAATTACTTGCTATTTGAATATCCATACTTGGAGAAATAGTCTCCAAAACATTTTCTATATCGTATGTACCATTGGAAATTGCTCTATATAAAATATCATTTTGATTTGTTGCTACAATAAACTTATTAATTGGAAGTCCAATTTTTTTTGCAAGATATCCCGCATAAACATCTCCGAAGTTTCCAGTTGGGACTGAAAAATTAACTGGCTTCTCATTGTCTTCAATCAAAAAATAACTGTAAAAATAGTATACACTTTGAGCAATTATTCTAGCCCAATTGATTGAATTAACTCCTGACATTTTAATTTCTTTTGAAAAAGGTTTGTCTGCAAACATTGCTTTAACTAAATTTTGGCAATCATCAAAATTTCCCTCTACAGCAATATTAAAAACATTTTTTTCTTTACTAGTAGTCATTAGTTTTCTTTGAACCGGCGATATTCGATTGTTAGGATGAAGAACAAAAATATTAACATTACTTTTACCTTTGATAGCATCAATAGCCGCAGCACCTGTATCTCCAGAAGTAGCAACAACTATATTTACTTTCTCGTTTTTATTATTTAGATAATATTCATAAAAATTGCCCAGAAGCTGCATAGCGATATCTTTAAAAGCTAGAGTTGGCCCATGAAATAATTCAAGCACAGATCGATCCCCAACTTTGATGAGCTCAACTACATTTTTTTTTCTAAAAACTGAGTAAGATTTATCAATGATTTTACTCAAATCAACTTTACTCATAAAATCACCAATGAAGGGATAAATAATTTTTTTTGCTAAATCTTTGTATTCAAGGTTTTTTAATTCAAGTAAATCTTTTTGACTGTATTTATGGAGTGATTTTGGAATAAATAAACCTCCATCATCTGCCAACCCTTTGATAAAAACATCCTTAAACTTAAAGCTGTTTGAGCTATTTCTAGTACTTATGTAGTTCATTTAATAATTCTTTTTTCTAAAATATAAATATAGCAAAAGAATTGAAATCGCTAATGAAAACCAAGTAATCGCATATTTTTTATGATTATTGGAAATATTAGCAGTAATTTTTTTTGGTTTTGGAAATTGGTAATTTCCATCTAAATAAATTATATATTTGGAAAATTCTTTTCCAGTATATTTCGAAATGTCATTTCTGTTCAAACTAAACCAATAATTTTCTTTAATATCATTGTCTGGTTTAAAAATATTTTTTCTACCCTGCAATTTTAAAGTTCCAATAATATTTTTTTCATCAAAAAAATTTATTTCTTGAGAACCTTTTTTTTCAAATGGTATCCAGCCTCTATTAATTAAATAATTTTCATTATCAATTAAAATTGGATTTACTACTTCAAAACCTGGTGTTCCATTAATATTTAAATTATACAAATAAATTTGTTTATCAAAATTTATAGATCCAGTTGTTTTAATTTTTAAATAATTTTCTTGATTAGACTGGGTTAATTCAACGGGAGGTTTTTTTAAAGAATTTTCAATTTCTAAAATAAGATTATTTTTCCAATTCATACGAATTATTTGCCACGAACCTAATGTTATAAAAACTAATATGAAAAAAATTATAAAAACTGAAAATAAAAACTTATGTTTCAAGGATCAAAAATTAACTTCCCCAAATATAAATTGCAGCAAATAGAAACAGCCAAACCACATCGACAAAATGCCAGTACCAGGCTGCTGCTTCAAATCCAAAATGGTGATCTTTATTAAAATGACCTCTTTTACCTCTAAACAAACATACCGCTAAAAATATAGTTCCAACAAGTACATGGAAACCATGAAATCCTGTTGCCATATAAAATACTGATCCATAAATATGATCTGCAAAAGAAAATGATGCGTGCTGATATTCATATATTTGTAAGAGAGTGAAGCAAAACCCTAAAATAACAGTCAACCATAAACCTTGAATAAAACTTTTTCTATCATCTTCTAGAAGAGCATGATGAGACCATGTTACTGTCGTACCTGATAACAATAAGATTAAAGTATTTATTAATGGAATATCCCAAGGATCAAAAGTTTCAATATCTTTTGGTGGCCAAACATTGCCAGTAAATTCATTTGGAAAAAGACTAGCATCAAAATAAGCCCAAAACCATGCAACAAAAAACATAACCTCTGAAGCGATGAAGAGTGTCATTCCATAACGATGATGAATTTGAACTACAGGTGTATGATGTCCTTGATGTTCAGCTTCTATAACAACATCTCTAAACCACATATAAGCACCATAAATTAACAAAGCAAAACCTAGATACATTCCCCAAGATACTTCTGTATGAAGATAATAAACTGATCCTAAAGCCAAAACTAAACATGAAAAAGAAGTGTAAATAGGCCAAGGACTTGGGTCTACTAAGTGATAATCATGTTTTTTTTCAGCTGACATTTTTTCGAATTATGATTGTTTATAGTAATCTGTCGAGAAAAAAGTATACGACATAGTTACATCTTCCAAATTTTTTGTTTTAGGATCATTGACCATTTCAGGATCCAAATAAAAAATCATAACATAAGTAGCCTTTTCTCCAGCTTTTAATTCTTGTTTTTCAAAGCAGAAACAACCTAGTTTGCTATAATATTTACCAAAACTTGAAGGTGAAACATTAAAGCTTGCTACTCCAGCCGTGTGTTCATTGCTATAATTTGTTACCTCAAACTCTATTTTGTTAACTTGGCCCACTTTCACGTCAATAACATTTGATTTAGCTTTAAAGTCCCAAGGCAGATTGTTAACGTTAGTATCAAACCTAACGCTCACAACTTTATTCAATACTATTTTTGGTGCATTATTAGATATTTGAGTAGTTCCCCCAAAACCAGTTACTCTACAAAACAAATCATACAAAGGAACAGCGGCATAAGATAAGCCTAACATCAGAACAAAAATTCCAGATAATATTAATGGGGTTAATTTCTTTTTTTGTATCATATCGATCTATCAAATACACCTGTGTTATATAAAGTAAAAAAGAAAAGAAAAATCATAAAAGCAATTATTCCTAAAGCAGTTAATATATTTTTCCTTTTCATTTTTTTATCTGGAATTATCATATGATCTTATCTATCAGAAAAAGGACAAAAACCAAAAACAAATATAGTATAGAATATCCAAATATCGATTTTGCTTTTTTAGGGTTAAATTTGTTTTTCTTAAAGTTATAAAGTTCATAGCATAAAAAATTATAATAAAAAGTTAACAATAGTGAGGGTATCAAAAAAGTTAACCCTACAAAATTTATCAAATATGGAAAAATAATTACAGGTAACATTAGTAAAGAATAAACAAAAATATTTATTTTGGTGCTTTCGACTCCATTAGTTAAAGGAAGCATAGGTATATTAGCTTTTTTATAATCGTCAGACTTATACAAGCTCAATGCCCAAAAATGTGATGGCGTCCAAAAAAATATGATTAAGAAAAAAGCTAGTGGTTCAATTGATAAAGAGCCTGTTGCAATGGTCCATCCAATAACTGGAGGAAATGCACCTGCAGCTCCTCCAATAACAATGTTTTGTGGCGTTCTTCTTTTTAACCAAATTGTATAAACAAAAACATAAAATAGAATAGTTAGAAGTAATATTGCTGCTGAAATTCTATTTGAGAAATAATCTAAAGCTACTACAGAAATAATAGATAGTGTAACACCAAAAATCAGAGCTTGATTCTTATTTACCTTTCCAGTCGGTATTGGTCTTAAACATGTTCTTGTCATTAAAGCATCAAGATCTGACTCATACCACATATTAAGCGCTCCAGCAGCACCTGCTCCTAGGGAAACTAATAAAATTCCTACTATAGCGTCTTTTGTTGATACAAGATTTGGTGAAGTTAAAAGACCTACCGCACAAGTAAAAATTACCAATGACATTACTCTTGGCTTCATTAATTTAAATAGTTCAGAAAAATTAAATAAATCTTCCTGACTTAAACTTCTTTTTTTTAACCTTGAATTACTCATTTATATTTTTAGCTCTTTTATTAGCTATGTGATTTTTCAGCTTCTTGATCATCCACGAACTTTGGCAATTCTTCAAAAGTATGGAAGTTTGGTGGAGATGGTACAGTCCACTCCAAAGTCGTAGCTCCTACACCCCATGGATTTTGAGCAGCTGCTTTTTTCTTTGCAAAAGAGTAAATAAGATTCACAAAAAATACCGCTAATCCAGCAACAGCAACATATGATCCAATTGAAGAAATATAATTCCACCCGGCAAACGCATCTGGGTAATCAGCATACCTTCTTGGCATTCCTGCTAATCCTAAAAAATGTTGTGGAAAGAAAATTAAATTAACTCCAATAAAAGTTAACCAAAAGTGCAATTGCCCAAGCCATTCTGAATATTCATAGCCAGACATTTTTGAAAACCAATAATAGAAACCAGCAAAAATGGCAAACACAGCTCCTAATGATAAAACATAATGGAAGTGTGCAACAACGTAATAAGTATCATGCATCGCTGTATCTACACCAGCATTTGCCAATACTACTCCTGTTACCCCACCAACTGTAAACATAAAAATAAATCCAAGTGCCCACATCATCGGTGTTTTAAATGATATTGATCCGCCCCACATTGTTGCAATCCATGAAAAAATTTTAATACCTGTTGGTACTGCTATGATCATAGTTGCTGCTAAAAAATAAGCTTTGGTATCTGTACTTAAACCTACTGTGTACATATGGTGCGCCCATACAACAAACCCCACTATTCCAATAGCAACCATCGCGTATGCCATACCTAGATAACCAAAAACTGGTTTTCTAGAAAATGTTGAAACAATATGACTAATCATTCCAAAACCAGGAAGAATTAAAATATAAACTTCTGGATGACCAAAAAACCAGAATAAGTGCTGAAATAAAACTGGGTCTCCTCCTGTTTGAGCTTCAAAAAAAGCAGTTCCAAAATTTCTATCTGTCAATAACATTGTTATTGCTCCAGCAAGTACTGGTAAAGACAATAATAATAAAAACGCAGTTACTAAAATTGACCAAGCAAATAATGGCATCTTGTGTAATGTCATGCCTGGAGTTCTCATGTTTAAAATTGTAGTGATAAAGTTAACTGCTCCTAAGATTGAAGAAGCTCCTGCTAAGTGTAAACTTAAAATTGCTAAGTCCATTGCTGGGCCTGGTTGACCGGCTTTAGATGACAATGGAGGATAAATAGTCCATCCACCACCAACTCCTGTCTGACCTGGGGGACCATCAACAAAGATTGATAAAATCAATAGCGTTAATGAAACTGGTAACAACCAAAAAGAAATATTATTCATTCTTGGAAACGCCATATCAGGTGCACCAATCATAATTGGCACAAACCAATTTCCAAAGCCACCTATCATTGCTGGCATTACCATAAAGAAAATCATGATCAAACCATGACCAGTAACTAACACGTTATATAAATGATAATTTCCACCTAAAATACCATCACCTGGATGCATAAGTTCCATTCTCATTATAACTGAAAATGCTGTTCCAATTACCCCTGCAACAATTGCAAAGATTAAATACATTGTACCTATATCTTTGTGGTTAGTTGAATACGCCCAACGTTTCCAGCCTGTTGGCGTGTGATGATCGTCGTGAGAAGCTGTTTGTGTATACATATTTATTTACTCGCTAGTTTTAATTTATCATTTTTAATTTCTTCTTTTGCAAATTTTACTCGTGCCTCCGATAACCATTCTTGATAATCTTTTTCACTCACAACTTTAACAGTGATTGGCATGAATGCATGTTTAATTCCACATAGTTCCGAACACTGACCGTAGTAAGTTCCTTCTTTTTCTGCTTTAAACCATGTTTCGTTGATTCTTCCTGGGACTGCATCTCTTTTAACACCAAATGCCGGTAATGCCCAAGCATGCAATACATCATTTGCTGTAATTAAAACTTTTACAACTTTATCTACTGGAACAACAACCTCATGATCTACTGTAAGCAATCTAGGTTGATCAGCTCTTAAATCTTTTTCTTCGATCATATAAGAGTCGAAGATTATATTTTCGTCAGGATATTCGTATCCCCAATACCACTGATATCCAACAGCTTTAATAGTTAAATCAGCTTTTGGGATTGTGTCTTGTTTATATAAAATTTTAAATGATGGAACTGCCATTACTATTAAAATTAAACATGGAATTAGAGTCCATAGGATTTCAACAGTAACGTTGTGAGTTCTTTTTGAAGGATTTGGATTTGCTGAAGCTCTAAATCTTACACATGCGTAAAGCATTAAAAATAAAACAAAAACACTAATTGCAATTATAATTGGAAGCAAAAGATTGTTATGAAAGTTCACAATGTCTCTCATTCCATCTGATGCAGGATTTTGAAAACCTAATTGCCAATCTTTTGGTTGGTCAGCAAATACTTCTGCTGCAAAAAGTAGACTAGAAATTATTAATAAAATTTTTTTCATTTACCTAGCTATATAAAGCTCTTTTGCGAAAATTACACTTTAGTTTTCGCGACAATTTATCAATTAATCACATAATTTACGATCGAAATTGCAGATATGATCGCGGTTTCTGACCTTAAAATATTCTCATTAATTTTAATCGGCTGAACACCCTTAAAGGAGAGAATCTTCTCTCTTTCAGTCTCTGAAAAATCTCCTTCTGGACCTATGATTATACAAACAGGCTTATCTGTAAATTTGGATTTATCAACTTTATTAATATTTGAGTTTAAATCTGTAAAAATTAGATCCATCGAATTTTTTTTTAAAAGACTTTTTAAATCCTGGGCGTCTTCAATTGTTGGTACATTGATACGGTTTGATTGTTCACTCGCTTCAATTACAATTTTTTCAAAACGTTCTTTATTAATTTTTCTAACCACTGTTCGGTCAAAAATAATTGGTAAAAATTTTGTTACTCCAAGCTCTGTTGCTTTTTGAATCATAAAGTTTTGATAATTTGATTTAATAGGAGAAAAAGCTAACCATAACTCTTTTATACTTTCTTTTTGTTTTATTTGCTTAGTAGTTTTAAATTCAACAATATTTTTTGATACTCCTAAAATTTTTGCCTCCCACTCTCCACTTTTGTTAAATAAAGAAAAAACTTCATTTTCTTTCACTCTCATTACTTTGTTTAAATAGTGTGATTGAGACTTGTCTAATTTATCAGTTATGTCAGTCGATAATGCCGCTGAAAAAAATAATCTAATATTACTCATTTATGTTAAGTTAGTTTATGAAAAATATTAAAGCAATAATTTTTGATGCTTATGGGACATTGTTTGATGTCAATTCAGCTGCTGAGAAATGTAAAGATAAAATTGGAGATAAGTGGGGAGGTTTTGCAAATTATTGGAGAACTACGCAATTAGAATACACTTGGCTAAGAAGTTTAATGAAAAGACATAAAGACTTTTGGCAAATCACAGAGGATAGTTTAGATAAATCTATGAAGGCTTTTAATATAGATCCATCAATGAAAAATGAATTATTAAAACTATATAAAGTTCTCTCACCCTTTAAAGAGGTTCCAGAAACTTTAAAAATATTAAAAAAAAGGGACTTTAAATTAGCTATACTTTCAAATGGGACTCCTTCTCTCTTAAATGAGTTAGTTAAGAGTAATAACTTAGAAGATTTATTTGATGATTTATTTTCTATTGAGGAGGTAGGAATTTATAAACCTGACTCAAAAGTCTACGACCTACCTATTAAAAAATATAAAATTGAAAAAAATGAAGTTGCATTCTTGAGTGCAAATACATGGGATGTTTCAGGTGGAGGAAATTATGGCTTCAACTCGATTTGGTTAAATAGAAATAATAGTATTTTTGATAATTTAGATTATAAGCCTCAAAAAGAAATAAAAAATTTAAATGAATTGACAAAATTAATTTAAGGGGGAACATGATTAAAGGACAAAGAGCGGGTGAAGGGGCAATTGCGGTAGATGTTGAAGAAGGTAAATCTTACTATTGGTGTAGCTGTGGTAAAAGTTCAAAACAACCTTTTTGTGATGCATCTCATAAAGGAACTGATTTTAATCCAGTAGTTTTTAAAGCTGAAGAAACAAAAAAAATGTTTTTTTGTGCCTGCAAACAGACTAACAATCAACCCTTTTGCGACGGTTCACATAATAAAAAGTAATATTGAAAACTCAGATATAACAATTATTCTAATAGCACATGACAATTGAAGTAGATAAAATTATAGACCCTATTCCGGCATCGGATGGTGCTGGAGTAAAATTGAAAAGAAGTATTGGTGTTGAGCCAAATTACTTTGATCCATTTTTAATGTTAGATGAATTTGGGTCAGAGAATAGCGAAGATTATATTGCAGGGTTTCCACCTCACCCTCATAGGGGAATTGAAACAGTTACTTATATGCTTGCAGGGGACTTTGAACACAAAGATAGCACAGGTGGTGAAGGAAGAATGACAGCAGGAGATGTTCAATGGATGAAAACTGGAAGTGGTATTATTCACTCTGAAATGCCAGCAATGAAAGAAGGTAAACTTCATGGTTTTCAATTATGGATCAATATGCCTGCTAAACTAAAAATGAGTAAACCTGAATACATTTATATTGATGCTGACAAAATGGCTATTCATAAAGATGATGAGAAACAAGTAAAAGTCATAGCTGGCAAATTTGAAAAAGCTGAAGGTCCTGTAAAAGGTCATAATGTTGAACCGGTTTATTTTGATATTGAATTAAATAAAGATACAGAATTTAGTTTTAAATTACCTTCTACTCATAATTCATTTGTTTATTTAATAAATGGAGAAATAGAAATTGGTGAAAAAAAACATGATAATGTGAAAGATAGTACATTAATATTATTATCTAAAGGTGAAGAGTTAAAAGTGAAAGCTAAATCAAATGCTAAATTTTTGATTATTTCAGGAAAACCTATCAATGAAGAAATTGCTAGAGGTGGGCCATTTGTAATGAATACTAAAGCTGAAATCTTGCAAGCTGTTCAAGATTATCATAATGATACGTTTGTAAAATAAATAATGAAATCAATTCAAATTGATAAATTTGGTGGACCTGAGGTTCTTGTAATTAAAGATGTCGAAATCACAAAACCTGGACCAAAAGAAGTTTTAATCAGAAATAAATCAATTGGTTTAAACTATATAGACGTTTATCACAGAACAGGTCTTTACCCTATTCCACTTCCTAGTGGTATCGGTTTAGAGGCTTGTGGAATAATTGAAGAGACTGGTTCTGAAGTAAGATTGTTTAAAGTTGGTGATAGAGTTACACATGCATCAATGCCAATCGGGGCTTATTCAGAAAAACAAATTATGCCTGAGGAAAAACTGGTATCAGTTCCAGATGGTATTTCTGATGAAGTTGCATCTTGCATTACATTAAAAGGAATTACTGCAGAGTATCTATTGCACAGAGCGTATCCTTTAAAAAAAGGAGACAAAGTTTTATATCATGCAGCGGCAGGGGGGTTGGGCCAAATTTTATGTTCATGGGCTAATGCTTTAGGTGCTGAAGTAATTGGAAGTGTTGGTTCAAAAGCTAAAGAAGAAATTGCGAAAAAAAATGGTTGTCATCATGTGATCAATTATTCTGAAAAAAACTTCGTAGAAGAGGTTGAAAAAATTGTTGGTAAAAATGGTATTGATGTTGTCTACGACGGTGTCGGTATTAAAACTTTTAAAGGATCAATCGAAACATTAAAAATTAGAGGAATGATGGTAGCATTTGGTAATGCCTCAGGTTATGTGGATACAATAGATGTTAAAAAAGATATTAATGCAAAAGGATTATTTTTTACAAGACCTTCTATCGCACACTACACTGTTAAAAGAGAAGAGCTTGAAGAATCTGCAAAGAAAGTTTTTGATGCTATTTTGTCTCAAAAATTTAAAATTGAAATATCAAAAAAATATTCTTTAAAAGATGCATCTCAAGCACATAAAGATCTAGAAGCTAGATTATTAACAGGTCCTGCTGTAATAATTCCCTAGTCTACTTTAACATCCATATCTGACATATGAAGTTTAAGTGCATTAGTTGAAATATGAATTTCTCTAATAAAAAACATAATTGAAATAATCATAGATAAGCAGCAAGAACCAAAAATTACCCGAGCAATAAAAATTTCATTTAAATATAGTCCAAGCACAGTTAACATATTAAATAAAAAACCAAATGCTGCAAACATAATAGTCCATCTTAATAAAACAATTCTTCCACTTAGATTCATGAATTGTTTTTTCCACTCCGTGGGAACATGATTTTCATAAACATGCTCATCATGAAGCTCTCTAATCAATTTACTTAATGAGTGAAATCTGTTGCTATATATATTCATTAGCAAAGGAATGGCTGGGAACATTAATGCAGTAACAGTGTAATCTATATTCATACGAATCAATTTGATTATCAATCTTGCCTTTGTTATTTACAAGTAAATTATTATGAAGCATTTAAATCTTTTTTTAGAATTAACCAGAATCAAAAGACCAATAGGTTATATGTTACTTTTTTGGCCATGTGCATGGGGACTAACTATTGGTTTTGATTTTTCTCAAGAAACAAGAATTTATTACATTTATTTATCTTTATTTTTATTAGGAGCAATTTTAATGAGATCTGCAGGATGTATAATTAATGATATTGCTGACAGAAATTTTGATAAAAAAGTTTTAAGAACCAAAAATAGGCCAATTGCTTCAGGGAAAATTTCTGTACAACTTGGATTAATGTATGCATGTTTATTATGTTTGTTAGCATTTTTTGTTTTAATTAATTTTAATAATTTTACTATTTATATAGCTCTTGCCTCAATGCCTTTAGCGTTTACCTATCCACTCATGAAAAGATATACATATTGGCCCCAGCTTTTTTTGGGTGTAACATTTAATTATGGAATAATATTAGGATGGACAGCAATTAATAATGAAATCAATCTCGTCCCATTATTACTTTATTTTGGAGCCATATTTTGGACACTTGGATACGACACTATATACGGATTCCAAGATATCAAAGATGATGAAATTATAGGTTTAAAATCAACGTCAATAAAATTTAAAAAATCTCCATATGTTTTTCTTTACGTGTGTTACTTAATTTTTTTTCTAACCTTGATAATGATTGGTTTTTTTATGAAGCTAAATAATATGTACTTTATTTCCTTAATTCTGATATTTTTACAATTATTTTATTTACAAATTAAAAAGTTAAACATTAAAAGTTCTAAAGAGTGTTTAAAAATTTTTAAATCAAATAATTATTTAGGTTTTTTTGTGTTTATTGCATTACTAGTAGGTAAAACTTAGAATTATGACAAGTTTTCAAATTTTAAAAAGATTATATAAAGATTATACAAATAAATATTTAAAAAATATTTTGATTTCACTTTTATTTTCTTTATTACTAGCAGGTAGCACCTCTTCAATAGCTTATTTATTAGATCCAGCTATCAATGAACTTTTTGTAAAACAAACTGGTTCATTAATTTATATTATACCTGGGTTTATTATTTTGGCTTTTGCTTTAAAAGGTATCTCTTTATATCTGGCAAAAATTATAATGATTTACGTAGCTGAAGAAGTAAGGAGAGATATTCAAACAGACATGTTTTCCTCATTAATAAATGCTGACACACAACTTATAGATCAAGAACATTCGGGAAAGTTTGTTACAGATTTAAGTAATAACATAAACATGATTACTGCTTTGGTAAGTACTGCTATTTTAAACTTATTTAAAGATAGCTTAACATTAATCGGATTATTATCAGTAATGTTTTATCAAAATTGGAAATTATCTTTAATAGCAATAATAATGATTCCTTTAGCAAGTTTAACTGCAAAATCTTTAGGAAAAAGAATTGGGAAAGTTTCTACTCATCAAATGCAAAAGACAGCTCTATTAACAACATATCTAATTGAAATCTTCAAAAATCATAGATTAATGAAAATTTTTCAAAAAGAAAAATACGAAAAGGAAAGAGCAAATGAGTTTATTCAGCAATTAAAAGAAATAAATAAAAAGATGAATATAATTTTTGTCAGGGCATCTCCAATTATGGAAGCATTAACTGGGATAATGATTGCTATATTAATTTTTGTTTCTGCAAAACTAGTTGTTAAGAATGAACTTGAGGTGGGTAATTTTTTTTCTTTTCTTGCTGCAATGATGCTTGCATATCAACCAGTAAGATCTTTAGCTACACTTAACATTACAATACAGCAAGGAATAGCAGGTGCCAGAAGAATTCTGCCCATTATTGATAAAGAACATGAAATCAAGGAAAAAGTAGATGCCAAAGAATTAGTTGTAAGCAAAGGGCAAATTAACTTTGAAAATGTGAAATTTAAATATTTAAGAGGTGATAACCAAATTTTAAATTCAATTAACTTAAATATTCAAGGTGGACAGATGACTGCTTTAGTTGGTCATAGTGGAGCAGGAAAATCGACAATTTTAAATTTAATACCTAGATTCTATGACTCAGATTTTGGAGATATTAAAATTGACAATCAATCAATTTATGGATTAACGATTCATTCACTAAGAAAAAATATTTCTTTGGTAAGTCAGGATACAACTTTATTTGATGACACAATCAAAAATAATATTTTATATGCAAATTCTGAAGCATCTGATCGAGAAATAGAAGAAGCGGTGAAGCATTCTTTTGCAAATGAATTTATCGATAGATTACCAAATAAACTTGAGACTATAATCGGAGAAAATGGAGTAAGACTATCTGGTGGTGAAAAACAAAGATTATCAATTGCAAGAGCAATCCTTAAGAAAACTCCAATTATTTTACTAGATGAAGCAACATCATCTTTAGACGCTGAAACAGAAAGTAAAATTCAAAAGGCTATAAATTTTTTAACAAAAGGAAGAACAACTATTGTTATTGCTCATAGACTTTCAACAATACTAAGTTCAGATAAAATTTATGTAATAGATCAAGGTACAATGATAGGAGAGGGAAAGCACGAGGAACTTCTTAATACTTCAAATGTATATAAAAATTTTTATGAAAAACAAATTAAAAGATCATAATGATTTTTGTTTATAGATTATTAATTAATACAATTTTAATATTATCACCATTGATTATAATCTTCAGATTAATAAAAAAAAAAGAAAGCTTTCAAAGATTTAAAGAAAAATTTTGTTTATTTTCAAAACAAAGGAAAAATGGAAAAATTATCTGGTTTCATGGAGCAAGTGTAGGTGAGATACAAAGTATAGTTCCTCTTTTGGAAAAATTTGAAAAAAATAAAAAAATAAAACAAATTTTAATTACCTCTAATACTTTAAGCTCTTCTAAAATTATAAAAAAATTAAGAATTAAAAAAATTGTTCATCAATTTTTTCCAATAGATACAAATTTTTTCTCTAAGAAGTTTTTAAATTATTGGAGACCTTCATCTGTATTTTTTATTGATTCTGAAATTTGGCCAAATATGATTTTTAATTTAAAAAAAAGAAATATTCCAATAACTTTAATTAATGGACGTATTACAAAAAAAACATTTAAAAAATGGAAAATGTTGCCAAATTTTTCAAAAAAAATTTTTAAGCAACTTGATTTATGTTTATCATCAAATTCTGAAACTAAAAAATATTTAGAAGATCTTGGTGTAAAAAAAGTTAAGTATATTGGAAATTTAAAATTTTCACAATCAGAAAATGAAAAAATAATTATTGAAGATAATTTTAAAAAATTTCTTGTATCAAAAAAATATTGGTGTGCATCAAGTACCCATGCTTCAGAAGAAAAGTTTTGTGGAATTGTTCATAAAAAATTAAAAAAAAAATATAAAAATTTATTAACTATCATTATTCCAAGGCATATTGAAAGAGTGCAGGAAATTATAGATGAAATGAGGCTATTAAATCTTAAGGTACATACTCACGAACCCAAAAAAAAAATAAATAAAAATGTTGATATTTATATTGTGAATTCTTACGGTAAAACAAAATCCTTTTTTAGTATATGCAAAAATGTTTTTTTAGGAGGATCATTAATCAATCATGGTGGTCAGAACCCTTTAGAGGCAGCAAGATATGGATGTAATATTTTACATGGTCCAAATATTTTAAATTTCAGGGAAATATATGAATTTCTCAAAACGAATAAAATTTCGACTAAGGTGAATACTGAAAAAAAAATGATTAATTCAATAGATAAACTTTTTTTAAAAAAAACTAATTCAAAAAAAATACAAACAAAACTTAAATTAATTGGACATAAAATTCTGGACAAAACTTATAAAGAAATAAATTATATAATTTAAAAATGAAACTCAAAAAGCCAAAATTTTGGGACTATAATAAACCAAGTTTAATATCCTATTTATTACTTCCCTTCACTATTCCATTAATAATAAATAATTTTTTATTGAGTTTAAAAAAAAAAAAAAATATTAAAAATGTAAAAACGATTTGTGTTGGAAATATAAACGTAGGTGGAACAGGAAAAACACCTACCACTATTAAGCTGTACCAACTAATAAAAAAATTAAATTTAGAGGTATTTACAGCTAAAAAATTTTATTCATCACAAATTGATGAGACTATAATTTTAAAAAAAAAAACTAAATTACTTGTCGCTAAATCCAGAAAAGAAATATTAGATATTGTATCTGATAATATTAAAAAAATTTTAGTTTATGATGATGGTCTTCAAGATAAAGATGTTTCTTATGATTTAGAATTTGTTTGTTTTGATTCAGATAATTGGATTGGTAACGGATACTTGATGCCTTCTGGACCCTTAAGAGAAAAGCTAAAAAGTTTAAAAAAATATGATGGTGTATTTTTGAAGGGAGATAATTCCAATAATCCAAATATTATTGAACAAATAAAAAAATATAATAATAAAATTCAAATTTTCATGACTCATTATGAGCCAATTAATTTAAAAAAATTTAATCTTTCTGAAAAATACCTAATTTTTTCTGGCATAGGAAATTCAAATAGTTTTAAAAATATTTTAATTAAAAACAATTTTAAAATTGTAGAAGAAATTATTTATCCAGATCATTACAACTATACGGAAAGTGATATTGAGAAGATAAAGATGCAAGCAGACAAATTAGACGCTAATATAATTACAACTGAGAAAGATCATGTTAAAATTTCTGAAACTAATCAAATGAAAATAAAGTTTTTAGAAATTGAATTAAAGATTAAAGATGAAACTAATCTAATCAATTTTTTAAAATCAAAAATTTATGAATAGTATAAAATATTTTTTCCAATTTATTTTTATTATATTTTTATTTTTAATATTTAAGTTAATAGGTTTTAAATTTTCCTCAATTTTATCTGGTACACTTTTATCGATAATTGGTCCAATATTTAGATCTAATAAGATTAGTATTTCTAATTTATCTAAAGCATTTCCAAATATGGAAAGTCCAAGAAAACAAAAAATTATAAATAAGATGTGGTTTAACTACGGCAAAATATTAGCTGAATATATGTTTCTTAAAAACTTTAGATTTTCTAAAAAATTTAGTCAAAAAATAATCATTAAAAATCAAGAAGTTCTTGAAAAAGTTAAAGAAAGTTCTGAACCTGTAATTTTTGTTTCTGGTCATTTCAATAATTTTGAACTCATGGCAATGCATATTGAAAAATCTGGAATTGATTTGGCGGCAATTTACAGACCCTTAAATAATAAATATCTTAATCCAATTATGGAAAATATTAGAAAAAATTTTATTTGTAAAAAACAAATTAAAAAAGGTATATCAGGAACTAAAGAATTGGTTAGATGTTTCCGACAAGGAACCTCAATTGCACTGATGATTGATCAAAGAGTGTCAGAGGGTACTAAATGTAATTTTTTTAATGAAGATGCATTAACCACAACTATACCAGCTCAATTTGCAAAAAAATTTAAAGCAAAGATTATTCCTGTTTATATTGAGAGATTAAAAGATAATAATTTTAACTTGAAATTAAATTATCCACTTCAATTTTCTAAAGATGAATCTATAGAGTCAATTACACTTAAACTAAACAAAATTTTAGAAAAAATGATTATTAAAAATCCTGAACAATGGATTTGGACTCATAATCGCTGGAAATAATTGGTTAACTTTTATCCCTTTTTAGGGATGCCTCTACATAAGAAAAATAAGCTTCTTGAAGTTCAACATTCCAATATGTTAGTTTTTCAAGTGGAATTTTTTTTCCAGATATTGCGCAGGTTACATGATCTCCATTCTGAATAACTTTAAAATTATTGGGTAAATATTTTATTTTTGCTAATTTTTTAAACATTTTTAGTTTATAAATTATTATATGAAAGTTGGAATAATAGGAAGCGGTGGAAGAGAGCATGCTATTTGTGAATCTTTAAAAAAATCAAGTAAAGTAAGTAAAATTTACTGTATACCCGGAAATGCAGGAACCAATCTAATTGCTGAAAATGTTGATTTGGGCATTGAGGACTTTAAAAAGATAAAAAATTTTATTATTTCAAACAACATAGATATAGTTGTGGTGGGCCCGGAAAAACCATTAGTTGAGGGTATCGTCGATTATCTAGAGAGTTATCAAATTAAGGTATTTGGACCTAATAAAATAGCTTCACAGTTAGAAGGATCAAAAACTTTCACGAAAAAATTGTGTAAAAAATATAATATTCCAACTGCAAAATTTGGAATTTTTGAAAGCTCAAAAGAAGCTTTATCATTTTTAAAAAACTGTAATTTACCAATTGTAATCAAGGCTGATGGCTTAGCAGCTGGTAAGGGTGTTTACATTTGTGAAAATAATAAAGCTTGTCTTCAAGCCGTCGATGAAATCTTTAATGGTAAATTTGGTGAGGCTAAAAAAATTTTGATTGAAGAATTTTTGAAAGGAGAAGAAATGAGTTTTTTTGTAATTTGTGATGGCATATCTTATAAAAATTTTGGTACTGCTCAGGATCATAAAAGAGTTTTCGAAGGTGATAAGGGTAAAAACACTGGTGGGATGGGAGCATATTCGCCTTCTAGATTAGAAAATAACGATTTAAATAAAAAAATTTTAAATAAAATAATTAACCCCACCCTCAAAGGATTAAATGATCTAAATTCTACGTTTAAAGGATTTTTATATGCAGGCTTAATGGTGGTAAAAGGAGAACCTTATTTAATTGAATATAATGTGAGAATGGGAGACCCTGAATGTCAAACGATACTCCCTAGACTTAAAACTGATTTTGCTGAAATAGTTTTGGCTTGTGTAAATAAAAATTTAGACTCGATTAGTTTGAATTGGGAAGAATATAAAAGTTTATGCATTGTACTTTGTTCAAACGGATATCCAGATATATATAAAAAAAATGTTGAGATTAAAAATTTAAGTGAAATAAATCTAAAAAAAGATGAATTTATATTTCATGCTGGCACGAAAGAGTTTGATAATAAGATCTTTTCAAATGGTGGGAGAGTTTTAAATTTTGTAGTTAAATCAGAAAATTTTAAAAAATCTAGAGATCGTGCAATTAATTTAATAGATCAAATAAATTGGGATGGTGGTTTTTATAGAAAAGATATTGGTTTTAAAATAATAGATAAATGAGAATCATAAGTGGATATTTTAAAGGGAAAAAAATTTCCTTGCCAGATGATAAACATACTAGACCCCTAAGAGATATGGTCAAAGAGTCTATTTTTAATCTAATAGAACATTCTAATAAAATTAATTTAAAAATAAAAGATGCTTTTATTTTAGACTTATTTTCAGGTTCAGGCTCTTTTGGGCTCGAGTGTATTTCAAGAGGTGCCAAAAAAGTTATTTTTATTGAAAATTATTTTAGAGCTTTTAAAATTTTAAACGAAAATATACGACACCTTAATGTTGAAGAAAAATCCAAAGTAATTAATCAAGACTCCTTTAAGTTCTTTAATCATAATCGAAGCTTTGATAAAAAATTTAAAATAATCTTTATGGATCCTCCCTATAAAGAAAAAAAAATAAACTATTTAATTGAACAAATAAAAGAAAATAAATTTTTAGATGAAAATGGAGTAATAATTATTCATAGACATAAATTAGATGATGTTCAAATTAGTCAAAAACTTAAAATCTTGGATATAAGAAAATACGGTATTTCAAAAATAATAATTGGCAACTAATTTTTAATTAATATTTTTTTTGTATTTGTTTTAATTAATTCTACAGCAGGCTGATTATATGGATTAATTTTCATCTCTTTTCCAAGTAAAATTGTTTCTAACATAAAAAAAATAAATAGTTCACCAAGTGCTTCTTCATTTTTTTGATTAATTTCAAAACTTCTAAAAGGAATATTTTTTTCTTTAAATACATTAATCGTTGATAAATACTGAGAATATTTAATATCATTAATTTTTTTATTTTTTAAATATGAGTGGGAACTTAAAATTTTATCATTTTTAATTTTTTTTGAATAATTATTCTTTACATAAAAAAAAGTGTAAAAATTATTTTTTGAACCATCAAGATATAACTGCATAAGGCTATGATTATCTTTTGGCATGTTAGAAATTATGGGTAATATTCCTTTTCTTTTTTTTCCAAGACTTTCGGCTACTAATTGTTGATACCAATAAAATAAATCTGAAGAATCTGTATCATAATTTAATATTATAGAGTTAAGTTTTTTTTTATTAGCTAGACTTGATATATTTGAAACATTTGAAATCAATGAATTTATAAATTTCTTACTTTTAATTAGATAATCGAATCTTCTAAACTTATTAACTTTTAATCCCATTAATTCTGCTGGTAACATACCAACTTCAGAGAGAACTGAGTATCTACCACCAATTTCATTGTTATGATAAATAATCTTAGCTTTTAACTTTTGAGCTAAATTTAATAAATAACTTTTTTTATTTTCAGTTATAAAAATATTTGACTCAGAATTATTTATTAAAATATTTGAATTAACAATAGTCTCTAGTGTATTTCCAGATTTAGATATTATTAGATTTAAATTTTTTTTATTATTTTTTTTTTCTAAATCAAAATCATCTTTAAAAATCAACTTTTTTTTGATTTTTTTTTTTAAAAATTTATAAATAGCTCTTGAGCCTAAAATTGAACCACCCATTCCAATTAATGAAATATTTGGATATTTCTTAAATTTTAATATATCTTTTTTTCTATAGGAGTCTTTGTATGATTCACTCAAAGATCTTAAAATTTGATTTTTTTCTTTAAGTAAATTGCTTAATAACTTTGTAATTTTTTTATTTTTTTTTTGATTCTTAAAATCTTTGAAATTTATATTATTTGTTAACATCAATTTTAAAATTTACTTAATTTTTTTTAATACAGACTCTTCTATTGAAGTAGGTTTTGTGTCTTTTATTATTTCATTTTCTGGCACGTCAATATTGCCTAAAGTTACTTTTATATCATTATTTTGGTTTTTTTGTTCAGTGACATTTTTATTTTCACCTGGCAGTGGAAGTTCACCATAGTTTGGTGGCAAAACTAGAGGGCTTTTTTTTTCAACCAAGAATTCATCTCCACTAGCTTTTTTTTTTAATGTCATTGCATCTTTAGCTGACTGACAAGCAGAAATTAAAAAAATAGTAATTAATAGTATAAAAAGATTTTTCATATTTTTTTTTTAATAAATATCTCTAATAATATTAATAACATAACTCCTATAGAGATAAATATATCAGCTACATTAAATATAAACCAATGAAAATTGTAAAAATGAATATCAATAAAATCTGGAACTGATGAATAATATACTCGATCAAAAATATTGCCTAATGAACCGCCAAATATCATCATAAAACCAAGTTTTTCTAATTTTTTTGTTTTAGTTATCATCCAGAATATGATCGCTGTTACAAAAATTATTATAATAGTTAAAATATTATAATTAATCTGATCTGCGAAAGAAAATAGTCCAAAAGCTATACCCTTATTCCATATTAAATTAAAACTCAAAAACGTGAATATTGTATATTCTGATCCAAAATTAATTTTATCAAACTCAATAATTAAGTATTTAGACAATCTATCAGTTAAGAAGATGGAAAAAATTAAAAAAAAATTAAAAAAATTTTTTTTTATCATCATTAATTTTTATGTCTTTCACAGGCTTTTATATTAATTTTCCAACATACTGGACATTTTTCACCTTTAGCTTTATTTGTTTCCACCAATACATTTTCTTTTGAATTATTTTTTATTTCTACTGAAGAAGTGATGCATAATTCTGATAAATCAACACCTTTGACAATCTCTAAAGATTTTTTATCCAAATGAATTGTTAATGCTGCTTCTAAACTTGAGCCAATTACTTTGCTTGCTCTTTTTTCTTCAATACTGATATTACAAATATTCCTTATTTTGATTAATTCAGACCATTTATTGTTAAGTTTTTTGTTTTCAAAAATTTTTGGTAGTTTTAAAAATTTTTCTAGATGAATACTTTTTTTCTTTTTTATAATAAGCTGATATATTTCTTCAGTAGTAAAAGAGAGAATAGGTGCAAACCATTTTAAAAGTGATTCTAAAATAACATTTAATAATAATAGTGTTGATTTTCTTTTCTCAGAATCTTTATTATCACAATATAAAGTATCTTTTCTTATATCAAAATAAAACGATGATAAATCAACAGTACAAAAGTTTAATAATTCTTTATAAAGATTATGAAAGTCATAGAATTTAAAGTTTTTTTCAAAATTTTTATTTATAGTATAAATTTTATGAAGCATAAATTGTTCAAGTTCTGGTAATTTATCAATATTTATTTTTTCCAGATTAATTTCTTCAAAATTATCATTTAAATTTCCTAGTAAATATCTAAATGTATTTCTTATTTTTCTATAGGATTCCGAATGTTGATCTAAAATTGAAAAATCAATTCTTAAATCTTCTGCATAATTAGAAGATGCTACCCAAATTCTTAATATATCAGCTCCATATTTTTTTAAAATATCTTCAGGAGCAATTACATTACCCAGTGATTTTGACATTTTTAATCCCTTACCATCAACTACAAATCCATGGGATAAAATAGACTCGAATGGAGCTCTACCTCTCGTTCCACAAGACTCTAATAAAGATGAATGAAACCATCCTCTATGTTGATCTGAGCCCTCTAAATACATAGATGCTGGCCATTTTAAATCTTTTCTTTTTTCTAAAACAAAAGAATGTGTTGATCCACTATCAAACCATACTTCTACAATATCACTTTGTTTTTCAAAATCTTCAGCTTTATATTTGGTTCCTAAAAATTTTGTTTTATCATCCGAAAACCAGCAGTCTGAACCTTCTTTTTCATAAATTTTAGCAATATTTTCAAATACTTCATCATCAACTAAAACTTTTTTAGTTTTCTTGTTAACAAAAATTGGTAAGGGTACGCCCCAAACTCTTTGTCTTGATACACACCAGTCAGGTCTAGTTTCTATCATTGATTTCAATCTCTCTTTACCTTTGCTAGGATAAAAAGTTGTATCATCGATTGCCTTTAATGCTTTATTTCTTAGCTTATGACTTTCCATTGAAATAAACCATTGAGGTGTTGCTCTATGTACTAATGGAGCTTTTGATCTCCAAGAGTGAGGATAAGAATGAACCAGTTCCCCATTAGATAAAAGTTTTCTCTGTTCTCTTAATTTTTCAATTACAATAGGATTTGCTTTGAAAATATGTATTCCTTCAAATAGCGATACATCTTTAGTATATTTACCATCACCATCAACAGTTTCAATTGCTTTAATCCCATTATTTAAACAAAGATTAAAGTCATCTGGTCCATGGCTTGGTGCGCAATGAACAATTCCTGTCCCCTGTTCAGTTGTGACAAATCGTGCTTCTAGCATCGGTATATCATAATCGTAACCTAAATTTAAAAAAGGATGATTACAAAAAGTGTTTTTAAATTCTTTGCCTTTGAATTTTTTCAAATTTTTATAATTTTTTATTTCACAATCTTTAACTACTGACTCTAATAACGACTCTGCTACAATAATTTTTTTATTCTTAAATTCACCATCATCATTTATTTCAATTAATAAATAATTTAAATTTTCATTATACGCTAAAGCTTTATTTGCAGGTATTGTCCAAGGAGTAGTGGTCCAAATAACTATACTACTGTCTTCAATATCTTTTATGTTCGACGACTTGATTGGAAAACATACATAAATGGTATCAGATTTATGATCTTGATATTCTACTTCAGCATCAGCTAATGCAGTTTTTTCTACAGTAGACCATAAAACAGGCTTAAATCCTCTGTAAAGACTGCCTTCTTTTAAAAATTTTCCAAGTTCTCTAACAATTTGAGCTTCTGCCTCGAAACTCATTGTAGAATAATAATTTTCCCAGTCCCCAATAACACCTAATCTTTTAAATTGATCTTTATGTACCTCTATCCATTTTTCAGCAAAGGATCTACACTCTTTTCTAAATTCAACAATAGGGACTTCGTTTTTATTTTTTTTATTTTTTTTGTATTGTTCTTCAATTTTCCATTCTATTGGTAATCCATGACAATCCCATCCAGGAACATAAACAGAGTCTTTTCCATCCATTTGATGAAATTTTACAATTATATCTTTGAGTATTTTATTTAAAGCGGTTCCCATATGGATATTTCCATTTGCATAAGGAGGCCCGTCATGAAGTACAAATTTTTCCTTACCTTTTCTAGAATTTCTTAACTCTTTATATAGATTAATTTTCTTCCAAAATTCTAAAATTTCAGGTTCCCTTATTGGTAAATTAGCTTTCATAGAAAAAGCTGTTTTTGGAAGATTAATCTGATCTTTACTCATTTTGTTTTCTTTGCAATTAATAAGTCAATTTCAATTTGTTTTTTTAATTGATCTACATTTTTAAATTTTTTTTCTTTTCTAATAAAACTTATAAATTCAACTGTTAAATCCTTATTATATAGATTTCCAGAAAAATTAAATAAATGAACCTCTAATAATATTTTTTTTCCTTTGAATGTTGGCCGATATCCCAAATTAGCTATACCATTAATAAATTTTGCTTTGTTAGAGGTTTTAGCTCTTACAGCGTAAACTCCCGGACATGCTAAAACATAGTTTTTTATATCAATATTAGCAGTGGGAAAACCAATTTTTTTACCTAATTGTTTTCCCTTTTGGACTTTTCCTTGAATAGTCCATTTTTTATTTAAAAGTTTATTTGCTTGATCTAATTTACCTTTTTGTAAATAGTTTCTAATCAATGACGAAGAAACTATTTTTTTTTTTATCAATAGTGGTTTAGGCTTAATTATTTTATAATTACAACTATTTTCATATTCAATTAATTGATTTACATCACCTTCTCTTTTATTACCAAACCTAAAATTATTGCTAACAAATATAAATTTTGATTTTAATTTTTTTTTTAAAATATTCTTAATAAAAATAGTTGATTTCATTTTAGAAAACTCTTTATTAAATTTTTTTGTGATAACAAAATCAACTTTTAATTTATTCAAAAGATTAATTTTTTGTTTACTATTAGATATTCTAAAATTTTTTATGTTATTATTAAAGTACATTTTTGGCATTGGTTCGAACGTCAAAACTCCAATTTTTAAAGAATATTTTTTTTTATATTTTTGAGCCAATTTAAATAATTTTTGATGACCAGAATGAAGTCCATCAAAATTTCCAATTAAAATTATTGAGCCTTTATGATAACTTTTAATATTAAAATTATTATATAAATTAAGTGATTTTACCATTTTAATTCTGATTGAATATAATTGCAAATTGCTTCATAAGATTTTGATGTTTTTTCAATTCCCTTTTCTTTTATTTCATTTTTATGAACACCATTAGATATTATTAAAGAGTCGAAATTTAAAAGGTTTGCTCCTTTTATATCAGTATTTAGATTATCACCAATCGATAGTATCTTTTTATTCTTATTATCAATTGACTGATTATAAACTTCAGGGTATGGCTTTCCAAAATAAACAACTTCACCTCCCATTTTTTCAAAAACCATTGCAACCGATCCTGCGCATAGCTCCCTTTTATCTCCTCTATCAACAATTAAATCAGGGTTAGTACAAATCATCTTTTTTTCTAAACAGTTTTCAAATAGATCTTTATAATATTTCAAATCTTTGTCATGATTGTCAAATAACCCCGTGCATAATATATAATCACACTTATCTATATTTTCTGATTTCATTTTTTTAAAATCTATAAATAAGTCAAAATCTCTTGGGGGGCCAACATGGAAGAAAGTTTTTCCTAATAAATTTTCTTTCAAATAATTTAATGCTGCTTCACCCGAAGTAAAAACGTGATCTCTAATTTCTTTTTGCATTCCTAATTTTTCTAAAAAAGATTTTACAGCATGATTGGGTCTTGGTGCATTAGTGAGTAGAATATAATCTTTATTTTTTTTTGTCAGTTCATTTAATGCCTTAATAGCTTCTTGATGAAGAAAAATTCCATTATGGACCACCCCCCATAAATCGACATAAAATAACTGATAATTATCAACTATGGAGCTAAGGCCGTCTTTGTCTAAATTTTTAGTCATCAAAATAATCTATAACCCATAAAATCCCCAAATTCCTATATTTTTTAACCAACTTATTTTGAACTATATCTTGAAATAGTAAGGCCAATCTCTATATGAAGTCCATATTATAAAGGAGAATTTATGAAATTTAGACCGTTACATGATCGAGTTTTAATTGAAGTTTTAGACAGCAGTGAAAAGACTGCTGGTGGAATAATTATACCTGACACAGCTCAGGAAAAACCTCAAGAGGGCAAAGTAGTTGCTATTGGAGGTGGTGCAAAAACTGAAGATGGAAAAACAATCCCAATGGATGTTAAAGTTGGTGACAAAGTTTTATTTGGCAAATGGTCAGGAACTGAAGTCAAAATTGATGGCAAGGAATACAGCATAATGAAAGAGTCAGACATTATGGGTATTTCAAGTAAATAAGTTAATTTAAAGGAGAAAATAAAATGTCAAAAATAATTAAATTTGATGCTGAAGCAAGAGCAGCAATGATAAGAGGTGTCAATATTTTAGCTGATACTGTTAGAGTTACTTTGGGTCCAAAGGGCAGAAATGTGGTAATGGATAAATCATATGGTGCACCAAGAATTACTAAGGATGGTGTTTCGGTTGCTAAAGAAATTGATCTTGAAGATAAATTTGAAAATATGGGTGCTCAAATGGTTAAAGAAGTTGCGAGCAAAACAAATGAGGAGGCTGGAGATGGTACAACTACAGCAACAATTTTGGCTCAAGCAATTGTTAAAGAAGGTATTAAGTATGTTACAGCGGGTATGAACCCAATGGATGTCAAAAGAGGAATTGATGCGGCCGTAGAAAATGTAAAAGAAAACTTAATATCCTCTGCAAAAAAAGTAAAAGATAGTGATGAGATTGCTCAAGTTGGAACAATTTCTGCAAATGGTGATAAAGAGATTGGCACAATGATTGCTAAAGCAATGCAAAAAGTTGGTAATGAGGGTGTTATTACCGTTGAAGAAGCTAAAGGAATTGATACTGAGCTTGATGTTGTTGAAGGTATGCAATTTGATAGGGGTTATCTATCGCCATACTTTATTACTAATAGTGATAAGATGACTACAGAGTTAGAAAATCCTTTTATCTTATTACATGAAAGCAAATTAACTAACTTACAACCAATGGTTCCTTTATTGGAGGCCGTTGTACAAGCTGGCAGACCATTAATGATAATTTCAGAAGATGTTGAAGGAGAAGCATTAGCTACATTAGTTGTAAATAAACTAAGGGGTGGATTAAAAGTTGTTGCTGTTAAAGCACCTGGTTTTGGTGACAGAAGAAAAGCAATGCTAGAAGATATTGCTATACTAACTGGTGGTCAAGTAATCTCTCAAGATTTAGGAATCAAACTTGAAAATGTTAAACTTGAAGATCTTGGGTCTTGTAAAAAGATTAAAGTTGATAAGGATAACAGTACGATTGTAAGTGGTAGTGGAAAAAAATCTGATATCTCCGCTAGATGTGACTCAATTAAAAAACAAGTTGATGAAACAACATCTGATTATGATAAAGAAAAACTTCAAGAGAGACTTGCAAAACTAGCTGGTGGTGTTGCGGTAATTAAAGTTGGTGGAGCGACAGAAGTCGAAGTTAAAGAGAGAAAAGACAGAGTTGAAGATGCTTTAAATGCAACTAGGGCTGCTGTTGAAGAAGGTATTGTAACAGGTGGTGGATGTGCGTTATTATATGCTGCGCAGGATCTTGAAAAAGTAAAAGCTAAAGGAGAAGATCAAAAAGCCGGAGTAGATCTTGTTAGAAGAGCATTAGAAGCGCCTATTAGACAAATTACTAAGAATGCAGGAGTAGATGGTTCTGTTGTAGTTGGTAAGTTGTTAGAGCAAAATAAAAAAACTCATGGATACGATGCTCAAACTGAAGAATACTGTGATATGTTTACTAAGGGTATTATAGATCCTGTCAAAGTTGTTAGAACTGCACTACAAGATGCAGCTTCAATTGCAGGCCTGTTAGTTACTACAGAAGCTATGATTGCTGATAAACCAGAAGATAAAGATGCTGGTGCCCCTGCAATGCCTGGAGGAATGGGTGGCATGGGTGGTATGGGTGGTATGGGTGGTATGGGAATGTAATCCCAAAGTTACTCAAACAAAAATTCAAAAAGGGCAGTTTTTACTGCCCTTTTTTTTTGAATCTAGTAAAATACAAGAATGTCAAAAAGATATAGTGGTAAATCCTTTAAAGACTCAAGTGTAAATAAAAAACCAAAATTAAGTTTGAAAGAAAAAAGAAAACTTAAGAGAGAAAAAATAAAAAAAATAAATTAAAATCACATTTTTCAACAAATTTTTAATATTTATAGGCTTTTTTAAAGTTTTCAAAAAAAAAATTTAATGTATAAGAACCACAAATTATGAGTAACGATATTAGAAACATCACCATTATTGCACACGTCGATCACGGAAAAACGACTTTAATTGATAATCTAATGAAACAAAGTGGATCATTTAGAGAAAATGAAGTCGTAGATGAAAGATTAATGGACTCAGGAGAGCTTGAAAAAGAAAGGGGAATTACCATTCTAGCAAAGCCTGCGTCTATAAATTGGAAAAATTCTAGAATAAATATTATTGATACTCCGGGTCACAGAGATTTTGCTGCAGAAGTTGAAAGAGTTTTAAGTATGGCTGATGGTGCATTATTATTAATTGATTCCGCAGAAGGTGTGATGCCACAAACAAAATTTGTACTATCTAAAGCTTTAAAACAAGGTTTAAAACCAATTGTTGTAATTAACAAACTTGATAAAGCAGATCAAAGAGCTAATGAAGTATTAGATGAAACATTTGATTTATTTGTAAGTTTAGATGCTAATGAAGAGCAATTAGATTTCCCAGTTTTATACGCTAGTGGAAGATCTGGATGGGCTGATATAGAAGTAGATGGTCCAAGAGAAAATTTAGATCCTTTATTAGATCAAATCATAAAGCATGTAAAACCTGAAAATCTTGATAAATCAAAACCTTTTGCAATGTTATCGACGTTACTTTATGCAGACAGTTTTTTAGGTAGAAGTTTGGTAGGAAGGATTACTCAAGGAACTGCTAAAGCTAATCAGGCAATTAAAGCAATCAACTTAAAAGGAGAAAAAGTTGATGAGGGCAGACTTACGAAAATTTTTAGATACGAGGGAACAAAAAAAGTTCCTATAGAAGTTGGTGAAGCAGGTGATATCGTTGTAGTTGCGGGATTAGAAAAAGCAAACGTTGCGGACACAATATGTGATTTAGAAGTCAATAACCCAATTGCAGCTACTCCAATCGATCCTCCAACTATGTCGATTACAATAACAGTCAACACTTCCCCTTTAGCAGGTACAGAGGGAAAAAAACTCACAAGTACACAAATCAGAGATAGACTAATTCTAGAGGCACAAAATAACGTTGGTATTTCATTTTCAGAAAATGATGGGAATGACTCTTTTGTAGTAAGTGGCAGAGGTGAATTAATGTTAGAAATTTTGCTCACTCAGATGAGAAGAGAGGGTTTTGAAATGACTGTTAGCCCACCAAAAGTTTTATTTAGAAAAGATGAGAGTGGAAATAAGCTTGAACCAATTGAAGAAATTACTATGGACCTCGATGAAGAGCACTCGTCAAAAATAATTGACTCCATGAATAGAAGAAAAGGAAAATTGATAGAGTTAAAAGATACAGGTAAAGATAAAAAAAGATTGATCTTTCATGCACCAACAAGAGGATTGATGGGTTATACAAGTCGATTTCTTACTCTTACAAAAGGGAATGGTGTTATTAATAGGATCTTTCACGATTATGGTAAATTTGAAGGTGAAATGGAAGGAAGAAGAAATGGTGCTTTAATTTCGATGGAACAGGGTAAAGCTGTTGCTTTTGCAATATTTAATTTACAGGCAAGAGGTGAAATGTTTGTAACTCATAACGACCCTGTTTACCCTGGTATGATTGTTGGATTAGCTCCAAAGCCAGGCGACATGATAATTAATGTTATGAAGGGTAAAAAACTAACTAACATGAGAACTCAAGGTACTGATGAAAATGTTGTTCTTACTCCTGTAAGAAAAATGTCAATAGCTGAACAATTAAGTATGTTAAATACTGATGAAGCTTTAGAAATTACTCCAGAGTCGTGTAGATTAAGAAAAGCTATTCTTGACCCACATGAAAGAAAAAAAAGTGAAAAATCTGGCTCTGCAGCCTAATTGAATATTTTATTTACTAAATAAAGTCCAAGTGCAACACATGGACCAATTCCGAAAGCAAATAGTAAGGTTCCAATTCCAACTGTACCACCTAAGTACCAACCAACACCAACAACTGTAATTTCAAGCGTTGCTCTAACCAAAGCTATAGGTAAATTTGTTTTTTTTTGTAAACCTATCATTAAACCGTCTCTCGGGCCCGCTCCTAAATTAGCAACCAAATAGATACCACCCCCTATTCCAACTGTTATTACAGAAACAATTGCTAAAATTAATTGATTATAATAATTAGAGGGTGTTGAAACATATTTTATACAAAGATCAATCACTAGAGCAATTATTAAAGCATTTAAAATAGTCGCCATACCTGGCTTTTGATTAAGTGGTATCCATAAAATTAAAACAAAGACACTTATTAAAAATGTAGCCATTCCTACACTTAGGTTTGTATTCAGAGAAATACCTTGAGCTAAAACACTGTAAGGAGAAGCTCCTGTAAAAGAAACAATTAATAATCCTTCACCTAAACCAAACAACATTAAACCAAAACAGCAAAAGAATAATGTCGAAAATTTTGGTTTAAAATTATATATTTCTTTAGAACTCCAGTTTACTTTTGGTATTTTCTTTATTTTTAAAAACATTTTTTAATAAACTACTTCTATTATAATAAAAGTCTATTAATGTAATCATTAAATGAAAAAAATTTTAATCTTAATTTTTGTATTATTATCTTCAAATGTTCTTGCTCACATGGATCATTACAAAAAGTACAATAAAATTGAGATGGATATTTTTAGAAATGGAGAATTAATAGGATACAATTATTATTTTTTTTACAAGAAAAGGAGATGAAACACTAATTACAAATCAAATAAAGTTTTCTGTAAAACTTTTAGGAGCTACAATTTTTCAAGTAGAGGGATATGGTGAGGAAAAATATATAAAAGATCAGTTAATTTCTTATGATTCTAAAACTTTACAAAATGATAAAGAAAAATTTGTTAATTTAGTTTTTAATAAAAATAAGAATAAATTTGATATAAAAGGTTCTTCTTATTCAGGAGAAGCATCTATTAATAATATTGTTGGAAATTGGTGGAGCCATAAAATTTTACAGACTGATAGTCAAGTAAGTCCAATTTCAGGAAGTGTAAAAGAACAAGTTGTTACTTTTGTAGGCAAAGAAAAAATTGAACAATATGGAAAAGCTTATGAAGTAGATCATTTTAAATTAAACTCAAAAGACATGTCATTGCCAAAAGATAAACGTCTAGATTTTGATATTTGGTTTGACAAAAAAAGTTCTATGATTATTAAGGTTTCTTATTCTAGAATGGGAAACTGGGAATATCGTTTAAAAAATTTTGAATAATTAATATTATTTACCTGCAACTACCATGCCTTCGATCATCATTGTTGGAGAATTGGTTGCATATTTAAATTCTAGATCATCAGCTAGAATAATGTTTTGAAACATGTCCTTAAAATTTCCTGCAATTGTTATTTCATTAATTGGATATTTAAAGTCTCCATTTTCGACTAGAAAACCAGTGGCACCAACAGAATAATCACCTGTAACTATATTACTTCCATGACCTATGGTTTCAGTTATATAAAGACATTTTGGTCTAAAATTTAAAAGATCTTTGTATGAAATATTTCCATTATCAAAATAAAGATTGCTTGCTCCTCCACATCTCCCGTTTGATTTTTGATTTAATTTCTTTCCATTATACGTATCTATCAAATAATGTTTAAGTACACCCTGCTCCACAAGCTTTAAAGTATTAGTTTTTACCCCCTCTGAGTCAAAGCTTCTAGAGCCAAGACCTTTTAGAATATCTGGTTTATCAAAAATATTTATTTCATCAGAAAATATTTTTTGATTTATTTTATCTTTTAAAAAAGAGGTGCCTCTCGAAATAGCAGATGAAGATATAGCACCAGCAAAAGCACTTAAAATCCCTTTTGCGATTCTTTTATCAAATATTAAAGAAATTTTTTCACTTCCTATTTTTTTGGGGCTAAGTTTTCTAATGGTATGTTCAGTAGCTAATTTTCCTAACTCTTCAGCATCCTTAATATCTTTAAGATGACATTTACTTGTATATTCATAATCACGCTCCATACTTTTATCATCTTTGGCAACAGTTACACATGATGCTGTAAATGATGAACTTTTATAACCTTTAGAAAAACCATCACTATTAGCTAAGATAAAATTTGATTTATCTTGGGTAAAACTTGACTCTGTATTTACTATTTTTTTTTCGTTTGAAGCAGAGGCTTCTAGTCTTGTTAAATACTCAATTTTATTTTCATTTTTTACATGATTATCATCGTATAAATCTAAATCCTTAACTTCCTTAGCAAGTAAATTTTTATCTGGAAGTGAGTTAAATTCATCCTCAGGGGTATTTTTTGTAGTTTCAATACATTTTTCAATAAGAGTATCTAAATTTTCTTTTAGTAAATTTGAGGATGATATTGATGATTTTTTTTTACCAATATAAGTTGTTAAATTTATAGCAAGATTATCTGATCTATTAGATTCATCTAATTTTTGATTCCTAAAATTTACTGTTTCAGAAATTGAATTACCTACGACAATGCTTGAGTCTGTTGCTCCTAATTTTTTTGCTAAATCTAAACAATAAGATGCTTTTTTAGATAAATATTCTTTATCTTTAATCATTAAAGTTTTGTCCCACCAACTGTCATTTTGTTAATTAGTATAGAAGGTTGGGCAACTCCAACGGGAACACCTTGGCCGGCTTTACCACAAGTTCCAATACCTGGATCTAACATCATATCATTTCCAACCATTGAAACTTCTTTTAATATAGATGGACCATCACCTATAAGTGTTGCACCTTTAATAGGTGATCCAATTTTACCATTAATAATTTCGTATGCCTCTGTACAATTAAATACAAATTTGCCTGAAGTAATATCAACTTGTCCTCCACCAAAACTGACCGCAAAAATACCTTTTTCAACTGACTTAATCATTTCCTCTTGAGTATTATTTCCGTTTAACATCATAGTATTTCTCATTCTTGGAAGAACTATATGTCTATAATTTTCTCTTCTACCACTACCAGTAGATCTAGTTTTCATTAATCTAGCATTAAGTCTATCTTGCATGAAATTTTTTAATATCCCATTTTCTATTAACACTGTTTTTTCAGTTGGAGTTCCTTCATCATCTATAGTTAAACTTCCTCTTCTGTTATCGATAGTTCCATCATCAATAATTGTAACACCCTCACTTGCAACTTTTTGACCCATTAGATTATGAAATGCAGAAGTTTTTTTTCTGTTAAAGTCTCCCTCTAAACCATGTCCTACTGCTTCATGAATTAAGATAGCAGGCCAACCTGGACCTAACACAACTTTCATTTCTCCTGCTGGAGCTGGTTTACTTTCTAAATTTACTGAAGCTATTCTTAAAGCTTCATCACAAACATTTTTCCAATTGTCTTGTCTTAAATATGAATCATATGACTCTCGTCCTCCAATACCATATACCCCCGTTTCTTTTCTTCCATTTTTTTCAAGCATGACTGTTACATTAAATCTAACTAAGGGACGAATATCAGTTAATGTTTCACCGCCAGATCTGATTATTTCTATAGACTTTTGTTCTCCAAGGAAATTTGCTGTTACTTGCTTAACATTACTATCTTTTGTGCGAAGGTAACTATTTACCTTATTTAAAATTTTTATTTTTTCATTAAGTGTTTTTTGTTCAATTGGATTTATATTTTCGTAATATCTTTTATTAGATTTAGGTATTTCGTGGTTGTAAATACCTTTAGCAGATTTTAATGTTGATTTTAAATTTTCAGAAGATTGATTGAGTGAATTTTTTGATATCTCATTGGAATGAGAATAAGCAACAATCTCATCCGATACTGCTCTAAATCCAAAACCTAAGTCTGAACTATAGCTAGAATTTTTTATTTTATTATCATCTAATAAAATTGATTCTGATTTAGAATTTTCAAGATATAATTCACCATCATCACACTTTTTTAATGTGTCGGAAATTATACTTTCTGCATCATTTCTAGATAAATCAGATTTTTCAAAGAAATTACTCATAATTAGATTACATAGGTTGTTTGAAATATTTTTCAACTAGAGTATTTTACGCATGTACATAACTCAACTAAGTTAGTAATTAATTGAATATTATGAAAGTTTATTTCAATAATTCATGTAAAATCTGTAAGGCAGAAATCGACTTATATAAAAAAGAAAAAATTCAAGAGATTGATTGGGTAGATATAACAAATAATGATTTAGCTGAAAAAGAAACTTTTAGAAATAGTAAAGAACTACTGCGACGACTTCATGTAAAAGAAGGTGAAAAAATTATTCAAGGGGCTGAAGCGTTTCTTATATTATGGAAAAAAATGCCGAGGTACAGATTTCTATATAACTTTTTTAAATTGCCAATCATTTTTAATTTATTTTCTTTTGGATATGAAATAGTTGCCTTTTTCCTATATTTAAAAAATAAGAAACAGTTAAAAAGTTAATCAAAAAAAAACAGCAAAAATTTACTTAATAATGACATTGACGATATAAACATAATAAGAACTATAGAATACATAAATAGAATAATCTTATTTTTTTTTCTTCTAAGTCTTACAAAATCTTTATCATCTAAATCAGAAATATCTCTTTCACCTAATACTGGATAATCGTAAGTAAATCTCCAAGTACTGTCTCCCAATCTAGAATCTAAATTATTATAATATGTTATCCAAGCAAGTACGTATCTCAAAATTAAATAAAGAATAATAAAAAATACTGTACCTAAAATCATCTCTAATAATACATAATATCAACTAATATTTAATTATTATTTTTAGCTCTTTTTCTAGCAATAAGTTGGGTTAAAGAATCTACCATTGTGTCAGAAGCTTTAAAAATATCGATGCTTCTAAATTCATGTGAAATATTTTTTTCTGGATTTGTTTTGTCCTCAATAACTATACCTTCATCTGGTAAATTATTCTTAATATATATTAACAGTAGCCACTCTTCATCTTCAGACTCATCCCATTTAATGAAGATTTCACCTGTCTCAAATCTTCGATCGATGCATCTGAAAATAGACATATTTCTTGTAACGTGTCTTTTATTAAGTTGAAACACCAAACTACTTGCACTTCTATAAAAACTTTCTAATGCAAACTCTATTTTTTGTCTTGCTAAAGTATATTCTTTTTCTTTTGATAGTAATGTTTCTCTATCCTCATCACCTTGAAGTTTTACCCCTAAAGCTTCTACTCTTTCTTTTATTTTTTGATCTCTAATTATTCGATATTTTTCTTTAAGCTTATCAATTCTTTCTTGAAGCCCTGCATAGTCTTCTCTTTTTTCTCTTAAAGAAATTTTTTCAAGTCTTTCTAGTTCTTTAACCTCTCTAATTCTAAATTTCTCAATTTGTTTATCTAATCTTAATTGTTTTAAAAATTGTTTTTGTTTTTCAGCTTGTTCTATTCTTAAAAGCGCCTGCTCTTTTCTCAAAAATAATTTTATGTCTTTTGTTCTTTGTTTTTCTAATCTAGCCTCTTCTTTTAAAGCTTGTTCTTTTAATTTTAATCTTAAGATTTCTTCATCTTTTTTTTGTTTTTCTATGGCAATTTTTGTTTTTCTTTCATTTTCTATTTTTTCTACTTTTAATCTTATTTTTTCATCGTGTTTTAAAATTTTATAATCTGAGATTGTTTCAGAAATTTTATCAAAAAAACGTTGAAAATATTTCTCTAAGTTGAAATAAATTTTAAAATTAAATTGTGGTTTTAAAGATAGCTGTAATTTAACTAGTTTTAGGACTAAGCTATCATTTTGAACTTTTTTAACTTTGAAATGTAAAAATTTTTTTTTTTTAATATTTGATAATTTTTTTTTTATTCTTTTAGATTTTTTTTTTATAACTTTTCTACTTTTTTTTGAATTTTTTTTAATTTGTTTTGAAATTTTTAATTTTGTTATTTTTTTCTTAAATTTTTTATTTTTTTTAAATTTTTTTTGTTTTTTTTTCATTTTTAAAGATTAAGAATTCTATCAATAATTTATTGATAAATATAGTCTCTAGTCACAGGTGTTGATGTATAGTTTTTTGTAAGTTGAAATTGATATACAACTTGATCGCCCCACTTAAATGCCATTTCACATCCAGTGAGATAAAATTCCCACATTCTAAAAAATTTTTCATCAAACATTTCAATAATTTTTTGTTTGTTTTGAATACAATTTTCTTTCCAATGTCTAAGTGTATGTGAATAATGAAGTCTTAAAACCTCGATATCAGTGACAATTAAGCCAGCTTTTTCAATAGGAGTTGTTACTTCACTTAAACTTGGCGTATAACCACCTGGAAATATATATTTTGTTATCCATGGATGTGGATCTCTTGGTGGCTCAACCGATCCTATGGTATGTATCAAAGAAATACCATCATCTTTTAACAAATTTTCAATTTGTTTAAAAAATTTTTTATAAAATTTTCTTCCAACGTGTTCAAACATACCAACACTTACAATTCTATCAAATTTTTCATTGAGTTCTCTATAATCTATTAATTTAAATTTTACTTGATTTTCCAAATTCATTTTTTTTACTTTATCTTTACAATAATTAAATTGGTTTTCTGATAATGTTATTCCTGTAACTTCACAACTTGTACTTTTAGCTATATCGATTGCTAATGAACCCCAACCACAACCTATATCTAAGACCTTTTGATTTGGTTGAATATTCAGTTTTTTGATAATGTGTTGAATTTTGTTATTTTGTGCAGTTTCTAAACTATCATTTTTATTCTTAAAGTAAGCACAGGAATACTGTTTTTTAGGATCTAAAAATAAATCATATAGATCATCTGAGAGATCATAATGATGGGATACATTCATTTTAGATTTTTTTATAAAATTAAAATTTGTTAAATATCTATAAGATCCTCGAAGTCTATTAATCAAATAACTAAAAAAATTTAAATTACCTCTTCCAAAATTCTTTAATGCTAAATCTAAAAAATCTGTGAGAGTTCCGTTCTCTATTATTATTTCTCCATTTGTGTAAGCTTCACCAAAATATAAATCAGGATGGAATAATAATTTGTAATGAAGATTTTTATTTAAAATTTTTAATTTTAAAGGGTTATTGCCTGGATTACCAATGATGTAATCTTTTGAGTTTGCATCTGTTAGGATAAAACCATCTTTTTTAAAAACTTTATTTAAAAAACTTGCAAGTTGCATATTAAGCTGCCAAAGATGGTTTGTTTGTAAAATTTAAATCTTTTAAATCGTTAATCAAACTTTTTTCGTCAGTCTTATTCAAAAGACTTAAAGGTGGTAAAATATTTTTATAAATTTTGTTTTCCTGGGAACAATAACTATGAAGTCCAGAAATTAAATTATATCTATCAAAAATTTCTCTCACATTACATAATTTTTGATTTGCAGATTGTTTTTTTCCTAAATTAAAATCATCATAAACTTTTCTAGATAATTCGGCTGTTACATTGCATGTAGCAGTAATTATTCCTGAACAGCCTAATTCTAAACCTTTTAAAAGTTTAAGCTCTGAGCCTGGAAAAATTGAAAAATTTTTCAATTTTAATTTTTCAAATAGATTATATGAACTATCTTTTACACCTACAATTTGATTGGGGAATTTTTTTACAAGTTCACTAACACACTCTATACTAAATTTATATCCACAAAGTTTTTCAAAATTGTAAAGAATTATTTTACATTCAGGAATAGACTCTATTATTTTTGTATAAAATTTTATTACTTCTTGGTCACCATATTTATAATAAGCTGGTGGCATGATTAAAAATTTTTTAAAATTTAGTGAAGTTGCTATTTTCATGAAATTAATAGTCTCACCTAAAGAATTTAGACCTGTACCAATTAAGTGTTTATCCTTAAACTTAGTTTTTGAAAGTTTATTCAATAAATCAATTTTTTCAGAAATAGATATTAATTGAGATTGACCAGTGCTCCCAAAAATTGCTGTTCCATGACAGCCTTGATCTATTAGCTTTTCAGCATGATCTATTGTTTTATCCACATTTAGGCTCAAATCAGTATTAAGAACTGACATTGAAGCTGCAAAAATTCCACTTATTTTTGTCATAATAAAAATTTATATAAAAAATATACTTAGTAAAGTTTATAAATACCATATGAAAATATTAGCTGTTCAAAATAGAATGGGTATAGGAGATACTGTAATTTTTTTGCCCTTTATAAAGGCTGTGTCTGAAAAATTTAATACACCTATAAGTTTACTTGTTAAAGAAAGTTCGAAAGCAGATCAATTTCTAAATCAAACTAATTATATCGACAAAATTCTTCTTTTAGAAAAAAATAACAAATATGGTAGTTTATTACAAAATTTCAATTTAATTAAAAATATTAAAAAACATAATTTTGATAAAATCATAATTTTTAACTCATCATTAAGATTCAATTTAATTGCAAGATTTTCTGGAATACCTAATGTTTATCAATATTCATTATTTCGAAAAAATAAACAACATATCACTGATACTCCAAGAGAATTTTTAAAAAATAAATTTGATATAAAAGTCAAAGATGATCCTGAAGTTCAAATTGGAGACAAGTTGATTTCCCAATCAATAAAAAAATTTGAAATTAATAAAAACGAAATTAACATACTTTTGGGTATAGGAGGATCAGGTCCTACCAAAAGAATACCAGCCAATACATTTTTGAGTGTAATTGAAAAACTTTTAAAAGTTAAAAAATGTAGATTTTTTCTTGCAACTGGTAAAGATCATGAAGAACAAATAATATTAAATGAAATACTACAATCAAAATTTAAAAATGTTTGCACACCTTTGGATGGTTTATCTATAAGTGAGTTTTTACCAATTATAAAAAATTGTAATATTTCTATTTGTAATGACTCTAGTTTCAGTCATTTATCTGCAGCTTTAGGTATTAAAACTATAACTCTAATGGCAGACACTCCTTTAGTTTATGGAAACTATAGTTCTAAAATGTTTCCAATTATTCCTGACGGCGTAGAAACTGTTACTCACAACACTTTAGGGAAGGAAAAAATTAATCCCCAAAAGATTTTTGATAAAGTTTTTGAAATTATTAATTAAGTAATGTCATTTAAAACTATATCTTTAGCTTCATTAACTATAGATGATAGTCGGGAAGTTTCTGGGGAAACATCAGGGTGAATTTTTTTTTGGATTTTTATATAAGCTTTATTTACATCATTTTTAGTAATTTTTTTATTAATATCCAAATTTAAAATCTTATAAGCTTCAGAAACAGATATAGATGATAAATTATTTGAATTTGATTGATTAAATGAAAATCTTCCTGATCTTCTTAATGTTTGAAGTAATCTAAAAAGAGATATTAATTGAAAGATAGACAAACCTTTTAACTTCAATAAAGCAAGACTAGCTAACGTAAGAGGTAAAGTTAATAAAAATCTACCTCCTATAGCAAATAAAATTGCTAAAATGATTAATCCAATAATAATTAAAACTCTAAGACTTTTTGATATCTTTTTAGATGAAATATTACTAATAAATCTCAATAGAAAATAAAAAATAGTCAATATAACTACTGTATAAATTATTATATTCATATATTTCTTTCCTTTAATGAAAGTACCACAACTTAGAAAAAAACCAGAAACAAAATCTTGTCACAACATCAGTTGGGAAGACAATTATAGCTGGATACACCAAAAAAATATATTGGAAGTTCTCAGAGATAAAACAAAATTAGATCCTGAGGTTAAAAAATATTTAGAGGATGAAAATAGTTATGCCGAACATCATTTAAAAGATACAAAAGATACTCAAAAAAAACTGTTCAATGAAATTAAAGGTAGAATAAAATTAGATGATGAGTCCTTACCATATAAGGATCATACATACGAATACTGGACAAAAACTACGACAAGAGGAAATTACTCCATAAAGCTTAGAAAAAAAATTGGCTCAAAAAATATAGAGGAAATTTGGAATGGTGATAAAGAGAAAGAAAAGATTAAGACAGAGTATTTTGGAGTTGGAGATTTAGAAATAAGTAATAATGACAAATATCTAGGATATTCATTAGATGTTAAAGGTTCTGAATATTATACAATTTATATAAGAGATATAAAAACTAACAAAATCGTTTCAAAAGAAATTCCAGAAACATCTGGAGGAATTACATTTAGTTTAGATGATAAATATATCTTTTACTCAAAACTTGATGAAAATCATAGAGCAAGAAAGATATATAGACATAAAATTGGAAATTTTAATGAAAAGGATGAATTGATCTTCGAAGAAAAAAGTGAAGCTTTTACCGTTAGTATTGGAATAAGCTCAGATGAAAAATATTATTTAATAAATACTTCTGATCATAATACATCAGAACAATATTATTTTAGTTCAGGTGAAAAAAAACCAACACCTAAAAAAATAATTACAAGAGAAAGGGGAGTTTTATATTCCATAAATTCATGGAATGGAAAATTTTATAATCATACAAATAAAAATGCTGAAGATTTTAAAGTTGATATTTGTGATAGTTTAGAAAAACAAGATTGGAAAACATTTATACCACCTAAAGATGAGGTTTTAATTGGTGGGCTGACATTCCTTAAAAATTGGATTATTCGTGGTGAAACCTCTAATGCATTAGATAAATTATTCGTTAAAAATATTTCAACCAATATAGAAGAAGAGTTAATTTTCTCTGATGAAAATGTGTATGTTCCAGGTGTAACATTAACTCAAAAAAATAGAAATACTGATGAAATCTATTTAGGATACTCATCGCCAAAAACACCTTCGAGAGTTTATAGATATAATCTTTTGAATAAATCTAAAGAACTTGTTAAAGAGCAGGAGATTCCATCTGGTCATGACAAAGATGATTACATTGTCGAACGATTTGAATTTAAATCTCATGATGGAAGACTTGTACCTTTGACAATTACAAGACATAAAAAAACTAAAATAGATAGTTCTGCAAATCTATTATTATATGGATATGGATCTTATGGAAACTCAATGTCTCCTAGTTTTTCATCCACAAAATTAAGTTTAATTGATAGAGATATAATTTGGGCTACTGCTCACATCAGAGGTGGCATGGAAAAAGGTATGAAATGGTGGAAAGAGGGCAAGTTGACTAATAAAAAAAATACATTTGAAGACTACATTTGTGCAGCAAAGTATCTAATTGAAAAAAAATATACTTCAGAAGGAAAAATAATCGGTATGGGGGGATCTGCGGGTGGATTATTAATGGGGGCAGTGGTTAATCAATCTCCTAGACTATTTTTAGGAATAATAATGGCTGTACCTTTTGTAGACTCACTAACAACAAATTTAGATCATTCTCTACCATTAACTGTTGGAGAATTTGATGAATTTGGAAACGCAAAAGATAATAAAGAACATTTCAATTATATTTTTTCTTATGCACCTTATAATAATATTAAAAAAATGGATTATCCTAATATGTTAATCACGACTAGTTTGAGTGATAACAGGGTATTATTTGATGAACCTGCAAAATTTACAGCCAAACTTAGAGATTTTAAAACAGATAATAATTTACTTCTCCTAAAAACAGAAATGAATGCAGGTCATGGAGGAAAATCTGGTAGAGATGGAGCTATAGAAGAGATTGCGATAGATTATGCATTTGCATTAAAAATATCTGAAAAAATTTAGGATTTTTTAATCTTGAAATTTTTTAATTAATCCCCAAATAAGCATTGTAAGTCGCCTAATGGGGCTCACAAAAAATAAACTTGCTTAAAAAAAAAGGAGAATATTATGACAAGTAAGGATCTATCTATATTTAACTCACTTAGACCCTTTTCAATTGGTTTTGATGATATGTTTGATCAATTTGAAAATATGCTAGGAAATGGAAATTTGACAATGCAATCAAATTATCCGCCTTACAACATTCGAAAAACTGGTAAGGATAACTATGCTATTGAAGTAGCCTTAGCTGGTTTTAATAAAAAAGATGTTGAAGTCGAGTTTGAGGATAACTTATTAACTGTCCGAACTAAACAGATTAATAAGTCTGAAGATGGTGATATGAATGGAGAAATTATTCATAAAGGCATTTCTCAAAGACAATTTGCTAGATCATTCACTATTGCAGACGATGTAAAAGTTAATGATGCTGAGCTTAAGGATGGTCTTTTAACAATATCTTGTGAAAGAATCGTACCAGAGCATAAAAAGAAAAAACTTATAGAAATAAAATAAAACAAGCCTTACTTGCGGAGATTTACTCTCCGCAGGTAAATCTAAAAACATCCATTTGATACAAATCCAATTACTATTAGATTGGAATTTATCTCAAACCTTCTCTCACATGGGATCCCATATTTTTTTGTATTATAAACCAATATTAAATTTCCTTTTTCATTTTTAAAATCTTCATCTGGATTTCCTAAATCAATTTTAAGTTTATTTGATGATTGACCAATATATTTATTTAATTTTTTATTTTCTTTTTCTACAATTGCATCTGTTTTTTCTTTAATTGTCTTACATCCGGAAATCATAAAAGCTAAACAAATGGTTAATATAATTATTTTTAGATTTTTCACATTTTTATATTAACAACTAAATTATTGCATAAATATAAACTTCTAAGTTGTATTTTGTGAATAAAATTAGATTTTACAGAGTATTTGGAAAAAGAATCAAATACCTAAGTATTAAGGAGGAAAAATGTTAGAAAAATATTTTGAATATAAAAAACATAAAACAAATTTCAAAACAGAGGTAATTGCTGGAGTTACAACTTTTTTAACAATGGCTTACATAATGTTTTTAAATCCGTTTATACTTTCAGGAGAGTTTGCAGGGCCCGAAAAGGGTTTCTTTGATTTTGGTGCAGTATATACAGCAACAATTTTAGCAACTGCATTAGCATGTTTCATAATGGCTTTTTACGGAAAAACTTGGCCAATTGGACTTGCGCCTGGAATGGGTATTAACGCATTTGTTGCTTTTGGAGTTTGTGCTGGTATGGGATATACGCCTCAAGAAGCATTGGGAGCTGTATTAGTTGCAGGAGTTTTGTTTTTAATTATATCTCTTACACCCATAAGAGCTTGGTTAATAAACTCGATTCCTAGAAGTCTTAAGTTAGGAATTGGCGCTGGTATAGGATTATTTTTAGCAATTATTGGATTACAGATAATGGAAGTTGTAGTTGATAATCCTGTAACATTAGTACAGCTTGGTAATTTAGGTGATCCTTTAGTTTTATTAGGATGTGCAACATTCATAGCAATAATAATATTAGAAAAAATGAATATTAAAGGAAACATTATTATAGGTATTTTAGTATTTAGTATTATTGCATGGGCTACAGGACTAGCAAAATTTAATGGTATTGCAAGTTCACCACCACCAATGACATATCTGTTTGAATTTGATCTGTCTGCCGCAATGACTGCTGGAATGTCTACAGTGATATTTACTTTATTATTTATCGACTTCTTTGATACTGCAGGAACTTTAACATCAGTTGCTAACGTGGCTGGCAAAGTAGATAAAAAAGGAAAAGTTCAAGATATCAATAAAGCTATGTTATCTGATAGTGTAGGAACAGTTGCTGGTGCCATGATGGGAACTACTACCGTTACAAGTTACGTTGAATCTGGAGCTGGTGTTAAAGCTGGTGGAAAAACTGGAATGACATCTCTTGTAATAGGTTTGTTGTTCTTAGCATGTATATTTTTTGCTCCTTTAGCGACTAGTTTGCCTAAACAGATTGATGGTGCAGCTTTGCTTTTTGTATCTGTTCTTTTTATTAGGAATATTACAGATATAGAATGGGATGATATTGGAGAATCTGCTCCTGCTATTCTTGCGATGATTGCAATGCCTTTAACATATAGTATTAGTAATGGTATTGCCTTGGCATTTGTATCCTACGCTTTAATTAAACTATTTACTGGAAAGTTTTCAACGACTTCTCCTGCAATATGGGTTATTGCGATACTAAGTGTTATTAGTTTTGTAGTTGCTTAAGTATAAATTTGACAGGGCTGGTATTAACTAGCCCTGTTTATTTTTTTTAATAATTTCCTGTATAGATAATTCTTCATAATGTTCTGTTGGTTGAACAATCCAAGGATCTGAATCTAATCTTACTGGACAGAAATCAGGTTCAAAAGATGAAGATTTTTTTTTCCATAGACATGCAGTTTTGACCTCTTTAATGTAATGTTTTGTTGGTCCATAATTTTTTAACCACTCTATGCTTTTATTAAGTGTTAAACCTGTGTCAGATAAATCATCAATTAAAAGAACTTTATTAAAATCTTTATCATTTGCAAGCGAACTTATTTCTCTTGCAAACATAAGCTGACCTTGTTTATCTTCCATCCCTTTTCCCGTATAACTTTGAATAACAATGTAGGCTATTGGAAGTTTTAATATTCTTGAAAGAATGTCAATTATTGGTGCTGCCCCCCTCATAATACCCACTAGAACAGTTGGTTCATAATTATTATGAATTTGGATAGCTAATTTTTCAACAATTTTAGTATATTCTTCAAAGTTTATTATTAATTTATCTGCCATGGAATTTTTTATCATATAAAAAAAATTAAAAAAGATTAAAAAGTAGTTATGAAAATTTTTGATTGTTTCATGTATTTCGATGAAGAAGTTGTTTTAGACTTAAGGCTTAATACACTTGATAAATATGTGGACTATTTTGTGATAGTTGAAAGTATATTTACTCACCGAGGAGATAAAAGAAAACTTCATTTTAACCATAAGAAATTCGAAAAATTTAATGATAAAATTATTTATCTTGTTTATGATCAAGAACCTAAGAATATTGAAAAAGTATCAAGTACTGACAATGAAGGTGAAAAGTCAAGAAAGTATATATTTAATGCAAGCTTTAGAGAAAATGGCCAAAGAAACTTTATTTTTAACGGATTAAATAAAGCTGATGATGAAGATTTGATTTTAATTTCAGACGTAGATGAAATTCCTAATTTAGAAAATTTAAATATAAATAAAATAAATGAAAAAATCCTATTGTTTAGGCAAGACATGTTTTATTATAAGTTTAATCTTAAATTACCAAATTTAATTTGGACTGGAACAAAAGCATGCAAAAAAAAATACCTAGAAACACCTCAATGGTTAAGAAATATTAAAGATAAAAAATTTTCTTTTTATAGATTGGATACAATTTTTTCTAAAACTAAATATATTAATGTCAGATTCATAGATAATGGAGGTTGGCATTTTACAAATATTAAAACCTCATCACAAATTGAATATAAATTAAAATCTTATCTTCATCATAGGGAATTTGATTTAAATCCATTATCAAAAAATCAGATAAACGAAATTATAAAAAATAAAGAGGCAATATATGATTTAAAAGTCGACAAAAAACTAAATAAAATTGGTCACGGAAGTAAACTTGAAAACTACCCATTCATAAAATTACCAAAATATTTACAAGATAATATTAATAATTATAAAGATTGGATTGATTAAAATATGAAAGCATTTTGGATTGCAATTTATAAAGATATAAAAAATCCTGAAAATATTAAAAAGTATGGTGAGAAAGCAACACCAGCCATAAAAAAATATAATGGAACTATTCTTGCAAGAGGTGGCAAAGTTGAGACTATTGAAGGGCAACCTTCACCTAGAACTGTTCTAATAGAATTTCCTACTATGGAAGATGCTATAAAATGTTATAATTCTGCTGAATATCAAGAAGCTATGAAAATTGGAAAAGGAGAATTTAATAGACATATACAAATTGTTGAAGGTGTCTAATACTGAATTGGTTCAGGATCTATACTTCTCCACAAATACCATGTTGCCACTGAACAATAAGGAGAAAATCTTTTCTTGAGAATATTAACAAATTTTTCTGGTGGTAAATATTTTTTTTTATAATTTTTAGAAATTGCTCTTAATAGACCAATGTCCTGAATTGGCCAAATATTTGATCTATTATAAGTAAAAAGTAAAATCATCTCTGCTGACCATCTACCTATTTGTCTTAAATTTGAAAGATACAATATGGCCTCCTCATCGTCTAATTTGGGAATTAAATTAGGATTAAAAGATTTATTTTTTATTTGTTTTGTTAAATTTTTTATTCCTAAAACTTTCTGACGACTTAAACCACAACTTTTAAGTTGAGAGAAGGTTAATTTTGAAACTATTTTAGCGTTTATCCTATTTTTACATTTTTTTTTAAATTTTAAAAAAACAGAATTTGCTGCAGCAACACTTATTTGTTGACCTATGATACTTTTACATAATGAAAAAAAAATATCTTTTCTAGTAGAGAGAATTGTTTCTGACGGACTTTCGTAATTTTTTATAAGTTTAGAAATAACTTTATCTTTTTTAGATAGATATCTTTTTGCACTATTCCAGTATTTTGGAACTTTAGTCATTGACAGCTTTAGAGGTTATAATTTTTTTTCTATAAATTTCTCTTCTAAAAATTATTAAAGTTGATATTATTACTAAAATAGCACCTGCCAATGTTTTAACTGTCGGAATTTCATCCCATATAAAATAGCCAAATATTATAGCAAAAACCAAGGCTAAATATTTTAATGGAGTTACAAGAGAAACTTCAGAAAATTTATAAGACTGACTTAACCATAAATTTGCTACTCCACCAAAAATACCAATTAAAGATAATAGACATAAATCATTATAGGTAGGCATCACCCAACCTTGTGGGATTGTTAAGAAACTTAATAATGTTATAGATAATGAAAAATAAAAAGAAATTAACCATACCGGTTCGGTTGTAGATAACTGCCTTATTGTTATAGCAACATAAGAAAGTCCTAAACAAAATATAATTGGGAAAATATAATAAATATTTAAATCACTAATTCCTGGTTGAGTAATAACTAGAATACCAACGAAACCAATAAAAACAGCTAACCATCTAAAAATACCAACCTTTTCACTCAGTAAAAAAATTGAAAAAATAGTTGTAAATATTGGTGCTGCAAAAGATATACTTACAACTGTTGCTAAGGGCAATTCTCTTAAAGCTATAAATATTGCAACTAATGCAATCAAGCCAGATACACATCTGAGTAAATGTAGACCAGGTCTTTTTGTTATATAAAAATTATGCAATCTTTCTCTTGGTATTACAAAAAAATAAAAAACTATTCCAAAAAAACCTCTAAAAAACAAGACTTGTCCGATTGGATAATTAACAGACCACTTTACAAGAACATCCATTAAGGAAAATGCACAAATAGACATAAACATGTACAAAAAACCCAATTGATTTTTACTAAGCATATGAATAATTTGTAAATTAATTTAAGTTATAATCAATGGAAATAGCAGTTTTAGCGCTTGGATGTTTTTGGGGACCTGAAATTAAATTTAGTAAAATTGAGGGTGTAATCAAAACTGAAGTTGGTTATTGTGGAGGCAATAGCCCTACCACAACTTATAAAGAAGTGTGCACGGGTGATACAAATCATGCTGAAGTTGTGAAACTTGATTTTGATGAAAAAATCATAACATATGAAAAGATCTTAAAAACATTCTTTCAAATTCATGATCCAACTACCTTAAATTCCCAGGGACCAGACTTTGGAACTCAATATAGAAGTGAAATATTTTATCTTAATGATAAGCAGAAAAAAATTGCTGAGAAAATTTTGAGTGATACTAATGAAAGATTATCAGGCAAGGTTGTTACTAAAATTTCATTGTTGAAAAATTATTGTCCTGCTGAAGAATATCATCAAAAATATTTAGAAAAAAAATAAAATGTCATTAGTAGAAACTGATTGGTTAGAAAAAAATATTAATTCTGTAAAAATTATAGATTGTTCGTGGCATATGCCACAAACTAAAAGAGATGGATTAGAAGAATATAAAAATCAACATATATCAAATTCTATTTTTTTTGACTTAGATGCTAATTCCAAAAAAGAAATTAATTTACCGCACATGTTGGTTGAGGAAGGTGACTGGGGGGTAATTGTATCAAAAATGGGAATAAAGAATGAAGATGAAATAGTCATCTATGATAATTCAGATGTGATTAGTTCATGTAGATGTTGGTTTAATTTTATTTATTTTGGTCATAATCCTAAGTTAGTTCACGTTTTAAATGGGGGACTTAAAAAATGGATAAATGAAAATAAAGAAGTTACAAATGATGTTACAACTATCAAAAAATCTAACTATAAAAGTTTTGAAAAAAAAGAGCTTGTTAAAAATAAAGAGTTAATTGACCAGAATATTAATGAAAAAAATTTCAAGGTAATTGATGCAAGAAGCAATGAAAGATTTGAAGGTAAGGTTCCAGAACCCAGAAAAGGTTTAAGAAGCGGCAGTATAAAAAATTCTTTTTGTATACCTTTTAATCTATGTTTGAAGGAAGACAAAACCTTTAAAAACAAAAAAGAACTTGAGCTTATTTTTGAAACTTGTTTAAAAAATGTAAATGAAAAAAATATAGTTTTTTCATGTGGTTCTGGAGTAACTGCGTGCGTTTTGGCACTAGCTTATTCTTTAATTAATGATAAATATCATCCTTGTATTTATGATGGCTCTTGGGCCGAATACGGCTTAGTTTAAATAAAATATGAAAAGATCTACAAAAACTATTTCTATAATATTAGTGTTTTTTCTAATCATAGCAATTGTGATTATTGGAAGAACAGTAATTGGAAATCATTTTAAAAAAAAATTCAGTAAAAGGCCACCCCCAGGGATAATAGTAACTGAAGTAGTTAAAAAAGAATTTTCAGAAAAGATAGAAACCTTTGGAACAGCAATCTCAAAAAAATCAAAAACTTTTAAAATAAAAAAAGATGATCTCTTTGAGGACTTAAAATTAAAAAATTTTGTTAAAAAAGGAGAAATTTTAGTAAAATTAAAAAGTGGAAATATAATAGCTCCATTCAACGGAGTATTAGGTTATACAGGCCTTACAGAAGATATACTCGTATCAAATAATATAGTCATTATAACACTAGATGATAATTCAACAATATATTCTGACATCAAAATTCCTGAAAATTATTCTGCGTTTATTAAAAAAGGACTGCCAGTGGAAATTAAGATAGCCAGCTATAAAGATAAAATATTTGATGGTGAAGTGGACTTTGTTTCAAGCCGAATTAATGCTGATACAAGAAGTTTATTATCCAGAATTAAAATAGATAATAAAAACTTAGAATTAATTTCTGGATCATTGTTAGAAGTTGGAGTCAAATTTGATTTGAGAAACTCTTTAAGCGTTCCTGATACGAGCGTAATGGTTGAGGGAGATAAGTCTTATGTTTATAAAATAGATAATGAAAATATTGCAAATAAAACTGAAGTAAAAACAGGTCTAAGAAGTGATAAAAATATAGAAATAACCTTTGGTTTAACTGAAGGAGATATTATTGTGGCCGAGGGATTGAAAAAAGTTAGACCTCGTGGAAAAATAAAACCTATCAATCAATAAATGTTTATTACTGAACTAAGCATAAAAAGACCGACAGTATCCTGGGTCATGTCTCTTATTTTGATTGTTTTTGGTTTATTTGTTTTTTGGAATTTGCCAGTAAGAGAATTACCAAATGGTATACAGCCACCTGTTGTGCAAATTCAAGTAGATTATAAATCTGCTGCAGCTTCAATAATAGATCAAGAAGTGACCCAAGTTGTTGAAGATGTTATTGGAGGAGCTGAGGGAATAAAAAATATTGACTCTAAATCTGAAAATGGAAGAAGTACAATCAATGTAGAATTTGATACAAGTATAGACTTAGATAATGCTGCAAATGATATAAGAGAAAGAGTTGCTAGAGTTGTTGATAATTTACCATTAGAGTCTGATCCTCCACAAATACTTAAGAGGGCAGCTGGTTTTACTACAACTATGTGGTTATCTCTATCATCATCGACGTGGAGTGATCTTGAGTTGGGAGACTATGCTGAAAGATATTTAGTTGATCAATTCTCAAGTGTAAAAAATGTTGGAAGAATAAGAGTTGGTGGAATAAGGGAGTTGAGTATCAGGGTTTGGATAGATCCTATTAGATTGGCAGCTAATGATTTAACAATTAAAGAAGTTGAAACTGCTATGCGTGGAGAAAATATAAGTCTTCCAGCTGGTACACTTGAGGCAGACAATATTGATTTAACACTGAATTTAGATAAATCATATAATGATATTAATTCAATCAAACAACTACCAATTAAAAAAAATGGTAATAAAGTTATTTTATTATCTGATGTTGCTAACATAGAATTTGGCCCTGTTTCAGAAAAGACTCTTTTTAAAGCTCAAACTAAAGATCAAATTAATTTAAAAACTGTTGGGATTGGTATTTATGCTAGAAGTGGCGCCTCAACAGTTGAACTTTCGAATGATATTAAGAAAAAAATTATTCAAGTTAAAAAATCTTTACCAGAAGAGTTAGATTTAAGAGTTTCTTTCAACAGAGCAAACTATGTAGAGGCTGCTATTGAAGAGGTTTATAAAACTTTGTTAATAGCTTTTGTTTTAGTCGTTTTAATAATTTATCTATTTCTGGGTAATTTAAAGGCTGTAATAGTGCCTGCTATAGCCCTCCCTGTGAGCCTTATAGCCTCTTTTTTAGGTTTATATATATTTGGATTATCAATAAATATTTTTGTTCTTTTAAGTTTTATTTTAGCTATAGGAATAATAACAGATGACTCTGTTATAATGACAGATGCAATATATAGAAGAATAGAAAATGGTGAAACTCCATTGGTTGCTGCTTACAAAGGCTCTAAACAAATTTCTTTTGCAATTGTAGCTACCACATTAATTCTGGTTGCAGTTTTTTTACCATTAATTTTTATCGAAGGAATTTCTGGAACTTTATTTAAAGAAACAGCGATTGCTTTGTCTTTTTCAATAGTTGTATCTTCTTTTGTAGCTTTAACATTGTCTCCAATGCTTGCTAGTAAATTTTTATATAAAAAAACGTCAAAAAAACTTTTTATTCAAAAGTTTGAAAAGTTTTTCTTAGGCTTTTCAAGCTTTTACAAAGAGACTTTAGATATAATTGTAAATAAGACAAAAGCTGTAAGTTTTTTTATAATCTTTATAGTTATCGCATCTGTATTATTATTTAACTTTTCAAAAAAAGAATTATTGCCCATGGAAGATCGTGGGGCCTACTTAATTATTGGATTCACAGATGAAGGAACTTCTTTCGAATATACCCAAGAACAAGCTCAGAAAGTAGAAGCAAGACTTCTTCCCCTTCTTCAAGCTAAGGATAGTCCATATTCAAGATTTATAATGAGGGTTCCCGGGTTTGGAAATTCAGCTAATTCATATAATAGTTTTATAATAATTGCTTTATTAGATGACTGGAAAAATCGAAAAAAGGGACAAGAAGTTGTTTTGAGAGAAGCAATTGGAAAAATAGTAACTTTACCTCAAGCAGTGGCCTTCCCTATTTCTCCGCAATCAATAAGAGTATCTAATTACAATAAACCTGTACAAATGGTTATTTATGGAAGTACTTATGAAGAACTTGAAGAAATACAAAAAAAAATAATTAGAGAAATAAGATCAAATAAAAACCTTTCAAGAATAGAGTCTGATTATAATCGAAATAAACCAGAGGTAAGATTAATAATTAATAAAAATAAAGCTAAGGATTTAGGTGTTTCTACAAAATCAATTGGTGAAACACTTGAAACTCTTTATGGAGGAAAAAAAATTACAACTTTTAACAAATTAGGTAAAGAGTATCCTATAATTGTTCAACAATATTTATCTGATAGAAGAAACAAAGAAGGTGTTTCAAAAATATTTGTTCGTTCAGAAACGAATGGAAATTTAATTTCTTTAGCAAATCTAGTTAGTTTTGAAGAAGAAGGTTCAGCAAAAGAACTTGCAAGGTATAACAGACAACCAGCAGTAACAATATCTGCAAATATTAATGAGGGATATACACTGACTGAAGCTATAAAATATTTTGAAGAAGTAATGGCTAATTTAGCCCCAGAAAATCAAATTACTTGGAAAGGAAAGTCTGAAGAGATCAAAGAAACAAGTAATGAATTATTTATAATTTTTGCCTTAGCTTTGTTAACTGCATATTTGGTAATGGCTGCAACGTTTAATTCTTTTATTCACCCATTTATTATTATTTTAACAGTTCCATTAGCAATTTTTGGAGGATTAGTATTTATTTTATTTCTTAATAGCTCAGTAAATATTTTTTCTCAAATCGCACTGATTATACTTATAGGTATTTCAACAAAAAATAGTATTTTGATTGTAGATTATGCAAATCAAATTAGAACTACTGGGAAGACTATAGAAGCCGCTGTTAAAGAAGCCTGTGCTGTAAGATTTAGACCTATTATAATGACATCACTCAGCACAATGATAGCTATGATGCCTCTAGTAATAGGAAATATAGGTCCTGGTGCTGGAGAAGGTTCTAGATTAGCTGTAGGCTCAACTATTTTAGGAGGAATGATAATTTCAACTTTCTTTACATTGTATGTTACTCCATCAATGTATTTAGCTTTAGCCAAAAATACTAAAAGAATAGATATTGTAGATTTGGAATTAAAAAAAGAACTTACTAAAAAATAATATATTTATTTTTATTAAGTGAATTTTTACACTCTGATAACTGTTTTTTATAAATTTTAGATTGTCTTTCAACTTTTTTTGCTAAATTAATTACTTTTTTATTTTTTTTATAATATTTATAATTTCCCCATCCTTCGTGATAAGCAAGATATTGTTTAAAGGCATTTTCCTTAGAAATTTTTAAAATAGTTTCTGTTTTATTTGTATACCAACCTATAAAGTCAACGCTATCTTTAAATCTTGCTCTTGTGGCAAGTTTGTTTCCAGTTTCTTTTTTGTATTGTTCCCAGGTGCCTTTAACTGCTTGTGAATACCCAAATGAACTTGATGGTCTTTTAAAAGGAATTACCTTAAAAATTTTTTGTCTTGCTGGTTTAGCCAACCAATCAAAATCAGACTCCATTTTTATTATTGCTAATTGAATATAAATAGGAGTACCCCATTTTTGTTCAACTTTTTTCGTATGTTTATACCAGAGATATCTCTCGTCAAAAATTGAACAACTATTACTAGTATTAGATGGAATTGAAGAACATCCAGTTGATAAAAAAAAAAATAAGATAATTAATTTATTTTTTAAAAACTCCATATTTATTTATAAGATTCCTAATTAAAATTACAACTATCACTCCTATTAAATTTCCAAATATATCTGACCACTGAAAAGATCTCTCAGGTATTATCAAATGAAAAAGCTCAAGTACTATCGATAGTAAAATTAGATATATTATAAGGATTTTCATTTGATTTAATTTAGTAAAAGTCAAAAAACCAACTATAGAAACTAAAACAAATACATAAAAATGATTCGATGATATTATAAAATCAGGTGTTATTTGGGGTTGTATTTTTTTACTACCATAAAGAAGTTGTCCTATTAAACTACCTGGAAATAGATATAAAAAGATTAAAGCAAAGTTTATAGAGTAAAAAAGTATTTTATAATTGTAAAAAAGTTTCATTATTTAATTATATAGTTTTATTTATAAATATATTTTAAAAATAACAATATGAGTTTTTTAATACTAGTAAGGCATGGCCAAAGTACTTGGAATTTAGAAAATAGATTTACTGGATGGTTTGATGTTGATCTCACAAAAAAAGGGGAATCTGAAGCTGAAAAAGCTGGTTTATTGATAAAAAAAAAAAATATTGAAATTAATTTTTATTATTCTTCTTTTCAATTACGGGCAAATAATACTCTTAAAATTATAAAAAAAGTTTTAAATGATAAAAAAACATTCTCTAGAGCTTGGCAATTAAATGAAAGACACTATGGGGCTCTTACAGGTTTAAATAAGCTTGAAATGGGTAAAAAAATTGGAAAAAATAAAGTACACGAATTTCGCAGATCTTGGGATGTCAAACCAGAGGCACTCAACAAAGAAAGCCCATACCATCCAATAAATATTGAAACATACAAAAGTTTACCAAAAGAGTTTATCCCAGATACTGAGTCTCTAAAAGACACCTACGAGAGAGTGACAAAATATTTTGAGGAAGAAATAGAAAAAAAATTAGAAGATAAGAACATTCTGGTATCAGCTCATGGAAATTCTATAAGGGCATTATGTAAAAAATTATTTAATCTTGATAATAATCAAATATCCAGTCTAGAAATACCTACAGGAAATCCATTGGTAATTGAATTGAGCAATAGATTAAAAATAATTAAATGTGAATATCTTGATAAAGAAAGAGCTAAAGATCTTTTAGTTTTTTAAATGTCTCTAAATTTGTTAAATGATAAAATTTATTTAAACTTTCAAAACCATTTAATTTATCCTTTTTTAATAATTCATTCCAAACTTCTGAAATGGAAAAATTATAGATTTTATGTTTTTCAAACAAACCTCTACTTAAAATTTGGCAACCAATGTAAATAAAATCATTATTATCATTTTTTTTTAATGAGTTGTTTTTTAAATTAAAATCACCCTTAAGATTTTTATCAAAGCTTAATTCTTTGTTTGCTAATAAGAGAATATTATTTAACTTTTTTGAAAAATAAAAATCCTGCATCTTACTAATTTCATCAATATAGTGTTTATGCCATAGTGTATCTGGATTGAAGATTATAAAATCATTATCTTTCGAATTCTCAATCATATTTAAAATTCCACCTCCAGTATCCAAAATTTCTTTTCCATCTTCTATTACTTTAATATCAATTGGAAATTTTTTATTTTCAATAAATTCGAAAATTTGATTACTGAGATGAAATGTGTTGAGAAAAATTTTTTTAGCTCCAGATTTTATGATTAAATTAATACATCTTTCCAATATCGTTATATTATCTATATCAAGAAGTGGCTTGGGTTTTGTCAAAGTTAAAGGATTTAATCTCTTTCCTAACCCTGCACATAATATTAATGCTGTATTAATTTTCATTCAGTTTTCGTTTAAAATTTTGATTTAACAATTTTTTTAAATCGTGAAATACTTCATTTTCATTGATACGCATTCTAATCAATTTCCATGTATATGGGATCATTTTTAAATAATTATTTTTTCCATCTCTTATTGCAAGTCGTGTAAATATTCCAATAATTTTAAGATTTCTAAGAATTGATAATATTTCAAAATCATTTTTAAATTTTTCTATATCTAATTTTTTCTGTTTTTTTATGTAAAAGTTGAATACTTTTTTTTTAAATGATTTTGAGGTTCTCAATCTCACATCATCTATTAATGAAGCTAAATCATATGCTCTGTTTCCAATTAAAGCATCTTGACTATCTATTAATCCTATTCGATTATTTACCACCATTAAATTGGAAACATGAAAATCTCTATGCACAAAAAAATTATTTTTTAATTTTAAATTAGAGGTTAATTGTTTTGTTATTTTTTTAAATTTTTTTGAAAATTTTGCTTTAGTTATTTTTGGAGGGTTTTTTTTTAAGTACCAATCACAAAACAAATTTGCTTCTTGAGTGAGTATTTTTTTTTCATATTTAGGAATTATATAATCTTTATTTTTGAAATTTTTTATTTTTTTATTTTTAATTGATTGAATTTTATTTAATAAGCTTATTATTTTTTTGAAATAACTAAGTTTGCTAATTTTTTTTTTATTTAATTTACTAAAAATAGTTTCATTTCCAAAATCTTGAATCTCAATATAATCTTTACTATAGTTTTCATTATATAATTTTGGTGCTAAAATTTTATTTTTATTCAAAATTTTATTGATTGCATCATACACAAGCAAATTTTGAAATTTGTCTTTTTTTGCAAACACTATAACTGATGTGTTGTGATTATTTTTCTTTCTATAAAACTTTCTAATAGAGGCGTCACCTTTTATTTTTATCAATTTATTCATCAAAAAAATTACAAATTTAAACCATTGATTTGTACAGATCTAGTTTCATGATCTTTTTCATATTTGAAAGTCAATTCTATCAAATTCTTAGGTTTTTCCTTAATTATTTGTGGCCACTCTATTAGTGTAATTGTGTTCATATTATCTTCAAATATGTCTAGATTTTTTATTTCCTCAACTGATTTTAATCTAAATAAATCATAATGATTTATTTTAATTTGATTAATTTGATATTCATTAAGTAAATTAAATGTTGGACTGGTAATCTCAGTTATTTCAGATTTATTATCCTTTTGAAATTGATTAATCAAATATCTTATAAAAGTTGTTTTGCCAATTCCCATTTCTCCATAAAAAAAAACTATGTTTCCCAGTTTAAGTTTTTTTGAAAATTTACAAGCTAGTTCTTCTGTTTTTTTTTCTGAAGATAAATCTATCTTATCACTGCTAGTAGCGATAGGCATCAGGTTTATACGGACCCTCTACTCCAACACTTATATAGTCCGCTTGTTCTTTTGAAAGTTTTGTTAGTTTTGCACCTACTTTTTTTAGATGGAGAGTTGCAACTTTTTCGTCTAAATGCTTTGGCAATACATATACTTTATTTTCATAATTTTTATGATTATTCCAAAGCTCAATTTGAGCAATTACTTGATTTGTAAATGAAGCACTCATTACAAAGCTAGGATGTCCTGTAGCACAACCTAGATTTACCAATCTTCCTTCAGCTAAAAGAATTATTCTTTTTTTGCTTGGAAGCTCTATTTCATGAACTTGAGGTTTTACCTCAGTCCATTTATAATTTTTTAATGCTTCAACTTGAATTTCATTATCAAAATGACCAATATTACAAAGAATAGCTCTATCTTTCATGTCTCTCATGTGATCTGCTGTAACGATATCTTTATTACCAGTAGCAGTTACTACAATATCCGCTTTACCTATAGCTTCTTCCATCAAAACTACTTCATAACCTTCCATTGCAGCTTGCAGAGCACAAATTGGGTCTGCCTCAGTAACCAAAACTCTTGCTCCACTTTGTCTTAAAGATGCTGCACTTCCTTTTCCTACATCACCAAATCCTGCAACAATTGCTATTTTTCCTGACATCATAACATCAGTAGCTCTTCTTATTCCATCAACCAAACTTTCTCTGCATCCATACAAGTTATCAAATTTAGATTTTGTTACTGAGTCATTTACATTAATTGCTGGAAGTAAAAGTGTTTTATCTTTTTCCATTTTATTAAGAGCTTTAATTCCTGTTGTTGTTTCTTCTGAAACACCCCTTATATCTTTTAATAAATCTTTATATTCATTATGCATTATTGCTGTCAAATCACCCCCATCATCTAATAACATGTTTGGCTTCCAATCTTTTTTACCAACGATAGTTTGCTTAATACACCAAAGATATTCTTCCTCAGTTTCACCTTTCCATGCATACACAGGTATACCTGCTTTTGCTATTGCTGCAGCTGCATGATCTTGAGTTGAAAAAATATTACATGAGGACCATCTAACTTCAGCACCCAAGTTTACTAGTGTTTCAATTAGTACAGCTGTTTGGATTGTCATATGTAGACAGCCAATAATTTTTGCTCCTTTAAGAGGTGATTTACCAGAATATTCATCTCTCAACGCCATTAATCCAGGCATTTCACTTTCAGCTATTGAAATTTCTTTACGTCCAAATTCTGCTTGAGATATATCTTTGACTTTGAAATCTTCCATGGAGGGTCTTCTAACATAAAAAGTTAATTAATCAATAGATCTATTTATACTTTAGGAAACATAATTTCCATGTTTGCCCCTCTTTGATCTGTTCTGTTTGATGCTTTGATTGTAGCATTATGCAAATCAACTAAATTTTTCACAATATTTAGACCAAGTCCTGAATGTTGCCCAAATCTATCGGGTCTATTGCTATAAAACCTCTTGAATATTTTATTTGTATCTTTTTCTTTAAACCCTTGACCTTCATCTAATATATTAACTATTACTTTATTGTCATTAAATTTTGAAACTTTTACCGTTACATTTTTATTATCATCACTAAAAGAAATTGCGTTTTCTAAAAGATTAGCAATTATTTGTTCAACTCTATTTTCAATGCCATTTATATGATATTTATTTTTTCCATCATTTTCATACGAAATTTTGATACCTCTTTTTAATTTATAAATATTGTTAAAATCATCCACTACAGATTTGATAATTGGCTCAACATCTATTTTTTTTATCTTTTCTTTACTTAAAGCAACTTCGTCTTTCAACATTTGCGAATAATCTGTAATTAATCTCTCAATTCTTTGTACGTCATGACTCAATATATTTATTAACTTTATCCTTTGATTAATGTCATTTGTGTCATGTAAAATTTCAGAGGCACTTTTAAGAGAAGCAAGAGGATTTCTTATTTCATGAACAAGATCAGTTGAAAAATTTTCCGCATGTGAAATTCTTTTTTGAAGCTCTAAAGTCATATCATCTAAAGAGTTTGAAAGTAGTCCTAATTCATCATTTCTTAGTTTAAGTGACTCAATATTAGTTGTTTTTAAACTTTTATTTTTAATTGTTTTTGTGTAACTCACCAAATTTTTTATTGGCTTAAGAAAATACCTATTCAAAACAAATGAAAAAATTAATATTACTATTCCAACTGCAATAGCTGTTCTAATTATAAAGCTTTTTCTTTCTTCAATTGCAGTTTTGATATCATTTGCATTTTCAGTAATTGCCAAATAGCCAATATTTTGACCATTTTGCATAACGTTTTTAATTGTTGTTAGTTCAAATTTATTGAATTCTTCTTGAGTGAATGTAAATGGTATCCCAAAATTTGTAGACCCAACATAATTAAACAATATATCTTTTAACGAAACATCATAATCTTTTCCAATATCGATATTTTTTTCTTCGGTAATTTCTTTTGTTTTTTTTTCATTTAATATTTCTAATTCTACAGTATCTAATCTTGTTGAAAAAGATCTCGGATCAAGATCTAAGGTATCAGTATCACCAACTAAATTTAATTCATTGTCAAAAAATATTACTCTATCGAGGTTTTGAAAAAGAAACCTGGTTGAAAATAAAAATCTTCTAATATCTTCTTCAACAAATTTTACATCTAACCTTATTAAATTATCAATTGTATTATTAATTACACCTATATGATTTGCAGATTTTTTTTTAATTAAATTTGGTTGTACATTTTTTAAATATATAAATGTAAACAATCCAATAATTGTAAAAAATATAAAATTTATAAATAAGAATTTTTTTAAAATAGATAAATTTTTAAGAAGATTGCTTAACATTAACTAACATTCCACCTATATCCACTTCCATATCTAGTTTCTATAGCTGAAAATTCAGGATCAACTTTTTTAAATTTTTTTCTGATTCTTTTAACATGACTATCAATGGTTCTATCTTCTATATCGGTATCCTCTCTGTATGCAATATCCATCAATTGAGCTCTCTCTTTAATAATTCCTGGTCTTTTTGCTAATTCTTTAACTAATAGAAATTCTGTTGTAGTTAGTTTGTCTGGTAGTTGTTTGCCATTCCATTCACATTCTAACTGAGAGGGATCTAATTTTAATTTTCCATGGGAAATTATACTTTTGTTTTCTTCAAGTATATCTTTTGATTCATTTTTTCTTAGTTGAACTCTGATTCTTTCAATTAATACTTTTATTGAAAATCCTCCAGATTTTTTAACGAAATCATCTGCGCCCAATTTTAGACCAAGCAATTCATCTATTTCGTCGTCTTTTGATGTTAAAAATATAACTGGCAATGAAGTTTTTTTTCTTAATTTTTTAAGTAATTCTTCTCCATCCATTTTTGGCATCTTAATATCGATTATTGCTAAATCAGGTGGTGTCCTTGTTAAACCAATTAATGCACTTTCCCCATCAATATAAGTTTGAACCTTAAATCCTTCTTTTTCGAGAGCTATACTAAGACTAGTTAGAATGTTTCTATCATCGTCTACAAGAGCAATTGTTTGTTTGTGCATACTTATAATATAAAAATACTAAATTGTTCTAATTTGGGCAATCAAATTAAAATTAATGAAGTGTGCCCCAGTTATCTCCACTATTTAGATCTACAGTTAAAGGTATAGAAAAAGAATGTTGATCACTATTGGCTACACTTGTCATTTCTTCAATTATCATTTTACTGACTCTTTTTGCCTCTTCTTTTGGGGTTTCAAAAATTAACTCATCATGAATTTGGAGTAACATCTTCGTGCTTTCATTTTTTTTCCCATTTAACTTTTTATCCAATCTAATCATTGCCAATCTCATAATCTCTGATGCTGATCCTTGGATTGGTGCATTGATTGCTGCACGTTCTTGAAAATTTCTCACATTATAATTTTTGTCATTAATGCTCATAAAATGTGATCTTCTGCCGAAAATATTATTAACAAATCCACTTTTTCTACAAAACTTAATGGTTTGATCCATATAAATCTTAATTTCTGGAAATTTAGCAAAATATGAATTTAAAAATTCTTCAGCTTCATAATTAGATACATTTATTTGTTTAGCTAACCCATATTGAGAAATACCATAAATAATTCCAAAATTTATTGCTTTTGCTTTTCTTCTTTGATCTTGATTTACTTTTTTAATATCAATATTAAATATTTGGCTTGCTGTAAGAGAGTGAATGTCTTCATTATTTTGAAAAGCCTTTTTTAATCCTTTAACATCAGCGAGGTCTGCTAGAATTCTCATTTCAATCTGATTATAGTCTGCGGAAATTAAAACATGATCTTTTTTTGCTATAAAGGCTTTTCTAATATCCTTTCCATCCTCAGATTTAATTGGAATATTTTGTAAATTAGGATCACTAGAAGCTAATCTTCCAGTGGTAGTGGCAGCTAGTAAAAACGATGTATGAACTCTTTTTGTTTGTTGATTAATGTGTTCTGGTAAAGAGTCAGAGTAAGTATTTTTTAATTTAGAAACTTGCCTCCAGTCTAAAACAAGCTGTGGAAATTTGTGTCCTTTAAAAGCAAGATCTTCTAAAACTGATGCACTTGTAGCAAAGCTTCCTTTTTTAGTCTTTTTAAGATCTGCTATTTTAAGATCATTATATAAAATTTCTCCCAATTGCTTTGGAGAAGCAATATTAAATTCCTTTTTGGAAATTTTAAAAACTTCTTTTTGAATTTTTTCTATTTTTTTTTCAAATTTTGATGACAAGGTCTCTAGAAATTTATTATCAATTTTAATACCTTCAATTTCCATAAAAGCTAAAATTTTTATCATTGGCTTTTCAAAAACTTCATAAATATTAACCATCTTTTCATCTTTCAAGTTTTTATTGAACTTTTTATATAATCTAAAAGTTATGTCTGCATCCTCAGCGGCATAATCTTTTGCTTTTTCAATATCAACTTCGCTAAAATTTATTTCTTTTTTTCCTGATCCTACAATGTCTTTAAAAGTGATAGTTTTATGATTTAAGTGAATTTCAGATAATACATCCATATTATGTCTATTCTTTCCAGCATCTAATACATATGACATCAGCATCGTATCTTCCATCGAAGAAATATTAATGCCATGTTTATACAGCACGATAAAATCAAATTTAATATTTTGTCCTATTTTTTTAATACTTGGATCTTCTAACAACGGTTTTAATTTTTTTAAGACTATATCTTTTTTAATACATTTTTTTGATTTATGACCGATGGGAATATAGCAAGCTTTACCAATTTTAGAACTCAAAGAAACACCAATCAGATCAGCTTGGTGGGGATCTAAGGAACTAGTTTCTGTATCTACTGCTACCTCTCCTACTTCTTCAGCTTCTTTTATCCAATTATCAATTTCTTTGGGTTCTGTAATTAAATGATATTCTTTTTTACCAATAGACTTTTGATTTTCTTTAGGTTTGAAATTAATTGTGTTTGCATCTAAGCTTGGCTCACCATAGGTCGATATTGCTGAGCTTAATAGTCTGTTAAACTCCATTTCTCTCAAAAATTTATAAAGTTTGTCTTTATCAATTTCTTTTAATTTAAATTCAGTTAAATCTCTATCTACCGGAGCATCATCTTTTAAAGTGACTAACTTCTTGCTAATTAACGCTTTATCTTTATTTTCAATAAGTGTTTCTCTTCTTTTATTCTGTTTAATTTCTTGTGCAGACTTTAATAACGACTCTAAATTTCCATATTTATTAATTAATTCTGCTGCTGTTTTTACCCCTATTCCTGGTACACCAGGAACATTATCACTACTATCGCCTGCTAAAGCTTGCACATCAATTACCTTTTTTGGATCAACTCCAAATTTATTATAAACATCTTCTTCAGAAATAAATTTATTTTTCATTGGATCAAATATTCGAACATCTTTCTTAAATAATTGCATTAAATCTTTGTCTGAAGATACAATTGTAACTTTTGCACCTTTTTTTAAAATTTGATTTACATAAGTTGCAATCAAATCATCAGCTTCATAATTAACAAGATCAACTGAGGGTAAATTAAATGCTAAAACAGACTTTCTTATATATTCAAATTGTGGTGCTAAATCATCTGGAGCTTCGGAACGGTTAGCTTTATAATCACTATAAATTTCATTTCTAAAAGTTTTTCTAGCTGAGTCAAAAATGACTGCAAAATGAGAGGGCTTTTGTTTATTTTCATTAGATTTAGAATCCTCAAGCAGTTTAAACAACATGCTGCAAAATCCACTAACAGCACCGGTTGGAAGTCCATCACTTTTTCGAGTTAAAGGTGGTAAAGCATAATAAGCCCTAAAGATATATCCGGATCCATCGATTAGATAAAAATGATCTGTTTTTTGAATTTTACTCATTTAAATAAATATAGATTATCAATTAAAATAAGAGTATTATTTTTTATGGAACTTATAAAGCAAAATACTCAATCACAAATAATAAAATCTTTACTTATTATCTTTTTTGGTTCATTAGCTTTAGCTGTTTCTGCAAAAATTAAAATCCCCTTTTATCCAATACCAATGACAATGCAAACATTTGTAGTATTGTTTATTGGAATTAGCATGGGATATAAAATTGCTCTTACAACAATTGGTTTATATTTGTTAGAAGGAATCATAGGGTTACCTGTTTTCTCCAATTCTCCAGAACGAGGTGTCGGATTAGTTTATTTTACTGGCCCAACTATGGGTTATCTTATCGGTTTTTTATCAGCATGTTTTTTAGCTTCTTTTGTTAAATTAGATGATAATTATTTTATAATTTTTTCAAAATTGGCATTGTCAGTTTCTACTATTTATATTCTAGGTGTTTTATGGTTAGGAACTCTAATAGGCTGGGATAAGCCAATTTTTGAATTAGGTGTTATGCCTTTTTTATTAGCTGAAATTTTTAAAATAATTTTACTAACAATATTAACCAAGAAAATTTTAAAATTTAGAAAATTTATTTAGGTGATCTTTTAGAAAGAATTCTTTGTAGAGTTCTTCTGTGCATCTTTAGTCTTCTTGCAGTTTCTGAAACGTTTCTATTGCATAATTCGAATACTCTATGAATATGTTCCCATTTGACTCTATCTGCAGACATGGGATTTTCTGGAGGTGCTGCTTTTTTTAAGGGATCAGCTAAAAGAGCTTTTTCAACATCGTCAGCATCTGCTGGTTTAGCAAGGTAGTCTATTGCACCTTCTTTAATAGCTGCAACTGTAGTCGGAATATTTCCATACCCAGTAAGCATTATTATTCTACTTTCTGAATTAGACGATTGTATTTGTTTAACAACCTCTAAACCATTTCCATCAGTTAATCTTAAATCAACAACGGCAAATCCAGGTTTTTTTGCCTTAACTGAATCTATGCCTTTTTGTACACCTTCAGCTTGAAAAACCTCGAATCCTTTCTTTTCCATGGCTCTTGCCAATCTTTCTCTAAAAGGGTTGTCATCATCGACTATCAACAAGGATTTGTTCTCAAAATCACTTATATTTTGTAATGTTGGCTCATTTTTCATTATTTTAATATGGTTATTTTTTTCCACAATTCAATACATTATTATTTACTTTACATTGAATAACTATTGAATTAATTGCTCCATTATCTAAAGTTTTTTTAATTAAAAAGACTTTTTTTTGTTAAATTTTTTTAGGGGGCATTTTAAATGCAAAAATTTAAGTCAGTTGAAGAATTGGTAAATCAACTGAGACCAGATAGACCAGTTTATTGTATCAGAAAGAACTCAATTCTTTCTGCATCGAAGTTATTTCAAAAAAAATTCCCAGGTAAAATTCTATTTGCAGTCAAAACAAATCCACATCCAGAAGTTATTAAAACTTTAATAAAAAGTGGAATTGATCAGTTTGATGTTGCATCTATTGAAGAAATTAAAGCTGTAAGAAAATTTAGTCAGACGGCCAAATGTTCCTTCATGCACACCGTAAAAAGTCGAGAAAGTATCAGTGAAGCTTATTTTAAATATGGAATTAAAACATTTGCACTAGACACAAAAGATGAGTTAATTAAAATTATTGAAAGCACAAGTAATGCTAAAGACCTTGAATTATTTGTAAGAGTATCTGTATCAAATGAACACGCGGAAATTGATTTGTCAAAAAAATTTGGTGCTTTAAATTCTGAGGCTGCAGGACTTTTAAGATTAGCTAAACAACATTCAAATAAAATTGGTTTAAGTTTTCATGTAGGATCTCAATGTATGCACCCAATTTCATATGCCAAAGGAATTACTGAAATAGGAAACATAATTAAAAAAACAAAAATTATTCCAAATTATATTAATGTTGGTGGTGGATTTCCAACTATATATCCTGATCTAATTCCACAATCCTTAGATAATTATTTTAATGAAATCAAAAAAAGTTTAGAAAATTTAAAGATTAGTAATTTACCTGAGATTATTTGTGAACCTGGACGAGCTCTAGTAGCTGAGAGTGGCTCAACAATTGTAAGGGTTAATTTAAGAAAAAAACAAAAACTTTACATTAATGATGGTACCTATGGGACACTTTTTGACGCTGGTACCCCAAATATAGTTTTTCCATCAAAAATGATTAAAGATAGCTCTAATAAGATTATTTCTAAGAAGTTAACTGCTTTTGATTTTTATGGTCCAACTTGTGATAGTATGGATTATATGAAAGGCCCTTTTCTTCTTCCAAATAATATTAAAGAAAATGATTATATTGAACTTGGTCAATTAGGGTCTTATGGCTTAACATTTAGAACTCAATTCAATGGTTTTTATTCAGATGAAATTTATGAAGTTGAAGATGGCCCAATAATAAGTCTTTACAGCAAAGATGCTAATAAAGCTACTTTGGTGGCTTAATGTCAAAAAATAAAAATTTAGGTCATAATAGTAAAAAAGATTTTTTAAAAAAACCTGTTGAGCACATTGACATTACTTCAATTGACTCGAGAAAAATCATTTCATCAATGGAAAAGATGTCTTTTGTTTCAAGAGAAACTGCCAATGCAGCAAATATTTATAATCAGATGTTAAAAGATAAAGAATGTACAATTTTTTTAACTTTAGCTGGATCTACATCTGCAGCTGGCTGTATGAATATTTATAAAGATCTTGTAAAATATAATATGGTAGATGCAATTGTTGCTACTGGTGCATCGATCATAGACATGGATTTTTTTGAAGCTTTAGGCTTTAAGCATTATCAAGGATCACAATTTCAAGATGATACTGAATTAAGAAAAAATTATATAGATAGAATTTATGATACTTATATTGATGAAGATGAATTGCAGGTTTGTGACAAAAAAATTTGTGAAATAGCTGATAGTTTGGAGCCAAGAAGCTATACTTCTAGAGAATTTATTCATGAAATGGGAAAATATTTAAAAAAAAATTCTGTAAAAAAAGACTCATTAATTGAAACTGCATATGACAATAATGTTCCAATATTTTGTCCTGCATTTACAGACTCAAGTGCTGGTTTTGGATTAGTAATTCATCAAGAAAAAAACCCAAAAAAACACTTAACCATAGACTCAATTAGAGAATTTAGAGAATTGACTGAAATCAAAATTCAATCCAAGGACTCAGGATTATTTATGGTTGGTGGTGGTGTACCAAAAAATTTTATACAAGATACAGTAATATGTGCTGAACTTTTAGGTAAAGAGGTAGATATGCATAAATACGCTATACAAATCACAGTAGCAGACTCTAGAGATGGCGCTTGTAGTAGCTCAACTTTGAAAGAAGCAAGTTCTTGGGGTAAGGTCGATGTTACAAAAGAACAAATGGTATTTGCAGAAGCAACAAGTGTTCTACCTTTAATTGCGAGTGATGCTTATCATAAAGCTGAATGGAAAAATAGAGATAGAAAAAACTTTTCAAAAATTTTTGGATAAAAAATTGAAGTATTTGTCAAATAAAAATGGTTTTTTGGGAATTGATAATAAATTTAATTTTAAAGAAAAAGTTGTAATAGTTCCTTTTGGTTTAGAAAAAACTGTTAGTTATGGTGGGGGCACTAAATATGGCCCTAAAGAAATAATAAAAGCCTCACATCAAGTTGAATTATACGATGAAGAGCTCAATTGTGAGCCTTATAAAAAAATAGGTATAAAAACATTAAAACCATTTAAGATAGATAAGAATATAAACAAAGCTCTTAAAAAAATGTCTAAAATTAATAAAGAAATTTTAAATAAAAAACTTTTTCCTATGACATTCGGAGGAGAACACTCCATAACACCGGGATGCATTGAGCCTTTTGTAAAAAGACATAAAAATATTTGTCTTCTACATTTTGATGCTCATGCAGATTTGAGAGATAGTTATAATGGAGAGAAATTCTCTCATGCTTCAGCTATAAGAAGATGTTTAGACTACAAAAATGTATCAATAATTTCATTTGGAATAAGAAATATCTCTAAAAATGAAATACCTTTTTTAAAAAAAAATAAATCTAGAATTAATGTTTTTTGGGCAAAAGATAAGGCAAAATGGGACCTACAAAAATTTAAAAAACTTATAAAAAATAAGACTGTGTACCTTACATTTGATGTTGATGGATTAGACTCAAGTATAATGCCAGCAACAGGAACACCTGAGCCAGGTGGATTATTGTGGGATGAAACTTTAAATATCATTAAGATTGCAGCAAAAAATTCCAACATTGTTGGAGCGGATATAAATGAACTTGCTCCAATAAAAGGATTTAATTCTTACAATTTTCTAGTTGCAAAATTAGCGTACAAAATTCTATCCTATAAATACTTATATAAAATTTAAACTGGTTTAAATGTTTTAAGAAGCAGTCTAAAAGGAATTAACATTATTAGGGCAACTAAAATTTTTACTGATAAATCTCCTAAAGAAAGTGTAATCCAAGGTACTTCTGTTGCATAAAAAGATATTGAAAAAAATAAAAATGTGTCAACTGTTGAACCAATAATTGAAGAAGCAAGTGGTGCGATAAACCATTTTTTTTTTCTAAGATTATCAAAGATTTGTACATCTAATAATTGGGCTACTAAAAATGCAACACCTGAACCAATTGCAATTCTCAAAGATATTAAATCCGCAAAATTTGTTGAAAATAAAAGTGTAAAACTAACCCCTATTGCAAAGCCAATATAAACAATTCTTCTTGCAACTACTTTTCCATAAGACCTATTAGCGAGATCAGTAATCAAAAAAGCTATCGGGTAACTAAATGCTCCATAAGTTAGTATTTCCTCTAAACCATAGTAGTTAATGGGAAATTGAACTAAATAATTAGAACATAAAACGACAACTCCCATTATGAATGAGAGTAATAAAAATAATTTATTCATTAAGCAGTTTTAGATTGAACTGTTTTTTTTTGAAATGGAGATTTTATTAGCAAGCTCTTTTTAAGCTTTTTTAATCTTGGTGATAAATTTTTGTTTTTTACGGTCTTTAAAAATTCATCAAAACTACCTTTTTTATCGACTGATCTTACACCTGCATTGCTAACTGTTAACTTTAAACTTCTCTTTAAAAGTTCGCTTGTAAATTTTACCTTTTTTAAATTAGGTAGAAATCTTCTTTTAGTCTTATTGTTAGCGTGACTAACGTTATGCCCTTTCATGGGATTTTTTCCAGTAAGTTCACATTTTTTTGACATAATATTCCGACTATATAAAGTGAGATTATGATTGCGTCAAGTTTATAAGATTTAAGTTAACCTTTTTTTCCTATTATTTCAGTGTAATTCTTGACGCCATCTTTTAATAATAATTCTTTAAGCTCTTTTTTAATCATGTTAACTATATTTGGTCCTCTGAAAACCATTCCCGTATAGAGTTGAACATAATCTGCCCCTGCTAAAAATTTTTCATAGGCACTTTCTCCTGAATCTACTCCACCGACTCCAATTATTTTAATTCTACCATTCAGATTCTTATAAAATTTATTAATTAATTTTGTAGATTTTTCCTCAATAGGTTTACCTGACAAACCGCCTTTTTGATGTCTTTGAATATTGCTTAAATTTTCTCTTGTCGAGTCTGATGTATTTCCTACAATAATTACTTCTATATTATTATCTAAAAGAACTTCACTAATCTTGTTTATTTGTTGATCATTAATATCTGGAGATACTTTAACAGCTATTGGAATTTTGGAACTTAGAATTTTTTTTTGTTTATCAATTGACTCTAATAATTCATTTAATTTTGTTTGTTCGTGGAAACTTCTTAAATCTTCAGTATTTGGAGATGAAATATTTATAGTAATATAATCTGCGACTTGATGAAAAGTTTTCAAGCATTCAACGTAATCATTAAGTCTATTTTTTGTATCTTTATTTGGTCCTACATTAATTCCTAGTAAGCCTATTTGACTGTTTGATTTAATTCTATCAACAACATTTTTAGCTCCAAGGTTATTGAAACCTAGTCTGTTTATTAAGGCTTTATCTTCAACCAGTCTAAAAACTCTAGGCTTTGGGTTCCCATATTGTTTTAGAGGTGTAATCGTTCCAACCTCTACAAAACCAAAACCAAGTTTAAATAATGGATTATATACTTCTGCATTTTTATCAAATCCTGCTGCCATCCCAATTGGATTTTCTAAATTTCTATTAAATAATTTATTTTTGAATAAAGGATTATTTTTATCTCCATCTAAAATATTTGGTACAAAATTAAATTTTAATGATTTAATCGCTAAATTATGTGCTGTTTCAGGATCAAATTTGAAAATTAAAGATCTTAAGTTTGAAAACATTATTTAATTTTATTTATTATAAGATCTTTTGTTTCTTTAACACCAAAAAAACTTATAAAAAAACCCATCCGAGGACCATTTTCATCCCCAAATACAACTTCATAGATTAATTTAAACCAATCTCTAAGATTGTCAGAATAACCATTTTCTTTTCCTGTAGAATAAATTAATGTTTGAATATCTTCCGGGGTCATTTTATCATCACATTTATTCAAAGTTTCTATCAAAGCTTCTAAAGCCAATTTTTCATTTTTATTAGGTTTTTTATATTTTTTTTGTATTTTAATAACATCATTAAAATACTTAATTGCATACCCAACTAATTTATTAAAAACAGGGTGGTCTTTTTCAATTATATCTTTTTTATATTTTTTTATAAATTTCCACAATAGTTCTTTATTATCTGCATTGCTTGTTTCAACAAGATTGAGCAACATAGAAAAAGACATAATCATATTTTCTTTTGGTGCTTCACTATTATGAACATGCCAAACAGGATTCATTAATAGTTGTAATTCATTTTGATTTTTTGCTTTCTCAATACAATCCAAATATTCATCAACAGCTTTTGGAACTATTTCTTTATAAAGTTTTTTAGCTCTTTTTGGATTTTGATACATATATAATGAAAGACTTTCTGGTGAAGCATATTGAAGCCATTGATCTATTGTAATTCCATTACCCTTTGATTTTGAAATTTTTTCTCCTTTTTCATCTAAAAATAATTCATATGCAAATCCAGAAGGGTTTGTTTTTCCTAATAATTTAATTATTTTTGTTGATAAAATTGCACTTTCAATAAGATCTTTTCCATACATTTCAAAGTCAACATCTAGAGCATACCATCTCATTGCCCAATCTACTTTCCATTGCAATTTACAGTTTCCATCTAAAATACTTATCTCTAAATCTTTTCCATTGTTATCAAAGATAATTTTTGAGTCTTTTGTATTAATATTTTTTACAGGAATTTCCAAAACTTGTCCTGTATCGGGGCATACTGGTAAAAATGGACTATATGTTTTTTGACGTTCTTTTCCTAAAGTTGGTAAAATAATATTCATTATTCCATCATAATTTTTTAAAATAGTTTGTAGTGAGGAATTAAAAAAACCTGACTTATAGAGAAATGTCGAACTTTTAAAATTATATTTAAAATTAAAATTATCTAAAAAGTTTTTTAACATCTCATTATTATGTTCACCAAAACTTTTAAATTTTTCAAAAGGGTCTGGAACTTGGGTAAGTGGTTTATGTAAATTTTTTTTTAATAACTCTTTTTGAGGCACATTATCTGGAACTTTTCTAAGACCATCCATATCATCTGAAAAAGTAACAATTTCCGTTGGGAGATCTGTTAAATGATTAAGAGCATTGACCATCATTGATGTCCTTGCAACTTCACCAAATGTACCTATATGAGGAAGTCCACTAGGACCATATCCAGTTTGGAGTGTTATTTTTCCTTTTTTTTCAATAAATGATTTTCTTTCTCGAAGCATTTTTTTTGCTTCAACGATGGGCCATGCATTTGTTTTGTCTAAATTTTCTTTTTTAACCATAAATAGTTCAAATAATATCTTAAATTAACGATTTAGCTAATTCTTATAGAGTTGAAATTTATTTACCATAAAATAATGTTCTTTCAAAATGTCTAATTATAAAACTGTTTTTTTTACTCTTGGGATTCTACAAATAATTCTTGGAATTTTTATGTTGATACCATTAATTGTACAATTTTTTTACAATGAAATTGACTCCTCTTTTTTTGGCGCTTCAATTGTTACTATTATTTTTGGAATATTATTTTTTTTATCAAATCTTGACCACAACAAAAAATTAAATTTACAACAAGCTTTTTTATTAACTGCATTATCATGGTTAAGTGTGGCAATTTTTGGTTCACTTCCATTTGTTTTTTCTAGTGTTGAGTTTTCTTTTACAAACGCATTTTTTGAAAGTATGTCTGGAATTACAACTACTGGTTCTACAATTATTTCAAACTTAGAAGTTATGCCAAAAGGTATCCTGCTATGGAGAGCTATACTTCAGTGGTTAGGAGGAATTGGTATCATTGTTATGGCAATTACTTTAATGCCAATAATGAATGTGGGGGGTATGCAATTATTTAAAATTTCAAATACTGATTCATCTGAAAAAATTCTTCCTAAATCTAAGGAAATCGCTCTTAGATTAATATATATTTATTCTTGCCTAACTCTACTTTGTGCGTTTTCTTATAATATTCTAGGAATGAGTGTTTTTGATAGCTTAACACATTCAATGACAACAATTGCTACAGGCGGGTTTTCTAATTATAATGAGTCCATAGGATTTTTTAATAGTTTTTCTATAGAAGTTTCCGCGATGATTTTTATAATTTTAGGAAGCTTGCCTTTTATAGCTTATATAAAGTTTTTGAATGGAAATAAAAAAATTTTTTTTTCAGATATTCAAATTAAAACTTTTTTAAAAATTATATTATTCAGTATTGCAATCCTTTCAATTTATTTATCAATAAATAGTTCAACTGAACTACATTTAAGTTCAGTTTTTTTTAATGTTATTTCTATATTGACAGGAACTGGATATGTTAATGCTCAATTTGATAATTGGGGAGGTTTTCCTTTAGTTTTATTTTTATGTCTAATGTTTATAGGTGGGTGTGCTGGTTCAACAACATGCGGAATAAAGATATTTAGAATACAAATTCTATATTCATTTATTTCCAATCAACTTAAAAAGATTATCTATCCAAAAGGCGTTTTTGTTTTAAAGTATGATCAGAGCCCAGTTGATAACAAATTTACTGCTTCTATAATTTCATTTATTTATATGTATTTAGTAATCTTTTTTTTTATTACTACATTATTATCATTAACTGGTTTAGATTTTGTAACTGCAATTTCTGGGGCAGCAACTTCAATTTCTAATGTAGGCCCAGGATTAGGATCTATTATTGGACCTAATGGAAATTTTTCATCCTTACCTGATGTTTCAAAATGGATACTAACTTTAGGTATGATTTTAGGTAGACTTGAATTATTTGCTATATTAGTGTTGTTTCTACCTTCTTTTTGGAGAAACTAAAAATGATTGAAGTAAAAAAACAATCTCTTTCAGAAATGTTTTCAATTTATTTTGACAAAAGAATGTTAAAAATTTTACTACTGGGGGCTATTTCTGGTTTTCCTTGGGTATTAATTGGAAGTAGTTTAAGTCTATGGTTAAAGGAAGATGGCCTAAGTAGGTCGACTATTGGATGGGCTGGATTAATTTTTGGTGTTTATGCATTTAATTATTTGTGGGCACCTTTGGTTGACAGAATACAAATTCCTTTTTTAACAAAAAAAATTGGACATAGAAGAGGCTGGATTGTTTTAATGCAAATTATAATTTTGTTGTCTCTAGTTATATGGAGTATTGTTAATCCAACTGAAAATTTAGCTTTAGTAATTACCGTAGGTCTAATAATTGCAATTGCATCGGCCACTCAAGATATAACAGTTGATGCTTTAAGAATTGAACAGATTGGAGAAAATGAGGGAAAATCAATGGCAGCAGGGGCAGCGATGGCTGTGGTTGGTTGGTGGACAGGATATAAATTAGGTGGTGTATTATCTCTATTTTCTGCTGAACTTTTGCAAAATAAAGGTTTAGATAACTACTGGCAATTAACATTTTTAATTTTAAGTATTTTGGTAATTTTAATGAATGTTGGTCTAATGTTTATAAAAGAGTCAGATAATCCCCAAAGATACAAAAAACAAAAAGAAAATGATAAATTAATCTCAAATAAATTTAAAAATGAAAATTTATTTACCCAATTTTTAACATGGATTGGTGGAACTATAAGTGGTCCAATAACTAGTTTTTTTAAAAAAAATGGTTTTTCGATAGCTTTGGGTATTTTAGGGTTTGTTTTTTTATTTAAAGTTGGTGAAGCCTTTTTGGGTAGAATGTCCATCATTTTTTATAAAGAAATAGGCTTTAGTAAATCAGATATTGCAATTTATTCAAAAACGTTAGGCTGGATAACAACAGTAATTTTTACACTCTTAGGTGGATTGTTTGTAATAAGATCAGGAGTTTTAAAAGCTATGTTTTTAGCAGGCATTATTATGGCAAGTACTAATCTTTTGTTTAGTGTTCTGGCTTGGAGTGATAAATCAGAAATATTATTTGCAATAGCGGTTATATTTGATGACATTGCTGCTGCATTTGCAACAGTAGCATTTGTAGCCTTTATCTCATTATTAGTAGATAGATCTTATACTGCAACACAATATGCTCTTCTTGCATCAATTGGCACAGCTGGAAGAACTACTTTAGCCTCCTCCTCTGGGGCTCTTGTGGATTGGCTAAATGGTGATTGGGGAATATTTTTTATCTTAACTGCAATAATGGTTATTCCATCTCTTATTATTTTATGGATAATGAGAAACAAACTAAAATTAAGTGAAAAATAATTTCTTTAATTATTCTGTATCAAATATTTATTCAAAACCTTCATCAAATTCAGAGGTTGTCTCTCAAATATTGTATGGAGAAAAATTCCAAATTTTATCTAAAAAAAAACTTTGGGTTAAAATAAAAACCAATTATGATAATTATATTGGTTATATAAAAAAAAATAAATTTTATAAAAATTTTAAACCAACAAATAAAATTTATAAATTAAGATCAAAAATTTTTAAGAAAGTAAATAACAAATTTTTACCCACGAATAATTTCCTTTATTTTGGTTCAGGGATTTCAATAAAAACAAAAAATAAGAACTATATTGAATTTAAAAAAAATAAGTGGATTAAAATGAATGATACAAAAAAAATTAATCATCACGAAACTAATTTTATAAAAATTCTAAAACTATTTTTGGGGTGTAAGTATGTATGGGGAGGAAAAACTTCAAAAGGTATCGATTGTTCAGCTTTAATACAAATTTATTTTTATTATAATAGAAATTTTTTTCCAAGAGACACTAAAGACCAAGTAAAATTTTGTAAGAAAAAACTAAATAAAAAATTATCAAAAGGTGATATAATTTTTTGGAAAGGTCATGTGGGAATGTGCTTAAATCAATCAAAATTTATCCATGCCTATGGTCCTAGAAAAAAAGTATTAATTATGCCAATTAATTTTACAATTAAAGTAATTCAAAAAACTGCAAAATTAATGGTAAAAAAAATAAGTAATATTGAAAATTATTAATCCCTACCAAAATCTGGCTTATCAATATCCTGTTTGAGCTTAATAATTTTAGTTCTAACTTTTTTTGTTTGTGATAATTTTTTTAAAATTGATTTATTATTTTTTTTACTGATATCTTTTTTAAAAGACTTTAAGTTTTTAATAAATAGATCTATAGCTTTAATAATATTAACTTTATTATCAAAAAAAATATCTCTCCACATTATTTCATTCGAGGCTGCTATTCTTGAAAAATCTCTCAACCCTCCTGCACTATATTTGATAAGATTAAATTTTAGTATTTTTTCAAAATCTTGTGCTGATTTAACTAAATTATAAGCAATCAAATGTGGTAAATGACTTGTAATTGAAAAAATTTTATCATGTTTTTCAGAATTCATAATTACTGTTTTGGATCCTACTTTTTTCCAAAAAGAGTTGAGAAATTTTAGATGATTTAATTTAGTTTTTTTATCTTTAATTAAAACACACCACTTATCTTCAAACATGTTGGCCTTCCCATGCTCTGGTCCTGTTACTTCTGATCCTGTGATAGGATGACTTCGAGTCCAATGAATGCCTTTCTTTAAAAATTTTTTAATTATTTTAGAAGACTCAATTTTTGAGGAACCAATATCAGTAATTAATGTCTTTGGCGAAATGAAACTATTAATTTTTAAAATAAGTTTTTTATATTCACTCATTGGTGTACAAAAAATAATTAGATCTGAATTAACCACACCATCTTTTAATGATTTTATAATTGTTCCAGGTAATCTTAATTTCTTCATTTTAGTAATATTTGATTTTGATTTTTCATAAATAAATATTTTTTTTGCTATTTTTTTTTTTGAAATTCTTCTTACTAAAGAAGAGCCTAATAACCCACAGCCTATAATTAATACATTTTTCATTTTCTAAATATACTTTCTGTTACCTTCATAAATTTCAAATTTTCTTTTTTGGATCCAATAGTTAATCGCAACATATTTTTAATTTTATAACCATCTTCTGTAGATCTTAATATAATTCCTTTCATTTTTAACTTTTTATAAAAATATTTAGCCTTAAATTTACATTTCGCAAAATCTAATAGTAAAAAATTAGCGGAAACATTGTTTGAACTAATATTATAATTATTTAGGAAATCTTTCAATTTTGTTGCATAAAAAATATTGTGTTTAATTGAACGAGATACAAATTTATTATCTTTAAGAGACTCCACAGCTGCTTTTTGTGCAACCTCATTAACGTTAAATGGAGGTTTGATAATATTGAGTGCATCAATAATTCTTCTTGATCCATATCCCCATCCAATTCTTAAGGATGATAAACCATAGATTTTTGAAAATGTTCTTAATATAAAAATATTTTCTTTGTTTTTAAATAAATCTAAACCAGATTTATAATCTCTATTCTTCATATATTCTGCGTACGCATCATCTACTACTAGTAAAATATTTTCTCTTAATTTTTTTCTTAACTCAATTAATTCAAGTTTAGTTAAATAAGTTCCAGTTGGATTATTTGGATTAGCTAAAAAAACAATTTTAGTTTTTTTTGAAACCTTTTTTATAATTTCTGAAACAGATACTTTGAATTTTTTTTCTTTAGCAAAAATAACATTTGCACCAACTATTTTTGCATATATTCTGTACATCAAAAAACTAAATTGTGGAACAATTGCTTCATCTTGAGGTTTCAAAAATAATTGACATAACATCTGGATAATTTCATCAGATCCAGCTCCACAAATTATTTTATTTTTATCACAATTAAATTTTTTAGAAATTTGATTTCTTAACTCAGTTGACTTTCCATCTGGATATTTAAAAAATTTAATACTTTTGTTAGATACAATTTTTTTTACTCTCGAACTCACTCCTAATGCAGATTCATTAGCTGATAATTTTACAATCTGCTTAATTTTTTTAATACTAGATTTGCCCGGCTTGTAGGCTTCTATATTGAATTTTTTAAATCTTATAGTTGTCATGTTTTAAATTTTAAGCCCTTTATAAATAAAATGACAATTTTTTATATAGTATTAGTGATAATATTTTATAAAATTGACATACTAAATAACTTCTTGTACAAAATTTATGCGCTGATTTAACTGAATTGCGAGCGCTTTAAAAAAAAACAGCTAAAAAAGTTTTTTTCTCTCAATTCAAACTTCAGCTTTTACTATGAATATTAAAGAAAACATTAAAACATTAATTATAAAAAAACCATTAAAGTTGGATTGTGGTCAAATTATAAAAAATTTTCCTTTAGCTTATGAGACTTATGGTTCACTTAATAAAAATAAAGATAATGCGATTTTAGTATTTCACGCTTTAACTGGTGATCAATTTGTAACTGGTATTAATCCTATAACTAACAAAGATGGTTGGTGGACCTACGCGGTAGGTCCAAACAAATCAATAGATACAAATAAATATTTTGTAATTTGTGCAAATGTGATTGGTGGATGTATGGGGTCTTTTGGTCCAAACCATGAAAATCCTAAAACAAAGAAAATTTATGGAACAGATTTTCCAGTAATTACTATAAATGATATGGTCAATGCACAAGTAAATTTACTTGATCATTTTGGTATTGAAAAACTTTTTTCTATCGTTGGTGGTTCAATGGGTGGTATGCAGGTTTTGCAATTTGTAAGTAACTACCCTGATAAAACAAAAACTGTTGTGCCTATAGCCTGTACTTCTAGTCATTCAGCGCAAAATATTGCATTTAATGAACTTGGAAGACAAGCAATTACAGCAGACCAAAATTGGTCAGATGGAAAGTATACTTCTCAAAACATTGTTCCTGACAAAGGATTAGCTGTAGCCAGAATGGCTGCGCATATTACTTATTTGTCTAAAAAGGGTCTTCAAGAAAAATTTGGAAGAAAACTACAAGAAAGAGATGATCTTAAATTTGGTTTTGACGCTGACTTTCAAATAGAAAGTTATTTAAGATATCAAGGTTCAGTCTTTGTAGATCGATTTGATGCTAACAGTTATCTTTATATTACTCGTGCAATGGATTATTTTGATTTAGTGAAACAATTTAATGGTAATTTATCTAATGCTTTCAAAAATACAAAAGCTAAATTTTTTGTTATATCTTTTACCTCAGATTGGCTTTATCCAACTCAAGAAAATAAGGATATAGTAATTGCTTTAAACGCTATAGGTGCAGATGTTGGTTTTGTGGAAATAAAGTCTGATAAAGGGCACGACTCTTTTTTATTAGATGTTCCAGATTTTTTGAAAGCTCTTAAAAATTTTTTAGATAAATCTTATTCAGAATAATAATTATGAAATCAGAATATAAAATTATCAAAGACATAATTAAAGAAAACACTAGAGTATTAGATGTTGGATGTGATGATGGAACTTTAATGGAGCTTTTAAAAAAAAATAAAAATGTTGATATTAGAGGTATCGAGATTTCAAAAGAAAAAGTTCAAATTTGTATAGCTAAAGGATTAACTGTTTTAGAGGGTAATGCAGAATTAGATTTAAAACAATTTCCAAATCACTCTTTTGATTATGTTGTTCTTGGTCAAACTTTGCAAGCTTTTATAAACCCTGAAATAGTTATAAAAGAACTTTTAAGAGTTGGAAAAAAGGCAGTTATTACTATACCAAACTTTGGTCATTGGAAAGTAAGATTGAACTTATTGACTAAAGGAACTATGCCTGTTACAAAAAATTTGCCTAATAATTGGTACAACACTCCAAACATACATATGTGTACAATCAAAGATTTTGTGAAATTTTCTGAAATAATGGATTTTAAAATTTATAAATCTTTAGCTCTTATGAATAAAAATGTAACAAATATAAATAATCATAATCTATTTTTTAAAAATCTATTCGCAGAATTAGGTATTTTTTTAATTGAAAGATAAAATGAAAATTGAAATAATTAAATGCTTACAAGACAATTATAGTTATCTTATTATTGATAAAAAAAGCCAAGATGCTTGCGTGGTTGATCCCAGTGAGGCTAAACCTATAATTAATTTTGTTGAGAATAACAGAATAAACTTAAAATATATTCTTAACACTCATCATCATTATGATCATGTTGGAGGAAATCTTGAGTTAAAAAAGAAATATAACATTGATGTAGTTGGATTTATAGGAGATAAAGACCGAATCCCTGAAATTGACATCCTTGTTCAAGACAATCAAATTTGGAAAAGCGATATCTTTGAGGCAAAAATTTATCACATTCCAGGTCATACCACAGGACATATAGCTTTTCATTTTTTTAAAGAAAAAAAAATTTTTACTGGCGACACTTTATTTTCACTAGGATGTGGAAGAATTTTTGAAGGAACTTATAAACAAATGTTTGACTCTTTAAACAAAATTAAAAAACTTCCAACTGATACAAAAATTTATTGTGGTCATGAATATACTTTACAAAATTCCAATTTTTGTATTGCCAATGACCCAAAAAATTTAAAACTCAAAGATAAAATTATAGAAATTAGAGAAAAGCTAAAGAATAATTTACCCACAGTTCCAAGCATTTTAAACGATGAAATAGAGTGCAATATATTTCTCAAAGCTAAAGATGTCGAAAGCTTTTCAAAATTAAGAGATTTAAAGGATAATTTTTAACTTATTGAGCTTGACTAAGGAATTGCTCAGACTATATTGCGATAACAAAAAAATTGCACTAACATTATGTCATACGCAGTAATACAAACAGGTGGAAAACAGTACAAGGTTAAGTCTGGTGAAATCTTGAAAATAGAAAAATTACCAGATTCAAAACCTGATAGTAAAATAGAATTTAAAGAAATCTTAGCGTATGGTGATAAAAAAATAATTGAAATAGGAACACCAATTGTTCAAGGTGCAAAAGTAGAGGCTATTTTAATAAAAAATAGTAAAAATAGAACTGTTTTAATTTTTAAAAAAAGAAGAAGACAAAACTCAAGAAGAAAAAATGGACACAGACAAGAATATTCAATGATAAGAATTAATAAAATTTTTTCAAAAGATGGTAAAATTTTATCTGAAGTTGAAAAGATTTCTAAGCCTCCAAAAAAAGAAGTGGCTAAGAAAGAAGCAAGTAAATAATTAGGAAAAAATTATGGCAACAAAAAAAGCAGGTGGATCTTCTAGAAACGGACGAGATAGTGCTGGCCGAAGACTTGGTGTTAAAAAATATGGTGGAGAAACTGTAATTCCTGGAAACATAATCGTTAGACAAAGGGGTACAAAGATATTTCCTGGTGAAAATGTTGGGATGGGGAAAGATCACTCAATTTTTTCAGTAGTTAAAGGCAAAGTTGTTTTTAAAAAAACTAAATCAGATAGAACTTTTGTTTCAGTAAAACCCAATTAATAGTACAACTTAAAATTAGTGTTGTATTATGAAATTCTTAGATCAAGTAAAAATTTATCTTAAAGCTGGAAATGGTGGAGATGGTTCTCCTAGTTTTAGAAGAGAAAAATTTATTGAATATGGTGGACCAGATGGTGGTGATGGTGGAAAAGGTGGTTCTGTTATTTTAAAAGCTGAACAAAACCTTAACACTTTAATTGACTATAGATATCAACAACATCATAAAGCACAAAGAGGTGATAATGGTGCAGGTCAAAATCGTACGGGAAAAAGCGGAAATGATTTAATATTAAAAGTTCCATTAGGAACTCAGGTTTTTGAAGAAGATAACAAAACATTAATTTACGACTTTATAAAAATTGGTGAGGAGTTTGTTGCTGCTTTAGGTGGAAAGGGTGGTCTTGGAAATACTAGATTTAAGAGCTCTACAAATAGAGCTCCAAGAAAGTTTACGAAAGGAACTGCTGGAGAAGAATTTACAATTTTTCTTCAGTTAAAAACAATTGCTGACATAGGGATAATTGGTTTACCTAATGCAGGAAAATCAAGTTTATTAGCAGCAGTAACTAATGCAAATCCTAAAATTGCTAATTATCAATTTACAACACTAAACCCTAATCTAGGTGTAGCTAATTATGATGGTAAAGAAGTTACAATTGCTGATATTCCTGGTTTAGTAGAAGGAGCTCATAAAGGAACTGGCCTTGGTATACAATTTTTAAAACACATTGAAAGATGTAAATCACTTTTACACATGATTGATATAACAAATAAAGATCTTAAAAAAAGTTATAATCAAGTGAAACAGGAGTTAAAAAGTTACAGTTCTAAACTTTCTAAAAAAAAAGAATTAATAGTCTTAAATAAGACTGATTTAATTAATGAAAATGAAGTAAAAAAAATTATTAAAGATTTTAAAAAGAATATAAAGTCAGAAGTTCTTGTAATGACAACATTAAAGAAAGACTCCATTTTAAAAATCAAATCTAAATTAATATCTTATGCATCTTAAAGACTCTAAAATAATCGTAATTAAAATTGGCTCATCATTATTAGTTGATGATAAAAAAAATATTAGAAAAAAATGGTTATCAAGTTTTGCAGGAGATATTAAAAAATTGAGTTCAAAAAATAAAAAGATAATTATTGTAAGTTCAGGGGCTATAGCTCTAGGGTGTAAAAAAATGAATTATGATAAAACAAATCTTAAGCTTGATAAGAGTCAAGCAATAGCATCAATAGGTCAAATTGAATTGATGAACTTGTTTTCAGAAATATTTTCAAAATTTAAATTAAATATTTCTCAAATATTACTAACTTTAGATGATACAGAAGAAAGAAGAAGATCAATAAATGCAAAGAGAACTTTAGAGAATTTATTTAAAATTAATTATATACCTGTCGTAAACGAAAATGATACAATTGCTACCTCAGAAATAAAATTTGGAGATAATGATAGATTGGCATCAAGAGTTGCTCAAATTACAAATGCTGATACTTTAATTTTATTATCAGATGTCGATGGTCTTTTCACAAAAAATCCAAAAAAATTTAAAGATGCCAAATTAATCAAAGAAGTTAATGATTTAAAAAAAGATATAAAAAATATTAATATTAAGGGAATAACAGAATTTGGTAGTGGTGGTATGAATACTAAAATAGAAGCAGCTAAAATTTGTAATTTAGCAGGCTGTAATATGATAATTGCTAATGGTTTAAATTTAAATCCAATTACACAAATAGAAAAAAATAATAATTGTACTTGGTTTATATCTAAAATAACTAAATTAGATGCTAGAAAAAAATGGATAATAAGTTCCGTATCTCCAAAAGGAGAACTTATAATTGATGATGGTGCTAAAAAAGCACTTTTAAATGGAAAAAGCTTATTGGCTGCTGGTATAAAAAAAGTTTCAGGAAAATTTAAAAAAGGTGATCATATCAAAATTTTAGATAATAAACGTAAGGAATTTGCAAGAGGCCTAAGCTCTTTTTCATCTGAAGAAATCAATAAAATTATGGGCAATCATTCTAATGAAATACAAAAAATTCTTGGATACATTTCAAAATCTGAGGTGGTACATAAAGATGATATGGTAAGAATTTAATGAAAAGTTTTTTGATTAATATTGGAAGAAAATCAAGGAAAGCGTTGACTTTTCCTTTAACTACTAAAAAGAAAGATAAAGTTTTAAAAGACTATATTCAGTTAATTAAAAAAAATAAGGAGTTAATTTTAAAAGAAAATACCAAAGATATCAAAAATGCTTATAAAAAAAAGTTAAAAGATAACTTAATCAAAAGACTTTTTTTAGATGAAAAAAAAATTTTAGATATTCTTAGCTCAATCAAAAAAATTATAAAATTGAGGGATCCAATAAATATTGTGCTAGAAAAATGGAAAAGACCCAATGGTTTAAATATTTCAAAAATATCAATACCAATAGGGGTTATGTGTGTAATTTATGAAAGTAGACCTAATGTTACATCTGATGTTGCTTCATTATGTTTTAAATCAGGAAATCCGGTGATTCTAAAAGGTGGTTCAGAAGCATTTTATTCAAATTTAATACTTTCAAAATTATTTAGAAAGTCTCTTAAAAAAAATAAAATAGATGAAAATTTTATTCAATTTATTGATATTAAAAAAAGAAATGTAGTTGATTTTGTTTTGGCTAAAATGAGTAAATTCATTGATGTAATAATCCCTAGGGGGGGTAAAGGTTTGGTTAAAAAAGTTCTAAATTTATCTTCAGTCCCAATAATTGGTCATCTTGAAGGAGTTTGTCATACTTTTGTGGATAAAGACGCAAACTCTAAAATTGCAAAAAATGTTGTTTACAATGCCAAATTAAGAAATACTGCCATCTGTGGAGCAACAGAAACCATTTTATTACACGAAAAAATAATTAAAAAATTTGGTATTTCTATTTTAAAAAAACTAGAGGAAAATGGATGTAAAATTATTGGAGATAATAAAATAAGAAAATTGTACAATAAGAAAATACAAAAAGCTTCAATTAAAGATTGGTCAACAGAATACTTGTCATCAATTGTTTCAGTAAAATCTGTTAAAAATTTAGATGAAGCAATTAACCACATAAACAAATATGGAACAATGCATACTGACTGTATTATTACACAAAATAAAAAATCAGCGGAAAAATTTTTAAAATCTGTGAAAAGTTCTATCGCAATGCACAATACATCAACACAATTTGCAGATGGTGGAGAATTTGGTTTTGGAGGTGAGGTAGGAATTTCAACTAATACCTTACCTCCTAGAGGCCCAGTTGGTTTAAATCAATTAATTTCTTATAAATATCAAATATCAAGTAATGGAAAAATAAGGAAATAACTTGATTTTAAAAAAAAATAAAATTGGAATACTTGGTGGTTCTTTTGATCCTGCTCACAAAGGTCATTTGGCAATATCTAAGGAAGCAGCTAAAAGATTTAAACTTAAAGAAATAATATGGGCTATTACTAAAAAAAATCCTTTTAAAAAACAAAGCAGCATAAGTCTTTCCAAAAGAATTAAATATTGCAAAAAAATTATAAAAAAAACAAACTTAATTAAAGTAAAATTTTATGAAGATAAAATTAAATCAAATAAAACTATTAATCTTATTAATCATGTAACCAAAAATGGCAAAAGTGAAATTTATTTCTTGATGGGAGCTGATAACCTAATTAATTTTCATAAGTGGCATAAATGGAAAACAATTTCACAAAAATGCAATATTATTGTTTTTGATAGATACGGATATAAAAAAAAATCTTTAAATTCAACGACATTTAAAAGATTAAGCACTAAAAATCTCAAATTTATAGAGTTTAATAAGGTCAATATTTCTTCTTCTCAATTGAGAAAAATTTGATAATCTTTAAACGATTAATGGATAAAATTTCTGATTTAAAACAAATCATCATTCAAACCTTAAATAATAATAAAGCTAGAGATATCATTAGTATTGATCTTAAAGATAAGAGTTCTATGGCAGATTACATGATAATTGCAAGCGGTACATCTTCAAGACATATACAATCTTTATCTGAGCAAGTTTTATATAAATTAAAAGATAATGGTATTATTGATTCCAAAATAGAAGGTAAAGATAGTAATGAATGGAAATTAGTAGATGGTATAGATTTAATTGTACATATATTTCATCCAGAAAAAAGAAAGTTTTACGAACTTGAAAAAATGTGGTCGGAATTAATTCCAAAAGAAAAATTAATTATATGATTAAAAAAAAATTACTATTATTTTTTATATTTTCCTTTATTTTAACTAATATTGTTAATTCTGCTGAAAATGATGTTTATAAAAAAATAGATTTATTTGGTGAAGTCCTCGAAAAAATAAACAAAGAATATGTTGATGAGATTAATCAATCTAAAAGCATGGATTCTGCAATTAATGGTCTTCTTCAATCATTAGATCCTTATTCTGCCTATATGTCACCAGAAATTTTTAATGAAATGCAAACAGAAACAAGTGGTGAATTTGGGGGCCTAGGTATTGAAGTGAGTATGGAGTCTGGAGTTGTGAAAGTTATATCTCCTATAGATGATACTCCAGCATCTAAAGCTGGAATTAAAGCGGGAGATTATATTGTAAAAATAGATGACATCCAAGTTCAAGGTAAATCTTTAAGTGAGGCTGTAGATTTGATGAGGGGCCCTGTTGGTTCTGGAATTGATTTAACTGTTAGAAGAAGAGGTGAAAAAAAAGCAATTACATTTAATATTGTAAGAGAAATTATTCAAATTAAATCTGTAAAAACTGATCTATTAGAAAAAAATATTGGGTATATAAGACTAACTTCTTTTAATGAAAATAGTGGAAAACAAATACAAAAAGAAATAGAAAAATTTGAAAAAGATAAAAAAGTAAAATCATATATTTTAGACTTAAGAAATAATCCAGGTGGATTACTTTCCCAAGCAATAAGAATTTCAGATTTTTTTTTAGATAATGGTGAGATCGTGTCTACAAAAAGCAGAAAGGCTTCTGAAAATAGAAAATGGTTTGCTAAAAAAGGAGATATAACAAATGGTAAGACCTTGCTTGTTTTGATTAATTATGGCTCAGCCTCAGCATCAGAGATTGTTGCAGGAGCTTTAAAAGATCACAAAAGGGCAATTTTAATAGGTGAAAATAGTTACGGAAAGGGTTCTGTACAATCAATAATACCCTTAAATAATGATGGGGCAATTAGATTAACAGTAGCTAAATATTATCTTCCATCTGGAAAGTCTATCTCTGAGGTTGGTGTATCACCAGACATTGAAATAGGAGAGGAGTCAGATGATTTTAGAATTAAGACTAAAACAGATAATCAACTCAATTATGCTATTAAATTACTTAACGGTTAAAATGAAAGAAAAATTTAAAAATCTACCCCTTAGAAATGGTGTGGGTATTGTCGTTTTAAACAAAAAAAATAAAGTTTTTGTTGCCAAAAGAATTGATAATCCTAAAAATTTTTGGCAAATGCCTCAGGGTGGTGTTGATGAGGGTGAAGATTTTCTTAAGGCTGCTTATAGAGAACTAGAAGAAGAAACTAGTATTAAAAATGTAGAATTGATTAAAGAATTAGATAACACAATAACTTATGAACTCCCTGAACATCTATTAGGAATTATTTGGAAAGGTAAATATCGAGGTCAAAAACAAAAATGGTTTCTGATGAGATTTACTGGTGATGAAAAAGAAATTAATATTAAAACTAAAAACCCAGAATTTTTGGACTGGAAATGGATTGAGATCAATCAAATAACAGATGCAGTTGTTGACTTTAAATTTCATGTTTATAAAGAACTTAAAGAAAAAGTTAATAAAATTATTAATTAATAGATTTTAATACTTCAATCTTTTGATCAACAAGATATTTAGTTTGATCATTAATTTCTGACTTACTCGCTTCTTCTTCTGCTTGTTTAAGTAAATCTAGTTGTTTAGATTTATCTAAATCAGAAAGGTTATAAATTGAGCTTGTTAAAATTGATAAATTATTATTTTTAAATTCTACAATTCCATCTTCAACATAAAAATTTTCTTCACCAGACTTTGATAAAATTTTAATAATACCTGGTTTTAAAAAAGAAATTATTGAAATATGATCCTTTAAAATTCCCATTTCACCTTCAAAAGCTGGGACAATAACTTCAGATACATCATCTTTGGCTAAGAAAGATTTTTCGGGATTTACTATTTCAACCTTAAACTCCTCACTCATTAAGCAGCAGCTTCCTTAGACATTTTGTCAGCTTTTTCAATTGCTTCCTCGATCGTTCCCACCATATAAAAAGCAGCTTCTGGTAAGTGGTCATAATCACCTTTGCAAATAGCTGCAAAGCCTTTTATTGTTGAGTCTAAATCAACTAATTTACCTGGAGATCCAGTGAATACTTCTGCAACAAAAAATGGTTGAGATAAGAATCTTTGTATTTTTCTTGCTCTTGCTACAACTAATTTATCTTCCTCGGATAATTCATCCATACCTAAAATAGCTATGATATCTTGGAGAGATTTATAAGTTTGTAGAATTTTTTGGACTTCTCTTGCAACTCTGTAATGTTCATCACCAACTATTCTAGGATCTAATATTCTTGAAGTAGAGTCAAGTGGGTCAACTGCAGGATAAATACCAATCTCTGCAATTTGTCTTGAAAGAACAGTGGTCGCGTCCAAGTGAGCAAATGAGGTTGCTGGTGCAGGGTCAGTTAAGTCATCCGCAGGCACATAAATTGCCTGTACTGATGTAATTGATCCTTTGTTAGTTGTTGTAATTCTTTCCTGAAGATTACCCATATCAGTTGCAAGTGTAGGCTGATATCCAACCGCAGACGGTATTCTTCCCAATAGGGCTGATACCTCTGAACCTGCTTGTGTAAATCTAAAAATGTTATCTACGAAAAAAAGAACGTCTTGACCTTCTTGATCTCTAAAATACTCAGCTACAGTTAATCCAGTAAGAGCAACTCTAGCTCTAGCTCCAGGAGGTTCGTTCATTTGTCCATAAACTAGCGCAGCTTTAGATCCAGCTCCATCTTTTTTGATAACACCTGAGTCTATCATCTCATGGTATAAATCGTTTCCCTCTCTAGTTCTTTCTCCAACACCAGCAAAAACTGAGAAACCACCATGTGCTTTTGCAACGTTGTTAATCAATTCCATAATCAAAACTGTTTTTCCAACTCCAGCTCCACCAAATAGACCAATTTTTCCACCTTTCGCATATGGTGCTAACAAATCAATTACTTTAATTCCTGTAACCAAAATTTCTGTCTCTGTAGATTGTTCGTTAAATTCTGGTGCAGCTCTATGAATAGGCCAACTTTCTTTAGTTTTTACTTCACCTCTTTCATCAATAGGCTCTCCAATTACATTAATAATTCTTCCTAAAGTTTCTGGACCAACTGGGACTTGGATGGGTGCTTTAGTATTTGTAACCTCATCACCTCTCTTTAATCCTTCAGTAGCATCCATTGCAATAGTTCTAACAGTGGACTCTCCTAAATGCTGAGCAACCTCTAAAACTAGTCTGTTGTCTCCATTTTTACATTCTAAGGCTGTTAAGATTTCTGGGAGATCTCTATCAAATTTTACGTCTACTACTGCTCCAATAACTTGTGTGATTGTTCCTTTGCTCATAATTATAAACTCTCTGCTCCTGATATAATTTCTATTAGTTCTTTAGTAATTGCTGCCTGACGACTTCTATTATACTCAATAGTAAGCTTGTCAACCATTTCACCTGCGTTTCGGGTTGCATTATCCATTGCACTCATTCTCGAGCCCTGTTCACTAGCTGAATTCTCTAACATTGCCTTAAATATTTGTGTTGAAATATTTTTTGGCAATAAATTACTTAAAATCTCATCTTCTTCTGGTTCAAACTCATAACTATCATCAGATTTATCTTCATCTGAATTTTCAACATTTAAAGGAATTATTTGTTGTGCTTGAGGGATTTGAGTGATTACATTTTTAAATTGATTATAAAAAATAGTGCAAACATCAAATTCTTCAGATCCAAATTTTTCGATTACCATTTTACCAACTTTTTCAGCATCAAAATAATTAGCATTTTTAGACTCTTTAAATGAAATATTTGCAATTATCTTGTCACCATAAGCTCTTTTAAGTTGGTCATTTCCTTTGGAACCTACAGTAATGATCTTTAAATCTTTTCCGTCTTCTGCTAGTTTTGCAAAGTAGTTCTTGGCTTTTTTAATTATATTTGAATTAAAACCTCCACATAAACCTCTGTCAGAAGTCATCACAACACAAAGGTGCACTTTATCATTGCCCGATCCAGATAATAATTTTGGAGCATTTGCTTTGTCCGAAATACCACTAGAAAGATTTAGAATTATATTATTCATTTTTTCTGAATAAGGTCTTCCCTTTTCAGCGCTTTCTTGGGCTCTTCTAAGTTTTGCTGCTGCTACCATCTTCATAGCTTTTGTGATTTTCTGTGTAGACTTTACACTAGCTATTCTTTTTTTAAGGTCATCTAAGCTTGCCATAATAAATTAAGATTTAAAGTTTTCCTTTAACAAAGTAATTACTTCAATTAGTAATTTTTCTTTATCATCTTCAAGTTTACCTGAGCTTTGAATTGAGTCAATTATTTCAGGTTTATCAGACTTACATTTTTCAATTATTTTATTTTCAAACTCAGCAATATCTTTTAATTCAATATCATCCAAATATCCCTTTACTCCACAGAAGACAGAAATAACTTGTTCAGCTACTGTCATTGGTGAATATTGTTTTTGTTTAAGAAGTTCAGTTAATTTTGATCCTCTATTTAAAAGTTGCTGTGTTGATGCATCTAAGTCGGAACCGAATTGAGCAAAAGCAGCCATCTCTCTGTACTGTGCTAGTTCTAATTTCATTGACCCAGAAACTTTTTTCATCGCTTTTGTTTGTGCTGAAGAACCAACCCTAGAAACAGATAAACCCACGTTAATAGCTGGTCTGATCCCTTGGTTAAAAAGTTCAGTTTCTAAGAAAATTTGACCATCGGTAATTGAAATTACATTAGTTGGAATAAACGCTGATACGTCACCACCTTGTGTTTCTATAATTGGAAGTGCCGTTAAAGAACCTCCACCATGTTCGTCACTTAGCTTAGCAGCTCTTTCTAATAGTCTACTATGAAGATAAAATACATCACCAGGGTAAGCTTCACGTCCTGGAGGTCGTCTTAACAATAGAGACATTTGTCTATAAGCTACAGCTTGTTTAGATAAATCGTCATAAATAATTAATCCATGCATTCCGTTATCTCTGAAATATTCACCCATTGTACACCCTGTGTAAGGCGCTAAAAACTGTAGTGGCGCAGAGTCAGATGCTGTTGCAGCAACGATTGTTGTGTACTCCATCGCTCCGGCCTCTTCTAATGTTTTTTGAATTTGTCTTACAGTTGATCTTTTTTGGCCTATGGCAACATATATACAATAAAGTTTTTGTTTTTCATCATCAGATTCGTTAATTTTCTTTTGGTTTATAATTGCATCAATTGCAACTGCAGTTTTACCTGTTTGTCTATCTCCAATAATCAATTCACGTTGACCTCTTCCAACTGGAACTAAACTATCAATAGATTTTAGACCTGTTTGCATAGGTTCACTAACTGACTGTCTAGGAATAATTCCTGGTGCTTTAACTTCAACTCTACTTTTTTTAACACTTTTATCTAAAGGTCCTTTGCCATCAATTGGATTTCCTAATCCATCAACAACTCTACCTAATAATTCTTTTCCAACTGGAGTATCGACAATGTTTCCAGTTCTTTTTACAGTATCACCTTCTTTAATATTTCTGTCATCTCCAAAAATTACAACCCCAACGTTTTCACTTTCTAAGTTTAATGCCATACCTTTAGATCCATCTGCAAACTCAACCATCTCTCCAGCTTGAACATTATCAAGACCATAAATTCTAGCTATACCATCTCCTACTGATAATACTTGCCCAACTTCGGTTACTTCTGCTTTATCACCAAAATTTTTAATTTGTTCTTTTAGTATCTTAGTTACTTCTGAAGGATTTATTTCCATTTATGCCTCTATCATTCTGTTTTCAATTTGTTGTAATTTATTTTTAATTGAGGTGTCTACCATAGTACTTCCAACTTGTACTACTAAGCCTCCTATTAAACTTTCGTCATGTTTATAGTTTAATTTTATTTTAGAGCTAAAGTTTTTAGTAAGCTCATCTGTAATTCTATAAATCTCATCACTAGACAGTTCTTTTGCAGACTTTAATTGAGCTTTTAATTCTCCTCTTTTTTGAGAGCATGTTTCTATAAAACTCTTTAAAATTTGCTCTACATAAAAAAAACGTCTTTTAATAACTAAAAAAATTAAAAAACTTTTTAATAAACTTTCAAATTTATTATTATTAGAAATATTTTCTATAACCTTAAAAAGATCTTCTTGTCTATTTGTAGGGTCCTTAATTAAATTTGAAAAATCTTTACTTGATGAAATTAAATTTAATAAAGATGAAGACTGCTCTTCAACTTGTGAAAGAACATTATTTTCGCTTGCCAGCTCATAAAAGGCTAGAGAATATCTTCCAGCTGAAGTTATTGAAAATCCCTTATTTTTACTCAATTTGGTACCTTTGTTATGTTGAAGATTATTTTAAAATCACGCTTTAATTAACATATGACCATTATGTCTTCAAGTAGCACATTCATTTAAAAGCCCTTTTTTTAACGATTAATTGAAGTTTATTGGATCAACATCAACTGACAGTTTTATTCCCGGTTGGAATTTGTAATTTCGTATTGCTACTGTTAATGAATTTTGTAACTTTAATGTTTTTGCTCCTCTAATCAACAGTCTAATTCTATATTTTTTTTTTATTCTAAATATTGGGGCACTTACTGGTCCTAGAATTTTTCCAGTTAATTTATCTTCAATAGAAGTTTTAAATTTATATGCCTCATTCTCCAATTTCACTTCATTGTCTCCTGTTAAAATTAATGAAATAAACCTTTGAAATGGAGGAAGCTTATTTTGTTTTCTAATGAATAGTTCCTTATCTAGAAAAATATCAGGGTTACTGTTAGTTAAATCTGAAATCATTTTAGTATTATTGTTATAAGTTTGAAAATATACCGTTGCAGGTTTGCCTGTTCTTCCTGCTCTTCCAGAAAGTTGATGATATAGTTGTAAGTTTTTTTCTGCACCTCTTAAATCATGTCCTTGTGATGAAAGATCAATATCAACTACTACAATGCAATTTAAACTTGGAAAATGAAAACCTTTAGAGATTAATTGAGTACCAACCAAGATTTGAACTTCATTATTAATTATTTTTTCTAGTTTAGTGATAGAGTCTTTTTTATTCATTGTATCACTTGAAAAAATTTCAATTTTTTTTGATGGGAATTTTTTTTTTACTTCTTCAGATATTCTTTCAACACCTGGACCACTAAAAATTATTTCACAATCTCCATCTTTTATACAGGGTCTTTTTAAAGATGATTTAAACCCACAATAATGACATAATAAATTATTCTTATTTTTATGATAAACCAAATTAATTGAGCAGTTTGGACAAGTATAACTATTAAAACATTTAATACAAAGTGCATGTGGAGAAAATCCACGTCGATTTAAAAAAAATAATACTTGATCATTTTTATCAAGATGAAAATTTACTTTGTCTATTATTTTTTTTGAAAGCCAAGATTGCTTTTCTAATTTATTTTCATTTAGATTAATTATTTCATAATTAGGTAAAGATGCGTTTTGGTAACGTTGTTCTAATCTAGAAATACTATATTTTTCTTTTTGTATATTTTCAAATGTTTCAATTGATGGAACGGCAGTTATCAAATTTATAGGAATATTTTCAAATGATGCTCTTGATATTGCCATATCTCTTGCATTATAAGTCACACCTTCATCTTGTTTGTAAGATTGATCATGTTCTTCATCAACAATAATTAGACCTAGTTTTCTAAATGGTAAAAACAACGATGATCTTGCTCCTATCACGACTTTAATTTCTCCATTAGCAACCCCACTCCAAATAACTTCTTTTTTTTTTTTTGAAATTCCAGAGTGCCAAACTGCTGGCAAAATACCAAAAAATTCAATAAATTTTTTTTCAAATTGACCTGTTAAACCTATTTCTGGTAATAGAATTAAACCTTGTAAACCTTTTTTGACAATATCTCTTAGGGCTGAAAAATAAACGATAGTTTTTCCTGAACCTGTTGTACCCTGAAGAACATGTACTCTAAATTTTTCATTAGAAATGTTCATTTTTTGTAAGGATTTTTTTTGTTCTTCAGAAAGTTTAATTGAATTTATTTTGATACTAGAGTCAAAAGTTTTAAAAGCATCTTTATCAAGTCTTTCTATAGCATTGCTACTTAATAGAACTAGTTTCAAAGCCATCCCCTTTGGGATTATATTATATACAGCAAACCAATTGATAAATTTTATAGTTGTTTTTTTTAGTGGAGAAACATTTAATTTTTTTAAAACAGTCCTTATCTTAAAATTTTTATTATTTTCTTTTTCAAAATCATCCCAAACAACCCCTGTAATTTTTGATTTACCAAATGGTACTACTACGTAATCACCTACTTTTAAATTTATGTCACTTTCATATGTAAAAGGGTGGTTAAATATATTTGGTAATAGAATCGGTACTTTCATATCTAAATATTATGAAAATATATTAAGAGTGTATTGCTCTTTTATCTACTGATAATGCTGCTTCTTTTACAGCTTCGGAGAATGTAGGGTGAGCATGACAAGTCCTTGCAATATCTTCAGAACTAGCTCCAAATTCCATCGCAACGCCTATTTCAGCAATCAGTTCACCCGCGTGAGGTCCTATTAGGTGTGCACCCAAAACTTTATCAGTTTTTTCATCTGCAAGAATTTTTACAAACCCTTCAGCATCATCTATGGCTTTTGCTCTAGAGTTTGCCATAAATGAAAATTTACCAATCTTATATTTAATATTTTTTGCTTTTAATTGTTCTTCTGTCATTCCAATTGAGGCAACCTCAGGAGTAGTGTAAACAACACCAGGTATTGTGTCATAATTAACATGGCCGGATTGTCCTGCAATATTTTCAGCAACTGCAATTCCCTCATCTTCTGCTTTATGGGCGAGCATAGGTCCACTGATAACATCACCTATTGCATAAATATTTTCAATATTCGTTTTAAACATTTTATCAGTTTTTATTCTTTTTTTATCGTCTAACGTTATACCTATAGTCTCTAAATTAAGATCTTTTGTATTTGGTTTTCGTCCAACTGAAATAAGCACAACATCACATTCAAAATTATTTTTATTTCCATCTTTATCTACTGTAGAAACAACTGCTCCTGATTTGTTATTTTTAATAGTTTCAACTTTATTTTGCATATTAAATTTAATACCTTGTTTTTTTAAAATTTTCATAAATTCAATAGAAATCTCTTTATCCATGCCAGGAGTGATGTGATCTAAAAATTCAACGACTTGCACTTCAGCACCCAGTCTTGACCATACAGATCCCATTTCTAATCCAATATAACCTCCACCAACAACAACCATTTTTTTTGGAACTTGTTCTAATTTTAATGCACCTGTTGACGAAACAACTACTTTTTCATCAAATTTTACTCCTGGTAAAGAAACAGCGTCTGAACCTGTTGCAATTATAACATTGTCTGTTTTAAGCAAAGTTTCTTTGTTTTGGTGATCTTTAATTAAAATTTCATTTTTTGATTTAAAACTACCAGTTCCTTTAAAGTAAGTGACTTTATTTTTCTTAAGTAAAAATTCAACTCCTTTTGTTAATATAGTGACTGCTTTATCTTTATTTTTCATCATTTTACTCAAGTTTAATTTTACTTCTCCAACCTCTATCCCTTTATTTGAGAGGTTTTGAGCTTTATGAAATTCTTCTGATAAATTTAATAAACTTTTTGATGGAATGCAGCCAACGTTTAAACAGGTCCCACCTAGGGAACCACGAGACTCTATACATGCAGTTTTTAGACCCAATTGTGCAAGTCGAATGGCACAAACATAACCACCTGGACCACCACCAATAACTACTGCTTGAAATTTATCTGCCATTTAAATATCTAAAAATAACCTTCTTGGATCTTCTAAATTTTCTTTTATCATTTTTAAAAATGAAACTGACTCTTTCCCATCAATAATTCTATGATCATAAGACAATGCTAAATACATAATTGGTCTAATTTTAATTTCACCATCTACTACTATTGGTCTATCAACAATATTATGCATACCTAACACACCCGACTGAGGTAGATTCAATATTGGTGTGGATAACATCGATCCATAAACGCCACCATTACTAATGGTGAATGTACCTCCTTGAAGATCTTCAATTGTTAATTTCCCATCTTTTGCTTTTTCAGAAATTAGTTTAATATTTTTCTCTATATCTGCAAAAGATAATTCATCAGCATCTTTTAGAACAGGAACTACCAGTCCTTTGTCAGTTCCAACTGCAAAACTTATGTTGTAATAATTTTTATAAATAATTTCATCGCCTTCTATTTCTGCATTTACTGCAGGAAAGTTTTTTAAAGCCACAACACACGCTTTAACAAAAAAAGACATAAAACCCAACTTAATGCCATATCGATTTTGAAAATCTTCCTGGTTTTCTTTTCTCATCTCCATTACATTTGTCATGTCAACTTCATTAAAAGTAGTTAAAAGTGCTGCATTTTCTTGAGCTTGTTTTAGTCTTTTTGCAATAGTTTGTCTTAATCTGGTCATTTTAATTCTTTCTTCCTGACCATACTTAACTTTTCTTTCTGACGGAGGTGGATTAATACCCATTAAATTAATTAAGTCACCTTTTAAAACTCTACCATCTTTTCCAGAACCTTTGACTGATTTAATATCAATTTTTTTTTCACTAACTATTTTTCTTACAGCTGGCGATAAAGGCTGATCAGTTTTCAAATTTTGACTTTTTTCTTCCTCTTGAATTTCGTTAGTTAGAACTAGTGGTTTTTCTTTTACTTCTTCTTTTTTATCAAAAATTTCAGGTTCATCTTTTGGCGTTTCTAGTTTTACAACATTATTTTCTTCTTTTTTTGGATCTATATTTTTCTCTATTTTTGGCTCTATCTTTTTAATTTTTATTGTTTCTGAATTTCCTGCACCATTTTCTGAAACTAGACCTAGTAAGGCTCCAACCTCAACTGCCGAACCATCTTTAGAATTTATTTTTGTTAATATACCTGAAACTGGGGATGGAACTTCTAAATTTACTTTATCAGTTTCTAATTCAACAATTGGTTCGTCAGCTTCAACTATATCTCCTTCGTGTTTTAACCACTTTGAAACTGTTGCTTCTGTAATACTTTCACCAAGTACTGGAACTAAAATTTTTTCACTCATTTTCTATTTATTCAAAAACTTTCTTTATAATTTCTTGCTGTTGAGAAATATGTCTTTTTGCATATCCTGTTGCAGGTGATGCATCAGGGCTTCTTCCAATATAAGAAATTTGATTATTATTAGCCTTTATATTATCTAATGTCCATTGGATATAATCTCTAACTGAAAACCAAGCGCCCATATTTTTTGGCTCTTCCTGACACCAATAAAATTTAGAGTTTTTTGCATAAGGTTTTAGCTCTTTAACAAGACTTTTTGCAGGAAAAGGATAAAGCTGCTCTATTCTATAAAATACAACATCGTTTCTTTTCAATTTTTCTCTTGCTTCTAATAAATCAAAATATATTTTACCTGAACATAAAATCACTTTTTCAATTTTTTTTGTTTTTTTTAATTTTATGAAACCTTTATTTTTTGGATCAATAGCATGATCCCATAAAACTCTATGAAATGAATTTTTTCTATTAAAATCTTCTAAGTTGGAAACACAACTTTTATGTCTAAGCAAAGATTTGGGAGTCATTATTATTAAGGGTTTTCTAAAATCTCTATGCATTTGTCTTCTTAATGCATGGAAATAATTAGCAGGAGTTGTACAATTCATAACCTGCATATTATCATTTGAACATAATTGTAAAAATCTTTCTAATCTTGCAGATGAATGTTCAGGTCCTTGGCCTTCGTATCCATGTGGTAATAACATTACCAGTCCAGATGCCCTCAACCATTTTCTTTCTCCTGACGCAACAAATTGATCGATAACTACTTGTGCCCCATTAGCAAAATCACCAAATTGAGCCTCCCATATCGTTAGTGTATTTGGCTCAACTAAACTATAACCATATTCAAAACCCAAAACAGCTAATTCAGATAAGAAACTGTCAACTACTTCAAATTTTTTTTGTTTTTTTGAAATATTGTTTAAAGGTATATATCTTGAATTATCTAATTGATTTCTTAAAACAGAATGTCTTTGACTGAAGGTTCCTCTTCCTGAGTCTTGTCCTACTAATCTCACCGGGTAGCCCTCATCCAATAGTGAACCAAAAGCTAATGATTCAGCTGTGGACCAATCAATTCTTTTTTCACTAGATACAGCTAATTTTCTATTGTCTAAAATTTTTGAAATAGTTTTATGTATGTTCAATTCTTGGGGAATTGTATTAATTCTATCAGAAATCTCCTTCAATTTATTAGTATCCGAACCAGTTACACCTCTTTTGTCTTTACCTCTTTCAGGTTTATATCTAGACCATGTGCCCTCAAACCATTCAATTTTTGGTTTATAATTTTTTGCATTTTTAAATTGTTCATCTAATAAATCTTTGAATTTTGTAATTGAGTCATTTAAATGAACTTTTGAAATTGAATTTTCATTGATGAGTTTTTCACCATAAACTTTTACTGGTGAAGGATGTGAACGTATTTTTTTGTACATAAGAGGCTGTGTAAAAGATGGTTCATCTCCTTCATTATGACCAAATCTTCTATAACAAATCAAATCTATAACTACATCTCTATTAAATTTTAATCTAAAGTCTGTGGCTATTCTAGCAGCATAAACTACTGCTTCTGGATCGTCGCCATTAACATGAATGATTGGAGCCTCAACCATTTTCGCTACATCCGAAGGATAAGGAGAAGATCTTGCAAACCTTGGGCTTGTGGTAAAACCTATCTGATTGTTAATTATTATATGAATAGTTCCACCAGTGTTATGTCCAGGCAAACCTGACATAGCAAAACATTCTGCTACAACACCTTGTCCAGCAAAGGCAGCATCTCCATGAATTAATATTGGAATTACCTTTTTTCTTTCTTTGTCTTTGTGAAAATATTGTTTAGCTCTTGTTTGCCCAAGAACAACTGGATTTACTGCCTCTAAGTGGGATGGATTATCAGTCAGACTTACATGAACAGAATTTCCATCAAACTCTCTGTTTGATGAAGCACCCAAATGGTATTTAACATCCCCTGTATCATCTTTTGATTTTGAACTTATTTCTCCAGCGAATTCATTAAAGATCCTTTTATAAGATTTTTGCAACACATTGGCTAAAACATTTAATCGACCTCTGTGTGACATTCCAATTTTAACTTCTTTTACTTTTGATTGACCACCTATTTTTATTATTTGTTCAAGAGCTGGTATTAAACTTTCACCACCATCAAGACCAAATCTTTTTGTTCCGACATATTTAGTGTGTAAAAACTTTTCAAAACCTTCAGCTTGTATTAATTTATTAAGAATTGCTTCTTTTCCATTTTGAGTAAATTTGAAATCATCAGTTTTCTCAACTCTATCTCTAAACCATTTTCTTTCTGTAGGATTAGAAATATGCATATATTCATAGCCTATTGATCCACAATATTTTTCTCTTAAAAAATTGAGTATTTCATTAATATTTGAATACTGTTTATTAATTACACCATCTAAGAAAATCTTTTTTTGATAATCCTCTTTTCTAAATCCATATGCCTCAGGATGAAGTTCATCTAAATAATCCACTTCAAGCAAATTCAAAGGATCTAATTTAGCTATCAAATGCCCTCTCTGTCTATAAGATCTAATCATTGAAACAGCTTTAATTGAATTTGAATTTGATTTAATTAAATCCAATTCACTTTGAAGATTATTTTCGTTGTCTTGTTTTTGTATCTGATTTATTGAAAATTTTTTAGAAGGACTCCAAGATGGACCATTTATATCATTAACAATAACATCTAATTCATCTCCAATTTCATCAAAATATTTTTTCCAGCTATTAGGTAAGGTTGGATCGTTATTCACAAACTTCATGTACATTTCTTCTATGAAGGCGCTATTTGATTTACTTAAAAAAGCAGTTTTTTCAAATTCGAGATTTTTAGTAGAAGACATTTTTCCTTTATCAATATAAACCTAGAGAAGAATTTTTCAATTAGACAATTTATCAAACAAAGTTTTTCCAATTTTTGACGGTGAGTTAGCCATAGTTATTCCACATTCCTCCATTTTTTTTATCTTATCTTCTGCTCCACCTTTTCCACCTGAAATTATTGCACCAGCATGGCCCATTCTTCTGCCTGGTGGGGCAGTGATTCCAGCAATAAATCCAACTATAGGTTTCTTAATTTTATGTTTTTTTACAAATTCTGCAGCCTCTTCTTCAGCATTACCACCTATTTCACCAATCATTAAAATTGACTGTGTTTCTTCATCGTTTAAGAATAAATCTAAACAATCAATAAAGTTAGTTCCATTTATTGGGTCTCCTCCAATTCCAATGCATGTAGATTGGCCTAATCCATTTTCTGTAGTTTGGGCAACTGCTTCGTATGTTAAAGTTCCAGATCTGGACACAATTCCAACTGTTCCTCGCTTATGAATATTTCCTGGCATAATTCCAATTTTACATTCATCTGGAGTAATAATTCCTGGGCAGTTAGGTCCAATCAATCTACTTTTAGAACCATTTAACTTTCGTCTAACTTTAAGCATATCCTGGACTGGAATACCCTCAGTAATGCAAACTATAAGCTCTACTGATGCCTCTATAGCTTCTATAATTGCAGCTGCAGCAAATTTAGCTGGAACATAAATCATTGTTGCATCTGCACCAACCTCATTTTTAGCTTCTATAACACTGTTAAAAACTGGTCTATCTAAATGTTTTTGACCCCCTTTTTTTGGTGTAACTCCACCAACTAGACTTGTTCCATATTTAATTGCTTGTTCTGAATGAAAAGTACCATGTGCTCCAGTAAAACCCTGACAAATTACTTTTGTATTCTTATTTACTAAAACAGACATCTAATTGATTGCCTCTACAATCTTTTTAGCTGCATCATCTAAATTTTCAGCAGAGATTAATTTTAACCCTGAGTTATCTAATATTTTTTTTCCTTCTTTAAAATTTGTACCTGCAAGTCTGACAACTAAAGGAACACTAATATTAATTTCTTTTGCTGCATCTACTACTCCTTGGGCTAGAACATCACATCTCATTATTCCTCCAAAAATATTAATTAAAATTCCTTTAACATTTTTATCTGATAAAATAATTTTTAAAGCAGCAGAAACTTTTTCTTTTGAAGCACCTCCTCCTACATCTAAAAAATTAGCTGGTTCTTTTCCATATAATTTTATTATATCCATAGTTGCCATTGCTAAACCAGCTCCATTAACCATACAACCAATACTTCCATCTAATTTGATATAAGCTAAATCGTGTTTACTAGCTTCTATTTCTGTTGGATCTTCCTCATTTAAATCTCTTAACTCAACAATTTCTGGATGTCTAAATAAAGCGTTAGTGTCAAAATTTACTTTTGCATCTAAACAAACTATTTTTTCTTCTTTTGTTAAAATTAATGGATTAACCTCAACCATATTTGCATCTGTATTTATAAACATTTGATAAATTGATTTTATCAATGAAATTGCTTTTATTTTTGAATTACCATCTAAATTAAAAATCTTAACTATTTCTTCGCAATCTTTTTCTAAAATTTCATTACTTATATCAACTTTAGTTGTAATAATTTTTTCTGGAGTATTTTTGGCCACTTCTTCAATGTCCATTCCACCTTGATCACTGGATATAAAAGCAATTTTTGAACTGGTTCTATCCACTAAACAAGAAAGATAAAACTCTTTATCTATATTTGAAGACTCTTCAACGTATAATCTTTTTACCTCTCTACCATCGGGGCCAGTTTGATGAGTTACTAAGGTTTTTCCCATTAATTCTTTTGCAGCTTCTCTTAATTCATCAATAGTGTCTATAATTTTTACACCACCTGCTTTACCTCTTCCTCCAGCATGGATCTGAGCTTTTAATACATATTTTTGTGTATTTAATAATTTTGCTTTTTTTATTAATTCATCAACAGAAAGAGCAAATACACCCTTTGGAACAGTTGCTCCATATTTCTTTAAAATTTCTTTAGCTTGATGTTCGTGAATATTCATTATTATTTAGAAAGATCAGGATCTATTTTAGATGCCGCCACCCATAAAGCTTTAACTGCATCAATAGAATGCATAAACTCTTTTTTCTCTTTTTCATCTAAATCAATTTGGTCTATTTTTTCAACACCATTTTTTCCAATAGTCACTGGAACGCCAGCATAAACATTATTAACTCCATACTCTCCATTCAACTGAATAGCACAAGGTAATAATCTTTTTTCATCATTTAAATATGCTTCGGCCATTTGAACTCCTGATGCTGCAGGTGCATAAAATGCAGATCCCTTTTCCAGATATTTCACTATCTCAGCTCCACCATCTCTAGTTCTTTGATTAATTTCCTCTAATCTTTCTTGAGAAATTTTTCCTTCTTTCACTAAATCAAGTAAAGGTTTTCCTGAAACTTTTGTAAATCTGGGCATTGGTACCATAGTATCTCCATGACCACCCATAACCATTGCATCTATTTCTTTTACAGGAACATTGAGCTCTAAAGATAAAAACAATTTAAATCTTGAACTATCCAAAACTCCAGCCATACCAACTACTTTATTTGCTGGTAATCCTGAAAATTTTTGAAAAGCCATAACCATGACATCTAAAGGATTTGTAATACAAATTACAAAGGCATTTGGAGCATTCTTTTTAATTCCTTCAGCAACTTGTTTAATAATTTTTAAATTTATTCCAAGCAAGTCATCTCTACTCATTCCAGGTTTCCTTGGGACACCAGCAGTAATAATGATTACATCTGATTCCTTGATATCTTTATAATCATCAGTGCCTGAAAATTTTACATTAAAACCATCTACAGATGAAGATTGAGCAATATCAAGGGCTTTACCTTTAGCTATTCCGCTTGCAACATCAAAAAGAACAACTTCATTTACTAGCTCTTTTGTTCCAATTAGGTGGGCGAGAGTTCCTCCTATTTGACCAGCACCAATTAAAGATATTTTACTCATTAATACTTCTCCTCATTTCATTGTTGGCATTACGAACTCAGCATTTGATCTAATTCCAGAAGGCCATCTTGATGTTATTGTTTTAAGTTTTGTATAAAATTTAATACCCTCCATACCATGCATTGCACTATCACCAAATAAAGATCTTTTCCAACCACCAAAACTATGAAAAGCCATAGGAACTGGAATAGGGACATTAATACCAACCATTCCAACTTGTATCTTGCTTGCAAAGGTTCTTCCTGCATCACCATCTCTAGTATAAATACTAACCCCATTTCCGTATTCATGATCATTAATAAGTTTTGCAGCTTCTTCAAAAGTTTTAACTCTTACTACGGATAAAACTGGTCCAAATATCTCTTCTTTATATATTCTCATTTCTTTTTTTACATGATCAAACAAACAGCCACCAATATAAAAACCGTTTTCATAACCTTGTAATTTCAAATCTCTACCATCCACAATAAGCTTGGCACCTTCTTTTACTCCTAAATCGACATATCCTTTTACTTTTTCTAGATGTTCTTTAGTAACTAAGGGTCCCATCTCAGAACTTTTATCCATCCCTGGACCAACTTTTAAAGCTTCTGCTTTTTTTGATAATCTTGATACTAGCTCATCACCTATATCTCCAACAGCTACTGCAACTGATTGCGCCATACATCTTTCACCTGCAGAGCCATATGCGGCCCCCATTAAACCATTTACTGCGCCATCTAAATCACAATCTGGCATAACAACTAAATGATTTTTTGCACCCCCTAGTGCCTGAACTCTTTTTTCATTTTTTGCAGAGTTCTCATAAATATATTTTGCTATTGGTGTAGAGCCGACAAAACTTACCGCCTTGATATCTTTATTTGTTAAGATTGCATCTACAACCTCTTTATCTCCATTAACAACATTAAAAACTCCATCTGGTAAACCAGCTTCTTTTAATAATTCTGCTAATTTAATTGAACACGATGGATCCTTTTCAGAAGGCTTTAGTATAAAAGTATTTCCACATGCAATTGCTATAGGAAACATCCACATTGGTACCATTGCAGGAAAATTAAAAGGTGTGATGCCCGCAACAACTCCTAACGGTTGACGCATTGACCAACTATCAACATTAGTTCCTACATTTTCCGAAAATTCACCTTTAAGTAAATGAGGTATACCACAGGCGAATTCAACAACTTCTAAACCTCTTGTTAATGATCCCTTAGCATCTTCATAAACTTTTCCATGCTCTGAAACTATTAGTTTTGTAAGTTCATCTGAATTTTTTTCTATTAATTCTTTAAATTTGAACATAACTCTTGCTCTTACAAGCGATGGTTTTAATGACCATTCTTCAAAAGCATTTTGTGCAATTGTAACAGCTTGATCTAGATCTACTTTAGAAGCTAGTCTAACTTCTTTTTCTTGCTCACCAGTCGCTGGGTTAAAAACTTTACCTTTTTTATCTGATTTACCAGAAATTACTTTTCCACCTACAAAATGTTCGATTAATTTCATGAATACGATCTTTTAGATTAAAAACGCTTATTAGTCTATTGTTTAAATATTAGCGGTTGCTAACATTTTTTTTATTTCAGCAATAGCTTTTGCTGGGTTTAAACCTTTTGGGCATGCACTTGTGCAGTTTAGAATTGTATGACAACGATATAACTTTAATTCATCAGCAACCTTTTTTAATCTTGCTTGTCTTTCTTCATCTCTACTATCAACAATCCATCTATAAGCTTGAAGTAAAACTGCTGGCCCTAAATATTTGTCACCATTCCACCAATAGCTCGGGCATGATGTAGAACAGCATGCACACATTATACATTCATATGCACCATCTAATTTTGCTCTATCCTCTTTTGATTGAATAATTTCTTTTGTTGTAGAGTCTGATTTTGATTTTAGCCAAGGTTCAATAGATTGATATTGCTTATATAATCCATCTAAATCTCCAATTAAATCTTTTTTAACTTTCAAATGAGGTAATGGGTAAATATCTATATCGCCATCAATTTCTTCATGGGGTGTGGTACATGCCAAACCATTTTTGCCCCCCATATTCATTGCACAAGAACCACAAACTCCATGCGCACATGACCTTCTATAAGTAACTGTTGGATCAATTTCATTCTTTATTTTATTCAAAATATCTAAAACTTTTGAGGGACAATTATTCATATCTACTTCATATGTGTCAATCCTTGGGTTTTCTTCTGTTGAAGGATCCCATCTATAAATATTAACTTTTCTTAAATTTTTAGATCCAGTTTTATCTTTAAAATATTTACCTTTTTTAACTTGAGAATTTTCAGGTAAATTAATTTGGGCCATTAATAAACTCTTTCTTGAGGTGGAAAATATTGTACATCATTTGTAAGTGTAGATTTATGGACTTCCCTATAGTTTATTTTTGTTTCTTTGCCATCACACCAGGCAAGAGTATGCTGCATAAATTTTTCATCATCTCTTTTAGGATAATCTTCTCGAGCATGCGCTCCTCTACTTTCTTTTCTATTGTAAGCAGAATCTACTGTAACTACAGCTTGTCTAATTAAATTATCAAATTCTAAAGTTTCCACTAAATCAGTATTAAATATTAACGATTTATCTTTTACTGACAAAGAGCTTAATCCATCATAAGTTTTTCTTATTTCTTCAACTCCTTCTTTGAGTGTTTTTTCTGTTCTAAAAACTGCACATTTAGATTGCATTGTTTTCTGCATCGCCAATCTTAATTCGGCTGTGCCAGTGTCTCCTTTTGCATTTCTAATTTTATCAAATCTATCAATACATTTTTGTGTTTCCTTCTCACTAATTTCTTCATGTGATGTTCCAGGTTTAATTAACTCAGAAGCTCTTTTTGCTGCTGCTCTTCCAAAAACAACTAAGTCAATTAAAGAGTTGGATCCTAATCTGTTGGCTCCATGAACCGAAACACATGCCGCTTCTCCAACTGCCATCAATCCAGGGACAGTTTTTTCTGAGCCATTCACTGTTAAAACTTCTCCTTTGTAATTTGTTGGAATACCGCCCATGTTATAGTGGACAGTTGGCACAACAGGAATTGGTTCTTTAGTAATATCTACATTTGCAAATAATCTTGCAGCATCAGTTATTCCTGGCAATCTACTTTCAATAATTTCTTTATCTAAATGACTTAAATTTAAATGAACGTGATCTTGATCTTTTCCAACTCCTCTTCCTTCATTAATTTCAACTGACATTGATCTGCTTACAACATCTCTTGATGCTAAATCTTTTGTCTTAGGAGCATATCTTTCCATAAATCTCTCACCTTTAGAATTTGTAAGATATCCCCCTTCACCTCTTGCTCCTTCTGTTATCAAGGTACCATGTCCGTATATTCCTGTTGGATGAAACTGAACAAACTCCATGTCTTGAAGTGGCAATCCAGCTCTTAAAACCATTGCATTGCCATCTCCAGTGCAAGTATGAGCAGAGGTTGCTGAATAATAAACTTTACCATAGCCACCTGTTGCAATAATTACTGTATGTGCTCTAAATCTATGGATAGTTCCATCATTTAAATTCCACGCAATTAATCCTTTACACTCTCCATCTTTCATTAAGAGATCTAATGCAAAATATTCTATAAAAAATTCTGTTTTGTGCTTTAAAGCTTGTCCATATAAAGTATGTAAAATTGCATGACCCGTCCTATCAGCTGCTGCACAAGTTCTTTGAACAATCCCATTTCCATAATTCTTTGTCATACCACCAAATGGTCTTTGATAAATTTTTCCATCCTCTGTTCTACTAAAAGGAACACCATATTTTTCTAATTCAATTACTGCCTTGGGTGCCTCTTTACACAGGTATTCAATACTATCTTGATCTCCTAACCAATCAGCTCCTTTTACAGTATCATACATGTGCCAACGCCAATCATCCTCTCCCATATTACCAAGCGCAGCTGAAATTCCTCCTTGAGCAGCCGATGTATGACTTCTAGTTGGAAAAACCTTAGAGATGCATGCAGTTTTCAATCCAGATTCACTTAAACCCACTGCGGCTCTTAAACCAGAACCTCCTGCTCCTAAAACTACAACATCATATTCGTGGTCAATTATTTTATAAGAACTCATAAATTAGATATTAATATAATTGTAAATAGTGGAATTACCACTGCAGAAGCGTACAAAAGCTTATTTGCGACATTTTTGATTTTATCATTTGCTATATAATCCTCAAAAACCTCACTAATACTAAGTGCTGAAAAAAAATATGCATTAATAATAAATATACTAAACAAAAATTTAGATGTTAAATTTGTAAAAAAATTTACAACGACTGCATATTCCTGATCATAAATAATTATTATGTTGATGTTAAACCATATCAATAATGGAATTAATATAGCTCCACTAATTTTTAAAAAGATCCATTTTTTGGTAGCGTTAATCATTTTAAATAAAATTTTTTCCTATTAAATAAAATACAACAGTTAAAATTATTGATCCAATAATTACAATTAAGCCTGTTATTTTAGTTGTCTTAAGCTCAAATCCATATCCAAGATCCATAATCAAATGTCTTATTTCACTTAAAAGCTGAAAGGAAAATGACCAAGTAATACTTAAAATAATAAATTTTCCTACCAATGAATTTAATAATAAATTAATTTCCTCATATTTACTTTCACCAAGTAGAAGTAATGAAGCCCATAAACAAATTAGGGTAATTACGACTATATTAATAATTCCCGTAATTCTATGAGAGATCGATACTAAAGATGAAATATGCCATCTATAAATTTGAATATGTGGAGATAGAGGGCTCTTATTTTCCATAGAAATTATTTTTTATCAATGTTTCAGCAATTTCTACTGCGTTTAAAGCTGCACCTCTTAAAAGATTATCAGATACAATCCATAAATTTAATCCATTTTTAATAGTTTTATCCTCTCTTATTCTTGATACAAAAGTGTCAAATCTCCCTTCAGCCTCTACAGGCGTAACGTACCCTCCATCATCTCTTAAATCTACAACTTTACATCCTTCGGCACTTTCAATTGCAGAATTAACTTTTTCTAAAGTAAATGGTTTTTCAAATTCAATATTAACAGACTCTGCATGAGACACTAGAGTAGGAACTCTCACACAAGTAGCAGATAAATCAATCTTTTCATCTAAAATTTTTTTAGTTTCGTTAGTCATTTTTAATTCTTCTTTTGTGTAACCGTCATCAGAAAACAAATCAATCTGTGGAATTGCATTAAACGCTATTTGTTTAGTAAAATTTTTCGACTCAATATTGTGTAATCCTGATTCTGGAGTAAGGTAATTTTCTAAAAATTTGTTAGATTGATTGATCAATTCATCCATTGGTGCTTTACCACCTCCAGAAACCGATTGATATGTTGAAACCACTATTCTTTTTATTGTATATAAATCATGTAATGGTTTTAATGCTATTACCAGCTGAGCTGTTGAACAGTTAGGATTTGAAACAATATTTTTCTTAATATTTTTTAGTGCTTCAGAGTTTACCTGTGGCACAATCAAAGGGACATCGGGATCCATTCTATAGTGACTTGAATTATCAATGACTAAGCAGCTTTTTGCAGCTATTTCTGCAAATTTTTCAGAAATTTTTTTTCCAGCAGAAAAAAAAGCAATTTTAACTTTTGAAAAATCAAAACTTTCCAGATTTGATATTTCATATTCCTTACCTTTAAAGATAATTTTTTTTCCAGCACTTTTAGATGATGCGACTAAATGTAGATTATCAAAAGAAAGTTCTTTTTTTTCAAGAACTTCTAATAATTTCCTACCAACGTTTCCTGTTGCTCCGACAATTGCAATATCCATGATGTAAGTTTTATACTAGATGAAAGGCAATTCGCAAACTTTAAGAGCTAAACTTTTACCTTCTATTTCAAGCTTACCAGTCTCAGAAGACTTGCAAAAAGGCTCTTTTATCATTGCAATTCCTATAACTTTTTTAAAATGAGGTGAATAACAAGCAGATCTAAGATCTCCTATTAAATTTCCATCAATATTCATTATATTCACAGAGCCGGTCAAACTAATTTCTTTTGTTTCAATTTGCACTCCCATTAACTTTCTTTTTATTCCTTCAGATTTAATTTTTTTCAACTTTTCTTTACCCAAAAAAACTATATCGGATTCTAAGTTTACATATTTTTCAAAACCACATTCAAAAGGATTGTCGTGATTATCAAAATCATTTCCATAAGAAAGAAGGCCACTTTCAATTCTCTCAATAAGATTTGGACAGCCAGGTTTTACATTAAATTCCAGACCTATTTCAAAAAAATGATCATATAAATCTTGTCCTGATTTGGTATTTTCAACATAAACTTCAAAACCACCTTGTTTTGACCAACCTGATCTAGCAATTAAATGTTTCGTGCCTTTGAAATCAAAATAGTCGAATCCAAAAAACTTTAATTCTGTAATTTTTTTACCAAAAATTTTTTCCATTAAACTAAAAGATTTAGGTCCTTGTATTGCTATTATATCTACATTGGGCTCAAAAATTTTTACATCAAATTTTTTTCCTGTTGCAAGCCCTTTTGCAAAAAAAATTACGTCTGAGTCTGCAATAGAAATCCACCACTTATTTTCTGCTAATTTAAGTATAACTGGGTCATTAATTAAATTTCCATTATCATCAATTATTGGACAATAATAGCATCTACCAATTTTAGATTTCGACAAATCTCTACAAGTCATTAATTGAACTAGTTTAGCTGAGTCTTTACCTGAAATTTCAACCTGTCTCTCTGCAGCAACATCCCAAACCTGAACATCTTTTTTTAAATGATGATAAGAGTCTTCAATAGATCCAAAAGCAGCTGGTAGCAGCATGTGATTATAAACTGTGTAAGCTGTTACACCTTGTTTTTCTATTCTTGAAGTATAGGGAGTACTTCTTAATCTTCTAGATTTTGCTATAGAGTAATTTTTCATTTATTTAAAAATTCCAAAATCTTTTCTCGCATTTCAAAAGCTTTTTCAATCATAATCATATGCCCAGAGCCTTTGATCACATGGGTAGTTGAATTTTTAACCAAATTTGCAAATTTTTTTCCACTTTCTAAATTAGCCATCTTGTCAAGTTCTCCCAATATAAACATTGCCGGACAATTTATAGCTTTAGCCGCATCAGAACCATTTTTATAATTATTACATGCAATAAGATCAACTGCCAAAATTTCACTAATATCTCTAGGTGATTGGATTATCTTTTCTACTGGGTTTCCCCCAATAAATTTTTTTGAGCCTTCAAAACCCCATTTCATCATTAATTTTACAGCATCTGAATCTCCCTCTAATGCTAAATTAATTAGATCTTTATGGACAGGCATTTGATAAGAGCCCCCAACAAAAACTATCTTTTTTAATCTATTTTTGTATTTCAATGAATATTCTAAAGCTTCTAAACAACCTTGAGAATGACCAACGAGGATTATGTTCTTTAATTTTAATTCCTCAAAAACTTTTTCTAACCAATCTACAATTTTTTTAATACTATCTAAACAGGGACCTTCGGAATTCCCATGCCCAGGCAAATCAATTGATAAAACATTAAAGTTTTTATTTGAAAAAAATTGTTCTGTAAGAGACCAAACGATGTGCGATAAGCCACTTCCATGTAAAAATACTATTGTATCCTTAGAACTTTCGATGCCTTGTCCGGCATCAGAAGCATAAACACTCTTATTTTCTACAGTTATTATCAATTAAATACCTCAATTTTTTTTATTAATTACACCAACCATCTTTTGCAATTACAGTTGCCTTATAATCGCTTGCGACATGAGTTTTAACCCAAAGAGCAATTTTTTTTTTAGAGGATCCACTTGTACATTCAGTTTCGTCAAATCTCATTCTTCCATCACTATCTTGCGAACTATTTCTACCAATATATACAACCGGGTCAGTTCCTCCATAAGGATTTTTATAGCCTTGATCTAAAAGATATCCTATAAAAACTGCATTAAGAGAATTTATACCACTTGCATTGTTTGTTATATTACAATTTATTGTCCTAGAACTGCTTATATTAATTGTCGCTGAACCCTGAACGTCACATAATTTGAGAGTATTATTTATAAACTTAACTGCTTGTGCATGTTGTTGAAGTGTGGCATTTCTTTTTGCACTCTGAGTGTACCCATTGTAAGCAACCACTCCTACAGCAGCCAGAATACCGATGATAGCTACTACGACTAGGAGTTCTATTAGAGTGAAACCTTTTTGCTTCATACAATATGCTATAACATTTATAAACTTATTTATAGTTTATAACATTAATTTGGTTAACTACTCTATAAAGAAATTTACTTAAAGCATTCATGTTTTTATCTTGTAATTCAGTAATTACTTTAAATTGTATAGTGCTCAAACCTATAGAAAAAGAATAAAGTTTTTTTTTATCTATATTTATAAATTTTCTTTTAACTAAAAATTTTAATTTCCTAACAACGGTTGCCCTAGGAATTCCTGTTATTTCTGCAATAGAAAATGCATTAATACCTAAATGTTCAGTTTTTTGAATTTCTCTAAGATATTTCTTTCTATCTAAATTTTTATTTTTAAAACCTTTATTTTGAACAGTATTTATCAATACAATTAAAGCCACACTTACTGTTTCTAAATCTTTCGTAGCAGTGTCTGTCTTCCATCGATTGCTAAAAATGAATATAAACTTATAAAATTGATACCAACAAAAAGAAAAATTTTTTTTAATTGATCTAGAAACTTCATTAATAGTAAAAGCTGTATCAATTATTTTTTCTTCTTTTAATACTTCACTTAACTTAGAAATCAAAATACTAAGATTTTTTAAAGTTTTATCAGCTTTAGCTGTTATAAATGCCGATCTATCTACAAAGATTTTTTTTCCACTTTTTTTGATTACACCCTTTTTTTTTAATATTTCTATCTTTCTTCTTACACTTTCTCTAGGAATTCTAAGATCTTTTGAAATATCAATGATGTTAATTTTTGGAATTTCTAATGATTTATCTTTATAAAATGTATCATAATCAATTATTAGTCTATTTTTTCTAAAGAATATAAAATCTTTATTAATTAAATAAATTAAAATTATAAACTTATCAATACCATTAAAAGATTTGTACGCATCAATAAACCAATTAGTAATTAGCGTATAATATGACGGCGCTATTTTACTAAAATTTTTATTAATAATTTCAAAAATTTTTTCTTCATCAATTTCATTAGAGATACTTGGAATTTTTTTCATAATTTTAATAAGTGGTCAAAAAAGTATTAAATCAACTTTTTCACCCATTTTGGCCACTTGTCAATAAGGCAAGAGTGAAAGCTAAAAAATCAAGCTATAGCTGATTAATTTAATGCGATTTGAGCACTAATACGGTTGTATTTATCTCTATTTCATTAATTTACACGGGTGAATTTCATATTTAAAATATTTCAAATAATTTTTTTTTGCTTATTTAGTCTTAAGGCATTTGCTGGAGTTACTTACAGTAGTGGTAATCGCCTAGAAATAACAAAAAATGATATGCCTATAGTTCATTCTTGGAATGATGATGGATCTAAATTATTTGTAGGTGGTATTGGTGGGAACACACATGGGTCTGATCATGACGATGAAATTTTAGAATATGGTTGTACAACAGATTATGATGTTTCAACATGTTCTTTTACAAGAAGAATGATTATAAATGACGATCACCCTTCGGGTACTGATCCATCGTCTTACGGTGTAAATATAGATATGAGACGAGTATTTGGCATGACTTTCAATAATGACGGAACAAAGATGTATCTGAATAGTGGGGCACAAGCTCCTCATGATTGTCAAGCAGGTAACGGCCCAAATTGTCGAATCTATGAGATCACACTTGATGCAGCATTTGATATATCAAGCGGAACACGTACAAACACAAAAAGTCTTATAATTTCATCTAACAACAATCAAGATGGTATACCAACTGGTATTACATTTAATAACGATGGTTCAAAATTATTTGTAGCAGGATTTGATGATGATGACATTATAGTATACCCATTAAGTGCTGCCTACAGTCTTGCATCTAGTTCTGTTGGTACACCAACTGAATTTGATGTGTCATCTCAATCAACTAATCCAAGGGATATCGATTTTAATAATGATGGAACTAAGATGTATATAACTGTTCCAGCTGCATCTGCCGATTATATTTCAGTATATTCTTTACCTACAGCTTTTGATTTGTCAGGTGGTTATACGCATTTAGGTAATTATTCAGTAACATCACAAGATAACCAACCATGGAGTGTCGAATTTAATGATGATGGAACAAAGATGTTTATGATTGGGTATCAAAATGACTATGTACATGAATATAGTTTAAGCACTGCATTTGATTTAGGTTTTACTGATCCAACATTAACTTCATCAGTACCAGCTGATAATGCAACAGGTGTTGCATTGGATGCAAATATCGTTCTTAATTTTAGTGAAAACGTTGATCGTGAAAGTGGTAATCTTACAATTAAGAAAACATCAGATGATTCAACAGTTCAAGGCATTGATATAGCTGGAATTACAACTACAGGCTCAGGCTCAAGTCAAATAACAGTAAATCCAGATGTAACACTAGAGGAAAATACTGAATATTATGTTTTAATAGCTGATACTGCTTTTGATGATGTTGATAGTAGATCGTACGCTGGAATAAGTTCCACAACTGCATTAAGTTTTACGACCACTAATACACTGCCAACATTAACTTCATCAGTGCCAGATGATGATGCAACAGGTGTTGCACTTAATGCAAATATTGTTCTTACTTTCAGTGAAAATGTTAATGTTGAAAGTGGAAATATTACAATTAAAAAAACATCAGATAATTCGATAGTTGAAACATTTGATGTAACAGGCAGTAAAGTAACAGGAGATGGATCAACTGAAATAACGATCAATCCAGGATCAAACTTTGAAGATAATACTGAATATTATGTTTTAATACCTAATACCGCCTTTGATGATGCTAATAGTGGCTCATATGCTGGAATAAGTTCCACAACTGCTTTAAGTTTTACAACCACTAACACAATACCCACATTAACTTCATCAGTGCCAGCTGATGATGCAACTGATGTTGCACTTGATGCAACTATTGTTCTTAATTTTAGTGAAAACGTTGATACTGAAAGTGGAAATATAACAATTAAAAAAACATCGGGTAATGCAGTGGTTGAAACAATTGACGTAACAGATACCGATATAGTAACTGGTACAGGAACATCTCAAATAACTATCACTCCATCATCAAATTTTGATAATGATACTGAGTATTATGTCTTAATAGCTAATACAGCTTTTGATGACAGTGATAGTGGCTCATATGCTGGAATAAGTTCCACAACTGCTTTAAGTTTTACAACAATAAATTCAGCACCAACATTAACTTCATCAGTGCCAGCTGATAATGCAACTGATGTTGAAAGAGATGCAAATATTGTTCTTACTTTCAGTGAAAACGTTGATGCTGAAAGTGGAAATATTACAATTAAAAAAACATCAGATAATTCGATAGTTGAAACAATTGATGTAACGAGTGGTCAAGTAACAGGATCTGGAACATCCGAAATAACAATTAATCCATCATCAAACTTTGATGCAAAAACAGAGCATTATATTTTAATAGATGCTAGTGCTTTTGATAATAATAGCAGTGGCTCATACGCTGGAATAAGTTCCACAACTGCTTTAAGTTTTACAACCAAAGCAATGGTGGATCCTACAACAGATAAAAATGTTACAGGAACTATTGATGCTCAAAATATGATGGCCAAAAATACTCTAAGTGGATTTACAAGTTTGGTTAATGATCGACTAAGATATTTAAGACAGAATAGGACTAACAAAGATTTAACAAAAAATAATATAAAATTTGATTTTGGAAATGTAATGTTGACATCTCTTGCAAAAGTTATTCCAGCATCAAGCATTCATTTAACAAATGAAATATTAACATCTCTTGCAACAGTTGCCCCAGTATCAAACACTTACTTAACAAATGAAATATTAACATCTCTTGCAACAATTAACCCTGTATCAAACATTTATTTAACAGACTATATTCCTGAAAATTGGTCATTATGGAGTGAGGGCTCTGTTAGCATGACAAAGATAGGAGATAGTAAAAATTCATCATCCAAAGACATAGATATTCAAAGTCTAGCTTTAGGTTTTGACACAAAATTAAACAATAATGATCTATTAGGTTTTGCAATGCAATTTAGCCAAAGTGATACAGAAGTTGGAACTAGTGGAACAGGTATTGATAGTAACAATTATAATTTATCAGTTTATAGAACAAGACCATTAGATAATAATAATTTTGTTGAAGGATTATTTGGAGTTGTTTTAATTGAAAGTGATTTAAAAAGAGTAAGTGGCGCTAATACTTTAACAGGTTCTCGAAATGGAACTCAAGTATTTAGTTCAATTAATTATGGTAAAACTTTAGTTAAAGAAGATTTTAATTTAACACCAATAGCTCGAGTTGATCTTGGCTATACTGAATTAGATGGCTACACTGAAACTGGTACTGATGCATTAACATATGGCAAACAAACTGTTGAAAGTGGTTTGGCTTCAATTGGCCTAGAGATTAATGATGTTGTTAAATTTTCTAATAGCTCCTTAAAACCATTTGGTTCATTTCAGTATGGATTAGATTTTAGTAATTCATCAGATACAAAAATGAATTACACATCTGATACCTCGACGATTTACACTTATACTACAGGTATAAATTCTACACATTTATTAACTGCTGAAGCAGGATTTAACTATGAACTACAAGATCATTTAAAATTAACAGGTATTTTAAAAAGAATTCAAGGTAGTGAAAGTCAACAAACAAACAATGTAAGGTTTGGCTTTCATTATATTTCTCAACGTGAAACAGAGTATGCTATGAGTTTAGATGGATCTGATGAACTAATGACAGGACTAAATATATCCAAGAAGATAAATGGATTAGACTTAAAAATGAATTCTAATTATAATTTTTTAAGTGAAGTACCTGACTTTGGTGCAAATATAGAAGTTTCAACCTCATTTTAAAAATAGTATATTTATAAAAATTTTTATGAGTTCAATAAAAAATATACTTGTTGTATCTGACATTAAAATGGGGATTTTAAATACAGGCTTAGTAATTAAATTTTTCAAAATAATTATTTTTATTATTTTTATTTTTTCAAACTCAATTGCTTTTGCAGCAGTTTCTTCATTTGTTGATAATAAAGTAGTTCATCCAAATGATGGTGGTATAGGTCAGAACTCTCCTACAGGAGTATCTTTTAACCCTAATGGTACACGAATGTATGTTACGGGTACGTCAGGAAATAGAATTATGCAATATACATTGACTACACCATTTGACATCTCAACATCTACACTTTTGGAGGGTTCAATATGTAATTTTTCGGCAGTAGCAAATGATGGATTAAATATAAATTTCAACTCAGACGGAACGAAAGTTTTTTTAACTGATACTTCATCTGGAGTTGAAGATATAGAAATTTTTTCTTTAACAACAGCCTATGATGTTTCAACTTGTGTTTCTGAAGGCAACAAAGATTTGGGAATTACGGAATTAAGAGATATAGAATTTAGTAATGATGGTTATAAGTTGTTTATTTTTGATAAAGGGGGTAATGGAGGTAATCATTCAATTTTACAATACTCACTTTTAAGTCCATTTGATTTATCCAATCCAACTTTAGTAAAAGAATATATTGGCCCAAATGGCGATATTAAAGATAATATTCAAAAATTTGCACAAGGTTTGAAATTTAGCTCTGATGGTTCGAAAATGTTTATCACAGGTGGTGGAGCAACTTCAACATCAACTAAAGGAGGAGTTTATGAATTTACATTGGCTTCACCATTTGATTTAAGAGGCACTGTAACTTATGAAGGTGAATACTCATCAGCCGCTCAAATTTTAGAATTAGCTGGTCTAACATTTAGTGCTGATGGTTTAAAAATGTTTCTTGTAGATTTTACAGATGACGAGGATTCACCGCGGGCTGTCTATGAATATGATTTAACATGTGGTTTTGGAGTGGTTAAATGTATTGATCCAACAAAAAATAAAGATGATGTTGCTTCTATTGAGGCTCAGTCTGAAGCTACAAAAAAACTCATACAACACAATACATATCCAGTGCTAAATCGAATGGAATGGTTAAGAAGAAATAGTGAAAGAGTTAATTTAACTAATCAAAACATAAAATTTCAGTTTAATAATGCAATGTTGAATTCCTTATCAGATACATTTATTCCTCTTTATTTTTCCAATGATAGTAATGATAAATCAAACTATCAAAATTCAAGCTGGTCTTTTTGGAGCGAAGGAACTATCAGCATTGGAAACACAGGAAATACTAATCAATCTTCATCAAAAAGTATTGATACTTCTGCAATAACTCTTGGAGCAGATAAAAAAGGTAAGGATAATATAATGAGAGGTATTGCTTTGAGATTTGGTGCTGATGATGTTGATGTAGGAGATTTAGGAAGTGCTTTAGATATGAGTTCATTTAGTCTAACTTTTTATGAAAGCAAACCAAAAGGAGAGCAAAGATTTACAGATAATTTAATAGGTATGAGTTTTATAAATTCTGATTTAATTAACAATAGTGGTTCTGTATCAACTGAAGGTGATAGATATGGTGAGCAGTTATATGGATCTTTAAGTTTAAGAGATACATTTTCAAAAGATCAATTAAATTTTACTCCTAAATTAAAAATTAATTATGGAATAACACACCTTGGAGCCTTTACAGAAACTGGTGCTGCAGGATTAAATCTAAAATATGATGATCAGTATATTGGAAACTTTACATCTGCTTTAGGAACAAGTTTAGATAACACTTATGATTTCAAGAATGGATCTTTTATTCCATATTTTGATTTTGAATATTATGCTGACATGAGTCCGTCTTCAAAACAAAAATTCTCTTACGCCTCTAATGATGAGAGCTTTACTTTAGAAAATATAAATAATTCTACTCATAACTTTATAAGTGGTATTGGATTTGATTTTATATCAGAAAATGGTTTAAACTTGATGACTAAATACACCAGAGATCAGGCCAAAAATAATAAAAATGATAGCTTTATTATTGCTTTGGATTACAGAACTTCTCATAGGTCTTCTTATGCTATGTCCATTGAGGATACATCAACTAAACTCTCACATAACAAAGAGTTAAATGGTTTCAAAATTAATCTAGATAGTCATTATGATTTCTTTAAAGATGACCAAGATTATGGCGTAAACTTAAAAATTTCAAATAAATTTTAATGAGTAAAGTAAAAATATTTTTCTATTTAGTCTTAGCTTTTATTTTTTATAAAGGCTTCGTTGCATTTAAAAATTTTGAAATTGGTGTTGATGACAGAGTAACAGAAATTGAAGAAAAAGCAGATTTTGAAAAAGAAGGTGAAGTAATTAGTCTCATGATGTATTTGGGTGACCCACCAAAATTATATGAGCATTTATTAACTAAGAATAAATCTAGGTGTTTGGAAATGAAACAAACAGCTGAAGAAAGCTCCTCTGCATACTATGAATGTGCAAGAGTGAATGCCGTCCTTAAGGGTAGAAAAATTGTAAGCATCATAAAAAAGATTGAGGTTATAGAGTAATTTTAAGATTAAAATTTATTTGAAACTTCAATAGTTGCACCATAATCAGGTACTTGACTCATCAGATTGTAGTTTGATCCAAATTTTATATCAAAACCTTTTGTATTTTTTTTATATTCTAAAGAAATTTTATTATCATTTAAAGCCATTGCATACTCTTCCTCTTTTGAAGAAACATAACCTGTTAAAAAATACAATGAGTCACTTTGACTATTTTTACTTTGATTTCTTTCATAAAAGGTCATGAATGACCAACCAGTGTTAGTTAATATATCAAAACCTATTTTCCCTTTTATATTTTCTTCATCTTGTTGATCAATTGATTTTGTATGCTTAGTGTTTGGATCTGAAACATAATTCAAAGAGACATCTGAGCTAGGACTTAGATCTAATCCTAATTGTAATCCAGCTAAGGGCCTTAGAGTATAATTGCTTTTTATAATTTCATTATTAAAATCAAAACCACCATATAATCCAAATGTTTTAACTTGCTGTTCATCGTATTTTATTGCTGATGTACCGGTCTCTGTATATGCAGCTAAAGAAGTATAGCTCAAATCAACCTTAACATTAGGCGAGATATTAATTTGATTTTTTTTAAAAGTGTTTAAGTACTGTAACGAACCAAATATTTGCTTTCCTTCTCTAGCTCCTGTCAAAGTATTACTTCCACTCTTTCTTATATTTTTTAAAATGGCTTACTTGCTTTAATTGCAAATTCATTTTCATAGTCTTTATTATTTCTAATTAATTTTCTTATTGATGTAGAGAGATACCAACTTTCAATCAAATTTAATTCAAAACCTAACTCTAATTTTAGAGAATTAGAATAATCTTCTTTTACAGTATAATTATATTTAGTGTTAGGATCAGAAATATATGATGCTTGAACTTCTGAATCAGGAGTTAAATTTTCAAAAAATTCAACCCTACCATATGGTAAAAAATACCCTTTCTTAATTTCTTTTTTATATTTTGTTAAAGCACCAATTGAAATAGATCTATTTTTTAATTTTTGTTCTTCAAATTTTAATGCTTGAATATTGCCTGACTCTGAGAAGCTTTCTAATTTAGATAATCCATAATCAGCTCTTCCATAGAATAATGATGTAAAGTTGTCTTTATCTATTATTTTATTTAATTTAATTGAAGCAAAATACTGCTTAACATCTCTAGCTCCAGTTAAAGTATTAGAAGTGTTAGCTTGCTCAATTCTTGTAAGATCATTCTCAATATATCCATAACCAACTAAACCATCAATAAATGTTGATTTATTGTTATGCCAACTAGAATATAATGTTGCACTATTTGAATTAGACTCAATTTTAGTACCTAATTGTCCTACATCAGTATCCTGATCTTCTAATCTAATTGCAATACCAAAAAGAGTATTTTCCTTTATTATTTTATCTATTCCAAGTGTTAAAGCATCTGAATCGAATTCTTGATTTACCTTACCTGATTTAAGTTTAATTTTACCTTTTTTATAGTAACCAGAACTCCAAATCTTCCATTTTCGAGATTCCATTCCAACTTCATCTTTTAAATATTGTGAAAGAGGTAATTCACTTAAAATTTTTTCAATATTTTTGTTAGATAGTTTTTGATCTTTGTTAACACCATTTTTTAAAAGATATGCATCCAATAATTTTGTGTACGGATAGTTATCTTTATTTGTTATATCAATATCTATGCCTAGGTCTTGAAATTTAATATTGTCATTTTTTTTTGTGGTTCTATGCCACTCCATTCTCTCTAAAACAGGATAAGTTGAACTATAAATAAATCTTTTTGCACTTTCAGATTGTCCTTCAACTATTCCAACCAATTCTTTATCATCAAAAACATCAAATGGGTTATCAGTAGCTTCAGTAGATGTTATTGATATTGATGCTACTCCAAAAACTGTAGCTGTACCACCCATACCACCATACTCAATAATATAAGCATCAACATCATCGTTACCAATCACATAATCATTCCACTTGCCTCTTTTATTGGCATCTGAGGTTGCGTAAATATGCATATAATCTTCATTTGATCTATTGTGATCATTGGGTTCAAGATTACCATTGGTTGGTACACGCCAATTTAAATAACTTTGTTCTGAACACCCGCTGATTGTGGCTCCATGTCCACCAACATTTAGAAGAGGTTGTTTTGCACAGGTATAACTTTGACCCGCTTCAGGTCCATCCATCCACTTCCACGTTCTTTCAGTTCCACTATCAGATCCTCCTGTCCATGCGCTCGTTGCAATTTTATCTGCTATCCAATCATTTTCTTGTTCAGTAGTAATGGTTACTAAATACCCAGTAAGTCCATTAAATTTTTGTGCATCACTTTTAGCAGCTGCCCTTGCAACATCCCAATCTATGTTTGCAACTGACACAGCTCTGTAATAATGACCATTAGCAGAATTATAGGCAGCACCTGTTGGTGTTGCTGAAACAGAAATAGAAGAATTAGAAGTACTTCCATCACCTTTAAACGAAAGTGTAGCCAATGCATTATTAACTTCTGCTTGAGTTCCCTCAAAACCAATCTCTGATCTATTACTGTCTGAACAATTACTTGGTTCAGAGCTAGAATTGTCAGCTGTATAACCGCAATATCCATTAATTTGCTCAAGACCAGTAACAGTTGTTATTTTTACATTACCCGCTGTTGCAGTAATTGTTACAAGTACATCTGTGGAAAAACCACTTACCGAAGGAGTAATTCCAGTTTTAGAAAGTAAAACAAAATCTGAAGTATTAGTTGTTAAAGTTGAAGGAAAAGTAAAACTTGCTGAATAAACTATTTTTGAATTAAAAAAGATGATGAAAAATAAAGAAATATAAATACTTCTAATTAATTTTTTTAAAATAAATCTCATAAGAGAAAATACCTGATAAAAGTTTGTTTAATTATCTTTCTTTTTTTTTGGTGCCCAAACTGGGTAAAGTAAATATTCCTATTTTTACTTGTTAAAATTTATTTGAAATATTTATATTTGCACCATAATCAGGTATTTCACTTAAAAAATTATAGTTAGAACTCATCTTTAAATCAAATCCATTTACCTTATTGGTTAATGATAAACTAGTATTCTCAAAATTATTCACATCAAATACAAATTTTATTTCATCAATTGGAACATATCCTACAGATAGATAAATGTCATTACTATAATCTTTACCAGAAGATTGAAGTCTCTCAAAATTTCCAACTATTGACCATCCAGATATTAAAGTTACATCATAACCATAACCAATTTTTAAATTATGTTTTGATTTATTATCTGCTTTATAATTGTAAACTGTAGCTTGATCATTTAGATAATAAAATTCTGTATCTGATGAAGGACTTAGATCAGCAATATACTCTAATCGTCCATGATGATTGATAATTTTTTCCTCTTCCTTATCTGTATCCGTTTTATCTAAAAGGATACCAATTGTTGCTAATGCTGATTTAATATTTTGTGCTTCATAAAATAATGCATCTGCCAAAGTATTTCCTAAAACTGTTTTCTCACTAAAAGATTTTAGTCTTGTGTACCCTAAATCTAATTTGACGCCAGGATTTAAATTTATTTTTTCATTAACCAATCTTTTTCCAAAATTAAATGATCCAAAGATCTGCTGTCCATCTCGCTTACCTTTTAGAGTGTTACTATAAGAAGTAACCCTTTTTTGATCAATATCTAATAAACTAACTCCAATTAGTGCATCAGTAAAAACGTGATTTTCTCTAAGCTTGGTGCCATATAATGCTAAACTATAAGCATCTGTATTAAGTGTTGTTCCTCTATTTCCAATATCAATATCATCACTTCCAAACTGAAAAACATATCCATACATAGCGTCTCTGTCTTCTTTATTTATTTTGTCTGCACCAATTGAGATGCCACTACTACTAAACTTTCTTGATGATGAATTTTTAAATTTAGTTTTCCCTAGACTAACTCTACCTTCGCTCCATTTAAACCAATCATCACTATCATAACTTCTATCAATTTCCTTTTTTGAAATTTTAAGACCGCTAACTAATTTTGATATTTTTTCATTTGTAAAATTAATTTCTGCATTAAGATTTGATAGATTGTCTTTATTTTTGTGTCTTCTCAACCATTCCATTCGGTGAAAAATTGGAAGATTAATGTTTTGAATTATACGTTTTGATAATTCAACATTTGCTTCAACGATTGCTTTAACATCACCATCATCAGAAGGATCGCTACATGTAATTATGGAACAAGCTGGGCTATATTCTAAAATTGTACTTGTTGTAGCAGCATCATCTACAACAAATAATTTTGTAAAACCTGCTACAAATATAAAACCTCTCATTTGTGAAAAACCACTAACTAACTCAAACGTAGTATAAGTAGAAGATAAAGTTGAGATGTCCCAGGCTGTACTTAAAGTATATTTGTGTATATTATCATTATCATTACCACCGATATATAATATACTTCCATTTGGATCGAATTGAGCATTTCTAAGGTTGGGTTCAGCACCACCTAAGTCAGCTGACACAACTGCTGATGATACTCCAGATGTAAGATCCCAAGGATTATCTAGTGTGAATTGCTTTATTCTACTTTCACTTCCAGGATTACTTTTTCCACCTGTAAACATACGACTGCCATCAGGTTTAAATGCTAGAGTTCTTAAATGTCTAGTATTATTATCTCTACTTACCGCGTGAATTGTTTCAAATTCTGCTGTAGATGAATCCCAAGCAGTAGTTAATCTATATTGATAGATATCTGAAAATTGATCTCCCGAGACTACAAACATTTTTGTTCCATCTGGTTTAAATTCAATTGCATGTGGATATTTCAATATTGGAGTAGAACCACCCCCTAATAAATCTGTTTGTGAAGTCTTTTTTGCTGTGCTTATATCAAAAGGTGTACTTAGGAAGTATTGAGTTACTTGCCCATCTTGATTTTCAGAGGTACCGAGAAGTTTACGGTTAGTTATATACATTATAGTTCCGTCTGGCTTAAAATTTATTCCTCTTGCTTGCTCTGTATCTGACGAAATATTTTTTGATTGTTTAAATTCGATAAACGCAAAAGAATTATTGCTAATTAACAACATACCCAGAACCATGACTCCTATAATTCTTTTCATTTTTTGTAATCTAAAATTTATGAATTAAATTTATAGATACCTCATCAATTATATTTGGTTTCAATACATCTTGATTATTTAATTTAAAATCAATTTCAAAATCATTCATATTTTTGCTTATCATAAACTCAGATCCTAAATTTTCTAAACCTTCCAATTTAAAAGCATAGTTAGTTTTTTTGTTAGGCAAATACCCAAGTGCAATATGTATTTTATCTGTATAACCAGTTCCTAATTCTTGGTTACGCTCATATATTAAAAAGATACTAAAACTATTCGGCATAATTATATCGATACCAATTTCACCATTTAAATTATGCAATGATCCAGTATGCAATGTTTCATTAAATTTTGTGCTTCCATCTGAAACATAAGTATATTTAAAATTAGAGGAACGATCAATATTAGCAACATACTCTAACTTACCGTGTCTTTTAAAAGTGTAATCATCACTAGATAAATCTTCTACAACTGCTAATCCTGTTCTTATTTTTTTTGATCTTACGTGTTGTTTTTTTACATCTATAGCACCATTACCTGACTCTTTGTAAGATCCTAGAATAGTATGACCAATATCAAATCTACCTGAAGGAATTAAAGTAAAATTATTTTTTTTTATTTCATCTTTAATTCTAATTGTTCCATAGAATTGTCTTCCATTCCTATCAGCAGTTAAATTTTTGCCATCTAAAACAGTTAATAAATTTGAGCTTAATTTACCAATACCGACAATCGTGTCTAAAAACTTTGTATCATCTTTAATGGGAGATGTTGCATAATATGTAAGGTTATATGTATCGGTATCTAGATTGCTCCCCGAAGTTCCAACATCAACATCATTTCTACCCACTCTAAAAGCCAACCCTTTAATTCCATTGTTGTTAGTAAATTGATCTCTACCAATTGTAATAGCATCTGTTCCAATCTTTTTAGCTGAAGAGATGCTAGTATCTCCTATTTTACCAACAACAATACTTCCCTCACTCCAATAAAATATATCCTGTTTTTTATCTCCTTTTTTTTTAGAAGTAGATGTTTTTACTGCTTTAGTTAAAGAATTAATCATTTGATTGTTAAAATTTAAATCAATATTAAGATTTGTTAAATTTTGTTTATCTTTATTTCTTCTAATCCATTTTAAACGATTTAACGCAGTATCAGTTGAATGATCTATAGTTCTTTTAGCAATTTCGATTTGAGCTTCCATCATTGCAGTTCTATCTTTGTTATCTGTAATTGGAGGACATTTTCCTTCAATAATATTAAAAGGACAAACTAAATCAATTTCGTTAATACGATCTGCATTAGTATCTCCTTGATTAACTCTATCAGTACCCAAATACATTTTTAAACCATTTGCACTAAATCCAATACCTGCTGGTTCATCAAACATGTTGGTGCCTCCTAAGTTTTCTATAAGAACCGTACCATCTATGGTGAATGAAGATGTGGAGTATGCCACATCAAGCGAAATTTGAGTGACACTTTGTTTGAGATCAGTATGATTAACAGACCAAATTCTTTTTCCATTTGAGCTAAATCTCATTCCTTTAGGGTTTGATATTTCTTCTTCTAGTTCTATTCCTGCATTGGCAACAAGTGATATAGTGGTTAAATCATATGGAGTTGAAAGTTTGTATTCTAACAGTCTGGTATTAGGGTTTGCACCTTGTGTACTATGAAAAATTGTAAATAGTTTTGTTCCATCATCATTAATTTCTAAACCTTGAAGACGAACTTCTCCTTTACCAGAAGTTACAGATCCAGCATTGCTACCATTTTGTAGGGGATCAGAATCAAGACTTGAAGTTTGGTTTACAAATGAACATGTTGAGATGTCATAGGGTGAAGTTAAATCAAATCTAAATACCCTATCATGATCTGCGCCGTTAGCGTTAATGCCTCTCCCTACAAATAATTTTGTTCCATCGTTGGAAAATTCTAAATCAAAAACATTATTAATAGGACCTGTAGTTGTGTCGCTACTATTTAAAATACATCTTTCGTCATCGCCTGCGTAAGTTCTTGTGGAGATATCAAATGGTGTACTTAAATTATATTCACTTACATGGCTATAATCACCAGAGGCTTTTGTATTGTACACTGTGAACAATTTTGTTCCATCAGCATTAAAATTAACACCGCTTATAAATGTTCCACTATCATCGACTGTTGCTCTCTGTACAAAAGTAACCATAGCCCCATATGAACTAGAGATAGGAAATATAAATAATAAAATTAAAATAAGGTTTTTTATAAATTTCATAAGATTAAAATGTTGCTGATAATTCAATACCTGCACCATAGTCAGGAATTTTACTGTACATCGCGTAGTTAGATTTTACTTTTAAATTAAAATTATCATAATTTTTTAAATAACTGATCTCAGTATTATTATTTTTTAAAGGTTCATAAATTACATTAAAATTAGTATTTTCATTTTTTTGTTTTCCAAATTTAAGGAGGAGGCTATCTGTGTGTGCACTATTATCTAAACTTTGAAATCGCTCATAATTTAATGCAGATGTATGTCCACTCCTTTGAAATAATTCAAAACCAATATTTCCTTTAATATTGTTTGTTGAATGTCTTTTAATGGTGTTTTGAACTGTCACATTGTCAATGTGATTTTTATAACGATGGTCAATATCTGAAGTAAAATCAACAACATACTCTAAAAACCCATTTCTACTTAATCTGCTTTCATCCATATACAAAGTGTGATCAAACTTAAAGCCGGCAGATGCATTTCCTGTTTTAAAAGTAAGTCTTTCGTGGATCTCAACGTTATTTGTGGCTTTTGTTCCAAAATCAGTATATTCAGATAGCTGAGTGATCCCTAGTTCTGTTTTACCGTAAGGAATTATGTCAAATTTAGTATAATTTTTCTCTTCTTCGTAACTTAAAGCTGTATAAATTTGTTTTCCATTTCTCTCTCCGGTAACGGTTCCAGAAATCATTTGGTCCATACTTAAAAAGCTTACCCCTAATAAAGCATTTAAATTTGATTTAGAATTAACAGGTAATTGGCCGTACACGTTAAAAGATAATGATTGCGAATTTAATTCCTCATTAGTTTCAGATTTTATATCAACATCATCATTACTGTATCTCATTGCTAATCCAAAAAAATTGTTATTTTTAGTTAATTTATCTGCGCCAATTGATATTCCTTTAGTGGTAATTTCTTTTGGTTTTAATGAGATGGTATCACCCACTCTTCCAAATGAAATATCTCCATGGGTCCAACTGGACCATTTTCTTTTATTCTCTGCTAGTTTTTCTGTTTTTAATGATGCTTGAGTATATTTAAGATCTTTAAAAGAAGATTGTAACTTATTTGTTAAAGATGCCAAAATTGGATTATTAATATTTAATTTTAAATTATGACTATTTAAATTTGTTTTATTCTCATTTCTACGCAACCATTCAAATCTTTTAAAAATTATTGAAGTATTTTGATGAATAACATTTTTAGCTATCTCCACTTGTGCACTTACAACTGATGCTGTTTCAGTTTCACAAATAACTATTCCATAAGGGCAGCTTAAATCATATTCATATACTCTATCGAGATCACCCGATCCACTAATTGTGTACGTTGTTTGATAGAGTTTCATCCCATCACTAGAAAAACCTAATCCGAGTGGAGTCCCTGTTCCACCTGAAGCATCAAAGAAATTTGCTATACTTCCAACAAAAGTTGCTGTGCTTGTATGAAAAGGTGTTGATAATTTATAAACAGCAATCTTCGCATTTGAATTGGCAGTAGTATGAGAGTCAATTACGTACATTCTTGTTCCATCGTCGTCAAATTCTACATCTTGTTCGAATAATGAAAGTTCACCACTAACAACTAATTCATTTACAAAAGTTGCTGTCGACGGAACGAAAGGAGTGCTTAAGTCATATTCTATAACTCCTCCATCACCTATGGTGTTATCACCCCCATCAATAAGATACATTTTAGTCCCATCATTATTAAATGTGATATCACGTGATCTAATATCATCATCTACTGCACTTCCTACAAATGCAGTTGTATAATTAACTCCATCATCTGCATCTTGTGAAAAATCTGAGATATCATATGGTGTAGTCAGGGTATGAATATTCAATTTACCACCTTGTTGTATAACAATAACTTTTGTACCATCGTTATTAAATTCATGACCTTGAACAAAATTACCTAAATCATCTGATCCAGCATTTAAATCTATTTGAACTTCAGTAGCAGTATCTAATGTGCTAATGTCAAAAGGTGTGGTTAAAGTAAATTGACGCAATTTATGATAACTAGTACTTGCGTTTTCGTTTGTAAAATTAGTGAAATGAATTTTGGTTCCATCTGCACTGAAAGTAACATCTCCTGGACCACCAATAGCATCATCCGTTATGTCAGGTACGGGAGTTGATTGCTTGAAAACTGGCATAACCACTGCAAATGAATTAGAGATTGGAAGAATAAACATAATTCCAATTAAGAAAAAATATCTAATTATAGTTTGTATTTTTAATTGAGAAAACATTGCTGCTGACAAACCATATCACTATTTCTTTGCTTACAATCATTGTAACAAATAAAATCGAATGCTGGTTTATGTTGACCAAAAGCAATTATAACAGTTTTCATTGTAAAAGTATTTTAATGAGGATTTTATAGCACTCAATGAAAATGACATTTATACTAGGAATTGTGCCCGTTTTGAGCACTAAAACTAGCAACTATTACTGGAAACTGGTTTTTTGTTTGTTTGAGTTATTTTTATTGTACAGCTCGTGTCATTTTCTTTAGTTGCAATAATAGTAAGAGTGTCAGCGGCTGTGGTTTTAAAAGTGTAAGATTGTTCTGATAAATCATCTACACCATCAAATAAGTTAGTAACTATATTTGATTGAGATGTACTAATATAATATTCTCCATTATTAGACTTATATTCTTGCTCAGCTAAATAAATTGAGTTTAGTGTAATTTCAGCTTGTTTTTTTTCGGCTGAAGTTTTGTATCCACTATAAGATACAACTCCTACTGCTGAAAGAATACCGATAATGGCCACAACTACTAAAAGCTCAATTAATGTAAAACCTTTTAAATTTTTTTTATTACAAAGAAGTATTTGAGTTTTGATTAATTTAATGCACATTGCTGCTGACATATAGCATCTGGGTTTCGTTCTTTACAACTATTATAACACGCAAAATCAAATGCTAAACGAGGTTGACCAAAAACCGTTTTTACTGTTTTCATAGCTGCTATTTTTGTTTCAGCAGTCCAGCAACCCACATAAGCAGTTGCATTTTGTATTTTTTCTCCAAGTACTTCTGTTGAAACTTCCTTTGGTTCCTCTTCAGAATTTTTTATACTATTAGCTGAAGTAAAATTTTTAAGAATAGATGATTTAATCCCAAAATTTGTATTTTCTGGAATAACTCCATAAGACTCCATTGCATCTTTAAAATCTAGTTTGGCTACCGCAACTCCAACTACATTTCCACTAGTATTAACAATCGGGCCCCCACTATTACCTGGCTGAATTGCTGCATCAATTTGAACTAAAGCATAATTGTCTTGTGAACCAGCAAGTGCACTAACAACTCCTTTTGTAACCTTTACAGAAGAGCTTACTGCTTTGCCAAAAGGATAACCTGCAACGTAAATATCATCTAGTAATTTTGGATCTCTATTTGAAATATCAAATTTGTCTTTTGGTATTATATCTGTTTCAAGAAGTGCAAGATCATTTACTCTGTCATAAGCTAATATTTTAGCAGTTCCTGATTTACCAAAATAATTAACTTTGGTAATATTACAATAGTTAACTACATGGTGATTGGTAATCAGATGACCTTCATCAGATATAAAAAAAGCTGTACCTGATCCAGTAAAAATTTTATCATCTAGAACTTTAACTATTTTCTTTTTATTAGTTCCTTCATCAATAATCACTTTTGCTTTAACTTTTTTACACACAAAAACAACACTGTTTGTATTTACAACACTTTCTGCAATTTTTTTTGATTCATTACACGATTTTAGATCAGCCTTATAAACATGCTCGATCATACTTCCGTTTAAAAATAATATTAAAGCTGTAACAATTTCCATAATAAAGTTATTATACTACAAGCGATTACTAATTATTACTAAAATACGCTCATACTGGGCACTAATTAGAACCACACCCAAGAGTTCTATTAAAGTAAACCCTTGGCTGTAGTACCTAATTTTAAAATATTATTTATTCAATTGATACAACTGTTGTCATTTGATTGTCAGCAGAACCATCTCCTGTGCATGGATCTTTTATACAAGTTTTTACTGTAACAGTTTTTGTAGTTGTAGCATTAATTTGAACATGACCTAACACAAAGGTAGTTCCATCTTTAACCGACTCTACTGTAGTATCATGTGGATTTTTATCCGTCAGCTGTGCAATCGATCCAGTTACAATTTTAGCTGCTGTTACAGGACACGTCTGAGTACCAGCATATGATGATTCTCCCAAACTACATTTTTGAGACTCTGCTGCCATATATTTAACTGTTTGTGCGTGAATTGTTTTTGTCGAAGCAACTTTTGCGGCTGCTGTGTATCCGTTATAAGCAACAACACCTACTGCTGCTAAAATTCCTATAATTGCTACAACAACTAGCAATTCAATAAGTGTAAAACCTTTATTTTTAATTTTTTTCATTAAATCCTCATTAGTGTTTTAATATTCTTATTATTATGGAGATTATCTTCAAAAAGGTCAATAATTTTTATTAAGCCTAAAATTACTAATAATCACCCAATTATTGCCCCTACATTAAATATAGGCGCATACATAGCTAACATTAGACCGCCAATGGTAATACCCATAAATACGATCATTATGGGCTCAATTAAGCTTGCAAGATTTGCAACAGCCACATCAAACTCTTCCTCATAATAAAGTGCGACTGAACCAAACATTTCATCCAAGCTACCTGTTTGTTCACCAACTGAGATTAGCTGACTAAAAGTTGGAGGAAATATTTTTTCTTTGTTAAATAAATCAGTTAAAGTTTCTCCTGAAAAAACTCCCTTCTTAATTCTTTCTAATGCCTCAACAACAATTACATTGTCAGTTACTGATTTTGCAATATCTATACTCTCAATTAAATCAACCCCTGCTTGGTTAAGGTTTCCTAAAACTAAAGATACTTTTGCTAAAATTGATTTTCTTATTAAATTTCCAAAAATAGGAAGCTTCATCATAATCCGGTGCCAATTTTTCCTCACTTCATAATTTTTTTTAATTAAAAATTTAAAACCAAATACAAAAAATATAATAAACACTAGTAAAAAAAATCCACCAGAGGAACGAACAAATTCACTCATAGACATAATAACAGCTGTTGGCGTTGGTAGGTCATCTGCCATACCCATGCCTTCGTACATATTTACAAAAGTTGGTACAACGTTCATTAACATAAAAACTGTAACTAAAATTGCAACTGAAAATAAAACACCTGGATAAAATAAAGCACTTTTAATTTGCGATTTAATTTTTTCTCTTTTTTCAAGATTAGTGACAATTTTTTGTAAAAAAGTGTCAAGCTTACCACTGGCCTCCCCTGCTTTGATTAAATTAACAACAACGGTATCGAAAATTTTTGTATGTTTTTCAAAACATTTTGACAGTGCATTTCCAGACTCTAAATCTTTTTTTATAGTTGAAATAACTTTTTTCATAGGAGGTCTTGATGTTTGACCTTCTAACATGTCAAGAGTATTTAGAACAGGCAGTCCAGCTCTAAGCATAGTTGCAAACTGCTTGCAAAAAATTAAAATCTCTTGTGGTTTTATTCCAGTACCAAAACTAAAAGATGTTTTTTCTTTTTTGGTAACTACTTTTTTCTTTTTAGTTTCTTTTAATTTTGTTATAATAACTTTTTTGTCTTTAAGTTTATGGGCAGCCTCTGCATTGTTTAGGGCTTCAATTTCTCCCTCAACATATTTTCCTTGAGAAATTCCTTTATATTCAAAATTTAACATTAGTTAGATTGTAATACTCTTTCATATTCTGCAAATGAAAGATCACCACTTAATAACATTTCTTGCCCCATATCTTGCATGGTCCTAAAGCCATTTTTTTTAGCTATCGCATATAATTCATTTTGCTGAAGATTTGATAAAATCCCTGCTTTTAATTCATTTTCAATTTCAAGAATTTCATAAATTCCCATTCTTCCTTTATACCCTGAGCCGCTACATTCACTACATCCATCACCTTTATAAATTTTAGCTCTTGAGGATTGTTCGGGTAAAAATCCAATTGAATTTAATAGTTTTGGAGTAATATTTTCGTCAATTACACGGCAATCTAAGCAAGTTTTTCGAGCTAAACGTTGTGCCATAATAAGCGTTAAAGCTGCAGATATTAAATAGTTTGGCGTTCCCATGTTTAATAAACGAGTTATAGAACTTGGGGCATCATTAGTGTGAAGTGTGCTAAATACTAAGTGGCCAGTTAAAGCAGCTTTCAATGCAATATCAACTGTTGCCTTATCCCTAATCTCTCCAACCAAAATCACCTCTGGGTCTTGACGCAAGAAAGATCTTAGAGCCTCCTCAAAAGTATAACCAATTGCCTCTTTAACTTGTACCTGACCAATTCCTTCCATTTCGTATTCAACAGGATCCTCCGCTGTTAAAATATTCATACCTGGTTTATTAATATGTTTTAAAACACTATAAAGAGTTGTTGTTTTACCACTACCTGTTGGACCAGTAACAAGTACCATCCCTTGAGGTGATGAAATAGCTTTAGTTAATTTTTCTAAATCTTTAGCTTCAAATCCAAGGTCAGCTAAAGCTTTGTCTCCTGCGTCCTTATTTAATATACGCATTACAACACGTTCTTTATTTTTTGTTGGTAAAACTGAGACCCTTAAATCAATTTCTTTTGTATCAGATTTAAATGTTGAGGCACCATCTTGAGGAATTCTTCGTTCTGCTATATCTAATTTACTAATTATCTTAATTCTTGCAATAACCGCGTCATAATTTTCATGCAAAAACTTAGAATAATTATCCATCACTTTTAAAATACCATCTACTCTAAATCTAGTTTGTGCACTATCTCTAAAACATTCTATATGAATATCACTGGCTCCCAAATTGATCGCTTCAGTAATTAGTTTATTTCCAAAAACAATTACTTCTGAACCAACCTCAACTAACTCATCATTAGTTTTTTCAAGCTTTTCAACTTTTACATTTGCATCAGATATTTTTTTTGTTTCATTTTTTGTAAATCTTTCAATAAAAGAATTTATATTGCTTATAGATGCAGCATATAATTCTGGCTCCATTTTTGTCATTGTTTTTAGGTTTTTCATCAAACTTAATTTTGATGCATCTGCTATTGCAATTTTTAAAACTCCATTGCCCATTTGAAATGGAACGAGGGAATTATCTTGAATATATCTAATATCAATAATCTTTTTAATCTTTGGATCTATTACAGTTTTTTTTAAATCTATAATATCCAGAGAATAGTTTGTTGATAAAATTTTAACTATCTTGTCTTCATCAGTAAAATTTAATTCAAAAGCAGTTTCTAGTTTTGTTTTACCTATTTCAGGGCTAGTTTTGTTAATCTTAGACATTTGCTCAGTTGAAATGGATGAGCTCTCCATTAACATATTTAAAATATTTTGTTCACTAGTGGCATCTAATTTAGTTTTGCTCATCTTACTCTATCACTCTAGGTGCAATAAAAATTAATAACTCCACTAATTCATCGCTATTATTTTTACTTTTAAATAAATTACCAATAACAGGTACTTTGCTTACCCCGGGAGTTTTGCTATTCGTATTATTTGTGGTGTTCTTTTTAATGCCCCCAATTACAACTATATCACCATCACTAACTAAAAGTTTTGTGACAATTGAATTAGTTTTAATTCCTGGTTCGTCAGATCCAGCAACTGTTACCGGAGAATCGTTATTGACTTGAATATCTAATAATACATTCCCATCTCCTATTATGCTTGGAGTAACTGTTAATGATAGTGCCGCTTCTTTGAACTCAGTAGTTGTTGTTCCATCTGCTGTTGTTTGATATGCAATTTGTGTTCCTTGGGTAATTGTTGCTTCTTGGTTATTTAATGTAAACACACTTGGTTGAGAAAGTGTTTTACTTAATCCTAAAGACTCTAATGCCTCAATTTCAACTTTAAGCGCACGTGCTCCAATTTGTCGAAGTATTCCAATTCCACTTGTTCCAGAAATTCCTTGATTTGAAATAGTTCCTGCCGCAGACCCTAAAGCTATATCTCCAGCAGTTGCTGCCGCATTTCCTCCAGATGTCATTCCTGAAATAGTAGTTGTTCCCTTTCCCTCACCAATTCTATCACTTACAGACATCGCTCCAACTCTAGCACCTAATGCTTTTGCAAAAGTAGAAGTTGCATCAATTATAAATGCTTCAATTAAAACTTGTTTAGTTTTTACATCAATTTCTCTTATAACTGCATCGATAGTATCAAGGTCAGGTTCGTGGCCTCTAACAATTATTGATCTAGTAGTATCCTCTACTGTAATTGAAAGATTAGACATAGTGCTAGCTCCCTCGGCACCTTGTGTTGCAAATAAAGCTTCTAGTGTAGTCTTGGCTTGAGAAGGGCTAATATAATATAATCTAAATATTTCAGCTAAGATCGGCTCAACAGACTCTTCTAGTTGAATTTTTTTCTTTAACACTTCCGCTCTCGCAGATTTTGCAGTTTCTTGTGCAGTTAATTTTTCAGGAGTATGAACTCTTATAATTCCATTGTTAGTATCAACATCAGCTACTAATGTTTTCATATCTAACAAAGTTTGAAATGCAACATCCCAACCCACATTTTCAATTTTAGCGTTTACTGTGCCACTTACTTCATCTCCTATTAAAATATTTATATCTGCTATATCTGCCATCAATGACATCACATATTTAAAATCTAACCCTTGAAAATTGATATCAATCATTTGTTTAAGGTTGGTGTATTCATCTGAAATATAGACATAATTTTTAACATTTTCAGTTGTTATTGTTTTACGCTTATCTTCTCTTGGTATATTTGTGTCATAAGGCTTAGGACCATCGATAATTTTTTTGTCCATGTCTGCTCTACCTTCAACAATTATCTGGGCTGTATCAATTAAGGGTTTATCGCCGTGAACAGATTTTGGTTTTTTACCTGAAGTTGCGCAGGACTGTAATAAAACAATAAATGAGAGTGTTATAAAAATTTTAAAATATCTATTCACTTATTACCCTTCGCTCGGTTTAATTACATTGTTCATATAAACTTCAAAAAGATTGTTTTCTCCATCTTCAACAATTACTATTTCTGAATAAATATCTCTGATTGTTGTGGTATCTGTGATGGCTTGATTTTCCTCATATTTAAATGCTCCCCCATCAGCAGCTGAAAAAACTGCTATCTTATTGTTTTCACCAATAATTATGCCGACCAATCTCATATTATTTAAAAGCCCATTATTTGAGCTTAACTGAGTGTCTGTTTCACTTACTTGATTTGAGGAACCAGCTCCTCCTGAAAAAGGATCAATTGCCGGCAACTCCTCATCATCTATAGAAGAATGATCATCTGCTTTTAAATTTAGCATTTGAAACTGACAAAGCATAATTGTCATTAAAAAGATTAATATTTTTTTATTATTTATATTCATCTGGTAACCCTACAATTGAAATAGTGCCTTTTGATAAAATTTGTCCTTGAATTTCAGCTATCGTTGTAATTTCCTCCTTATCAAAATTAATAACTTTTTGAGATTTTGATAATGCTCTTCTAAATTTAAGATAGCTTAAAAAATTTCCTTGAATTTCATACCCAACAGGAATTTTATAATACATTAC